>DBGAPG010000093.1:0-5016 GCA_048438765.1 Collinsella sp.
GAGCAAAACGTTCTTGCCATTGGAGACGGCGCAGCATTTGGTCCCTACATCGAAAAGGTGCTCGGACAGCGCGTTTACAAGAACGTTCGCTTGTTCCTCCCGGAATCATTTGAGTGGACACTTCTGCAATCTGGCCTCATCCCCAACAACGACATTCCAAAAATCCTCAAGGACCCTTCGAGCTATATCGAAAGCCGCGATTACCTGAGCTGGGAGCGATTCTTTGCCGATGTATTGGTCAAATACTCAGCAGACACTCGCTATGCCTACAAAAAGGCAAAGCTCAATGAGCAATACCTGAGGCCGCAGGCGATGAATGCAGTTGCAAACGTCTTACCCGAGTGCCTGAAGGCAGACTAGATACAGCGGGGAGGGCCAAGTTGGTCCTCCCCGCCGCTATTACGCCTTCTTGATCACGTACGCCAATCCGATATCGCAGGCACAGCGTACGATTGACGCGAAGAGCCACGATGCTGGCAGCGTCATAAGCAGAGGCATGGTCTGCCAAGGAATAAACCAATCGACCGCATGGATCGTAAAGATTGCCAGACTGGCTTGCCCGCAGAACGCTCGCACCACCGCTTCGGCCTAAACGTATACCCGGCAAGAATAAAGAACACCGGCATGTGAAAAAAGCCCAGACCACCAAGCGGTCCGGGCTTAATAAACGATGGTGCTCCATGGCGGATTCGAACCGTCGACCTTGGGATTAGAAGTCCCCTGCTCTATCCAACTGAGCTAATGGAGCAAATAACCGCACGCCCAAGCAAGCACAAGCCTGTCGGGCGCAAGTAATTATAACCTAGTTGAACTGCTCGCGGTACGCCTTGCAGACCTCATCGACCGGGCCGTCCATGCGAAGGTCACCCTTCTCAATCCAAACGGCACGCTGGCAGATGCGCTCAACCTGCTCCATAGAGTGCGAAACGAACAGAACCGTCACGTCGCCGCTCTGGATAAAGTGCTGGATGCGGGCCTCACACTTTTGCTGGAAGAACACATCACCGACGGACAGCGTCTCGTCAACGATCAGAATATCGGGCTCGGTAATCGTCGCGATTGCAAAGGCGATACGCGCCACCATGCCCGAAGAGAAGTTCTTAAGCGGCATATCGACAAAGTTCTGCAGCTCAGCGAACTCGATAATGCCGTCAAAGTTGGCGTCGATGAACTCCTTGGTATAGCCGAGCAGGGCGCCGTTCAGATAGATGTTCTCGCGGGCGGTCAGCTCGGGGTCAAAGCCGGCGCCAAGCTCAATCAGCGGCGCGATGTTACCGTGCACCTTAACGCTGCCCTCGCTAGGCTCAAGAACGCCAGCGATAATCTTGAGCATCGTAGACTTGCCGGAGCCATTGGTGCCGACCAGACCCACAACCTCGCCGCGATGAATATCAAACGAGATGTGCTTAAGCGCCCTAAACTCCTCAAAGAACAGCTCGTGCTTGGCAAGCTTAATGAAGTACTCCTTGAGGTTGGTCAGCGACTCGGACGCCATGTTAAAGATCATGGTGACGTCGTCGACCTCGACAGCCAGAGGCTGCTCGCTGTAATCAACAACAGATTCAGTCATCACAGCACTCCTTAGATGTAGAGGATAAATTTGCGCTCGGACTTATGGAACACGGTATAGCCAATAATAAGCGCAAGAACCGCCCAAGCGACGCACATACCAAACGTCATAAGCGAGGGCGTAGTCTGGAACAGGAAGATATCGCGCATAAACTGCAGGTAGTTGAACATGGGGTTCGCATACATCAAGATACGCACGAGATGCGGCATTTGCGCAATATAGTCAGTCGTCCAGAAGATGGGCGTAATGTAAGTCCACGCCGTAATGACGACGCTCCACAGATGCATAACGTCGCGGAAGAAGACCGTAAGGGCAGAGAGCATCATGCCCAGGCCCATGCAGAAGCACATAAGCAGCAGCAGGCAAACCGGCAACAGAATCAGGTGCCAAGAAGGCATAACGCGGAACCACAGCATGACGATGGCGACGGCGACCAGCGAGAAGGCAAAGTTGACCAGCGAGAAGAGCACCTTCTGCACCGGGAAAACCCAGCGGTGCACCTTAACCTTCTTGAGCAGAGGGGCAGCGCCCACGATCGACGTCAGGGCCTGGTTAGTAGACTCAGACATGACGGCAAAGGTGATGTTACCCACGATCAAGTACAGCGGGTACATCTCGGGCGTCATTGAGCCATTGCGGCCCTGGCCAAAAATCGTCGAGAACACGATGGCCATGACGATCATCATCAGCAGCGGGTTGAGCACCGACCATGCGACGCCCAGAACGCTACGGCGATACTTGATCTTAAAATCCTTGGTAACCAGCTGACGAAGGATAAACGCGTCCTTCTCAAATTCGTTATTAGCAAACGTCGCAGGCAGACTGCGAGTTTCTTGTTGCTTTGTCTGATCCGACACGGATGCAACTCCTTTACTCGTAATCGTTGACAAACGAACAGTATAGACCCGACGGCCATGCAAACGATTCGCGCAACAAAACTGGAGAACTAACCCACATCTTAGGATGCCAGGCCCAAACGGCTATACTTTCTAGGATTGAATGTATAAGGAGCATTAAGTGAATTCTGAATCCATCGCCGTCATCATCCCTTGCTACAACGAAGCGCTCACGATCGGCAAAGTCATCGACGACTTTCACCGCGAGCTTCCGCAGGCGACGGTCTATGTCTATGACAACAACTCGTCGGACGATACCTCACGCATTGCCACCGAGCACGGCGCCACAGTCCGCTTTGAGCCCCGTCAGGGAAAGGGCAACGTGTGCCGCCAGATGTTTCGCGATATCGACGCCGATTGCTACCTGATGGTCGACGGAGACGACACCTACCCCGCCGAGGCGGCCAAGGCCCTCTGCGAGCCCATCCTTAACGGCACGGCCGACATGACCGTAGGCGATCGCCTTTCCAACGGCACCTACGCCGAGGAGAACAAGCGTGCCTTCCACGGCTTTGGCAATAATCTGGTCCGCGCCATGATCAAGTGGATCTATGGCTACAGCTTCGATGACGTCATGACAGGCTACCGCGCCATGAGCCGCCCGTTCGTTAAAACCTTCCCAGTGCTTTCCGAGGGCTTTCAGATCGAAACCGAGCTCTCGATCCACGCCGTCGACCACCGCTGGCGCATCAAAGATGTGCCCATCGAGTACCGCGACCGTCCCGAGGGTTCCGAGTCCAAACTCAACACCGTGAGCGACGGCATTAAAGTCGTTGCGATGATCGGCACGCTGTTCAAGGACTACCGCCCGCTGAAGTTCTTCAGCCTCGTTGCGCTTCTGTTCGCGGTATTCGGCCTCGCCCTGGGCATGCCCATCGTTGTCGAATATTTCCAGACCGGCCTCGTCCCGCGCTTCCCCACCGCTATGCTCGCCGCCTCGTTTATGTTCCTGTGCGGCCTGAGCCTTGCGACCGGCTTCATCCTAGATTCTGTAGCAAAGTTCGAAAAAAAGCAGTGGGAGGTCAACGTGTACAGCAAATACGCCTACGACGACCAGCCCGGCCACCCTACTTCCATGCCAAGCGAGAGGTAGATCTTCCGCAAAATACTATTGGCACCACTGCGCAGATAGCCACCAACAAGAAAAGCCGCCGTTAAAGAACGGCGGCTTTTACTCTCGAAAAGTTAATAGCGGCTAGAGCGTCTTGATGTACTCCCCCAGCTCTTCCTCCCAGTCGGGCATGTGGAAGCCGGCAGCCTCGAGCTTGGACAGGTCGAGCGCGGAGTGGACCGGGCGCGGGGCGACGGGGCCCTCGGCGCTCGCGTAGTAGTCGGCGGTCGATACCGGCACGACCCTGTCCCCGTTGCCGTTGGCGGCCTCGAAGACTGCGCGGGCGATATCGGCCCAGGACTTGACGGTGCCGGAGCCGGTGCAGTCGTAGGTGCCGTAGGGGGCGTGCGTCCCCAGCACGTGGAAGATGGCCTCGGCCATGTCGCGCGTGAAGGTCAGGCGGCCCAGCTGGTCGTCAACGACCGTGACCTGCTCGAGCCCGTCCTCGGGGTCGGCGACGCGGTCGGACAGGCCCTTCATCGTCTTGACGAAGTTGCGGCCCTCGCCGATGACCCAGCTGGAGCGCATGATGTAGTGGCGCGGGCACCCGGCCACGGCGATGTCGCCGGCGGCCTTGGTCTGGCCGTAGACGGACAGCGGGCTGAGGGGCTCGTCCTCGTCATGCACCTCGGCGGTGCCGTCGAAGACGTAGTCGCTGGACACGTGGACGAGGGTGATCCCGTGATCAGAGCATGTGCGGGCGAGGAGGGCGGGGCCGGTCGCGTTGGCCTTCCAGGCGGTCGCGCGGCCCTCGGCGGTCTCCGCCCTATCCACGGCGGTGTAGGCGCCGCAGTTGATCACGGTGCCGTAGAGCGACCAGTCGTACTGTGTGTAGGCGTCCGGGTCTGACATATCGAAGGTGTCGATGTCGCAGAAGTCGAAGTCCTTGGCGACGCCGCGCTCCTCCGCCAGCCTGCGCACAGCATGGCCCAGCTGGCCGTTGCAGCCGGTGACGAGCGTCCTCTTGGGCGCCATTGGGACGACGTCCCTGAGCATCGGGTGGTTGAGGTCGGCCTCGGAGACGGTGGCCTCATCGAGCGGGATCGGCCACTCGATGGCGAGCTCGGGGTCGGCGAGGTTCACGAAGGTGTAGGTCCTCTTGAGCTCCAGCGACCAGTGGGCGTCCACCAGGTAGGTGTAGGCGGTGCCGTCCTCCAGGGCCTGGAAGGAGTTGCCCACGCCGCGCGGGACGTAGATGGCCTTGGACGGGTCGAGCGTGCAGGTGAACACCTTCCCGTAGGTCTCGCTGCCCTCGCGCAGGTCCACCCAGGCGCCGAAGACGCTGCCGCGCGCCACGGAGATGAACTTGTCCCAGGGCTCGGCGTGGATGCCGCGGGTGACGCCGCGGCTGTCGTTGTAGGAGATGTTGTTCTGGACGACCCTGAGGTCCGGGATGCCCAGGGCGGTCATCTTGGCGCGCTGCCAGTTCTCCTTGAACC
>DBGAPG010000094.1:0-6954 GCA_048438765.1 Collinsella sp.
TCGAACTCGGAGGAGCTGGCGCCGGCAAGGCCGACGACGTTGCGGGCGAACTCGCACACGGCCACCTGCATACCCAGGCAAATGCCCAGATACGGAATCTTGTGCTCACGGGCAAACTCGGCCGCGAGGATCTTGCCCTCCAGGGCGCGCTTGCCAAAGCCGCCGGGGACCAGGATGCCCGAGGCGTCGCCCAGAACCTCGGAGACATTCTGCTCGTCGAGGCTCTCGCCGTCGACCAGCTGGACGTCCACATGGCGATCGTAGAAGACGCCCGCATGGTGCAGGGCCTCGATAACCGACAGGTACGCATCGGGCAGCTGCGTGTACTTGCCCACGACGGCGATCTTCACCTTGTCGGCGTGATGGTTGGCGTGATTCTGTTTGCGCAGGAACTCGTTCCACTCGCTCATGTCGCGCTCACGCGGGTCCAGACCCAGGCGCTCGCAAATGCGCAGGTCAAAGTCCTGCTCGGCAAGCAGCTGCGGAACATCGTAAATGCTCGCGCAGTCCTCGTTGGTAAAGACGCAATCGGTGTCGACGTCGCAGAAGCTTGCGATCTTTCCGCGGATAGCGTCATCGATATGGTGGTCGGAGCGCAACACGATAATATCGGGCTGGATGCCAAAGCTGCGGAGCTCCTTGACGGAATGCTGTGTGGGCTTGGTCTTGACCTCGTGGGCGGCGGCGATATAGGGAACGAGCGACACGTGGATGTAGCAGACGTTCTCGGGGCCGGCCTCCTTGCGGTACTGACGAATGGCCTCGACAAACGGTTGGGACTCGATGTCGCCGATCGTGCCGCCCAGCTCGGTGATGACTACATCGGAGCCGGTCTGCTCCTCGATGCGGCGGAACTTATCCTTAATGGCATTGGTGACGTGAGGAATCACCTGCACGGTACCGCCCAAAAAGTCGCCGCGACGCTCGCGGGCGATGAGGCTTTTGTAGATGGCACCGGTCGTAAAGTTGGAATCGCGGGTCAGGTTCTCATCAATAAAGCGCTCGTAATGACCCAGGTCCAGGTCGGACTCGTAACCATCCTCGGTTACAAAGACCTCACCATGCTGGAACGGGCTCATGGTACCGGGGTCGACGTTCAGATACGGGTCGGCCTTCTGCATCGTTACTTTGTAGCCACGCGACTTGAGCAGACGGCCCAGCGAGGCCGCGGTGATACCCTTGCCCAGGGACGAAACCACGCCACCGGTTACGAACACATGCTTGGTCATATTGAGTTACCTGCGCTTCCCGTAGAAGTTGTTTATCCACATCTTACGGGTCTTCATTGTAATACTCGCGCCGCGGACCGTTCGCAATTTTTCTCGCGTGCGATTGCATTTCTCAATCTTGAAACAAAACGCCGCCCGGTTTCCCAGGCGGCGTCGCTATGGCAAGGGTTACATGCTGCTATCGATCAGCAACCGCGTCCTCAAGCATTTCTTGAACGAGCATGCCGGTACGGACGCCCTCAAGATACCATTCGCCACGTTCGGTGAGGCAAATGCCATTTGCAAGCTGACCGCCGTCGTCGCTATAACGCGAGACGACATCAATCATACCTTCGGAATCCAAGCGATCGATTGCGGCGCGGGCACGATACGGCGAAACCCCCACGCGCTCGGCAAGCGTTTTGCGCGAGAAACCATACGGCCCGCCATTGTCTTCGGTTTGCTGGTCGATCTCCATCAACACCAGCACCTCGACACGCTTCATATCGTTGACACTCGCACGACCCTTGCCCGCCATAGCAGCCTCCTCAAACCGAGCACGAGCATCTAACGCGCCGTGCGCGACCGACACACCTCACGATGGCAGGTAATATCCATCATGCGGCATCCCGCTAAGGATGAAACAGTTACGGTTATTGTATACCGCTCAAATTGTTTCTAGGCAGGTAAACAGCTATTTTTCGCCGAAATAGGCGCTTTATTGATCAAAAAGCCGTACCGGGCGCTAACCCGATACGGCCAAAATGCAATGCGATTACCGCGGTGCTTCAAACTTAGCGATGGAAGAAACCGCGGCGCTCAAACTTGGGCTCGCAGCACACGTTGATACCCAGTTTGCGCAGTACCGTCTCGTCCGTCGGCGAGATAATCACGCTAAAGAAGGCATCGCAACCGCGCAGCTGCTCCAGGCCCGAAAGGACGCGAGCGGCCGTCTCACTCGTGGCCGAGGTGATCGACAGCGCCATAAGCGTCTCGTCGGTGTGGAGGCGCGGGTTTTTGCTGCCCAGGAAATGCGTCTTGAGCTTGCTGATGGGCTCGATCGCTTCATCGCTAATGACCTCGAGCTCAAGGTCGACGCCCGAGACATGCTTAAGTGCATTCATGATGAGCGAGCTCGCAGCGCCCAGGCGCGTGGAAGTCTTGCCGGTCACCACGGAGCCATCGGGCATAACCATGGCACCCACGGGACCACCCGTCAGCTGCTCCCTGGTGAGGGCCGCCGAGCGCGCCGGTGAGTAGTTCTTATCGATGCCGGCTTTCTTCATAATAATCTTGAGACGGTCGACTTGCTCATCGCCCACGCCGGTACGGCGCACATTTTCGACCGCGGTAAAGTAGCGGCGGACGATCTCCATCTTGGAAGCGTCGCGGCAGGCATCGTCATCGGTGATGGCAAAGCCGACCATATTGACGCCCATGTCCGTAGGGCTCTGGTAGGGGCTCTTGCCCAGGATCTTTTCCATCAGGGCACGGACTACCGGGAAGGCCTCGACGTCGCGGTTGTAGTTGACCGTGGTCTTGTTGTAGGCCTCAAGGTGGAACGAATCGATGATATTGGCGTCGTCGAGGTCAGCCGTGGCGGCCTCGTAGGCAATATTGACCGGATGCGTCAGAGGAAGATTCCAGACCGGGAAGGTCTCGAACTTGGCATAGCCGGCGGCGGTACCGTGCTTATGCTCGTGATACAGCTGCGAGAGGCAAGTAGCGAGCTTGCCCGAGCCGGGGCCGGGTGCCGTCACGACAACGAGCGGACGCGTGGTCTCGACAAACTCGTTCTTGCCGTAGCCATCGTCGGACACGATCAGATCGACATCGTGCGGATACCCCTCGATGGGATAGTGCAGCTTGGCGGGAATACCGAGCGCGTTCAGGCGGTTGCGGAACACATCGGCAGCAGGCTGGCCGGCATACTGGGTGATGACCACAGCCGCGACGGCAAACCCATTCCCTCGGAACAGATCGACCAGGCGCAAAACGTCCTCGTCATAGGTAATGCCAAGGTCACCACGAGCCTTGTTTTTCTCGATGTGGTTCGCGTTGATCGCGATGATAACCTCGACATCGTCGGCGATGCTCTTGAGCATGCGGAACTTGCTGTCCGGTTCAAAACCCGGCAGCACGCGGCTCGCATGATAGTCATCGAACAGCTTACCGCCAAACTCCAAATAGAGCTTGCCACCAAACTGCGAGATGCGCTCCTTAATGTGAGCAGCCTGCAGCTCAATATACTTCGCGTTGTCGAAACCCTGGCGCATGTATGGCTCCCGTCCCGTTTCCAATTAATGTTCTAGGCGATTATAACGGAGCAGACCCTCCCCAACGCCCAAGCAATCAACTGGCACCAACCAAACACGCCATCGATAAGTTGCGGTGAAATAGTTCCCGTTTAACCCCTCAAGACGGCCAAACAGGAACTATTCCACCGCAACTTCACCTTTTGGCGCAAAGTAACCTGACCCCTTTGCACCAACAGCAGAAACGTCGCGGGCAGAGAACGGACAGCGAACAGACACCAGAGCGAGCAAGCCGCCCCCTGCGCCAACAATGGCAGCGCCGCAGGTTGAGCATAAGTCAGCGAAAGCCCACCAGAGCGAGCAAGGTGACGTGAAAGAGGAGGGCATAGGCCTTTTGGCCATGCCCGACGATTGAACGTCAGATTGCCGCTCTGGCGGGCTTGCAGCGTCGAGTGGTTCCGGCGTTTGGTAAAACGCCGGAACACAAGAGCGCCCCCTCCCGCGCACGGAACGGAAGGGGGCTAAAGGTAGGAGTCTACCGGTGGGTTTACCCCGCCGGACAGACGATGACCAGGTGATCCTCTACAGGATCGTCAAGGTTTCCGTGGGGTACCCGTTGGGTACTTAGATCAACACGCAGGCGACGGTCAGGATGATGGCGCAGACGACGGAGAGCGCGACGATGAGCTTAAGGGCAAACTTGAGCCAGGTCGTCCACTCGATCTTGGCCAGGGCGAGACCGCCCATGATGGCGCCGGAGGTCGGGGTGAATAGGTTCACGACACCGATGGCGGCGGAGAAGATCATGACCATGACCTCAGGCGAGAAGCCGAGCTTAACAGCCAGCGGTCCCATGATGGGCATGGAGACGGTGGCCATACCGGAGGTCGAGGGGATCAGGAAGGACAGGCCGAAGTAGACCAGGAAGCTCATGGGAGCGAAGATCACGCCGGACAGGCCAGCCAGGGCATTGGCGGCAGCGTCGAGGACGTAGACGTCGAGGCCGGTGTTAGCCATGAGGACGGAGATACCACGGGCGAGGGCGATGACGAGAACAACGGACATCATGTCGGCAGCGCCGGTGATGAAGGTGTTAACGATCTGCTTCTCGGACAGGCCACCGATGATACCGATCAGGACGGCCATGAGGAAGAACCAGGTGGAAGCCTCGTCGAAGTACCACTGGCCAATGGGCAGGCCGGTGATCAGGGCAGACCAGCCCTGGACGACGGCGTTACCGTCGGCGTCGTAGACAGCGCCAGCGTCGAAGAAGTTGGCGACGCCCTCGTTGAGGTCGGCCAGCGGAATGAAGCCGACGATCATGACGACGAAGGTGAAGGCGAAGGCGATCAGAACACCCTTCTGACGACCGGTGAGCTTGACCTCCTTGTGGACCTCGGAAGCAGCCTTGCCGTGAGCCTCTTCGGCGTCCTTGAGCTCCTGCATCGACAGGATGGTGGAACCCTTGTCAGCCTTGACCTTCTTGGCATAGTTCATCACGAAGAAGATGGACATAGCGGTAGTGACAATCCACAGGACGGCACCGAGGCCGATGATGATGGACTGGTTGACCTCAATGCCAACGCCGGTCAGAGCGTCGACGGCAGCGCCGACGGCGAACGGGTTAACCGTGGAGCCCAGGCAGCCGCAGCCAGCGCCGAGCAGGACGGTAGCGGCACCGACCATGGGGTCGAAGCCAGCAGCCATCATGGTAGCGGCGAGCAGGGCGTAGAAGGGAACGGTCTCCTCGCACATACCATAGGTGGTACCACCGAGGGAGAAGATGAGCATCAGCACGGGAATGAGCATAATCTCGTTGCCCTTAAGCTTCTGCACCAGAACGGCGATGCCGTTGTCCAGGGCGCCGGTCTCGGTCATCATACCGAGGAAGCCGCCCAGGATCATAACGAAGAGGCAGACGGGCAGAGCGTCAGCGAAGCCCTTAATCGGGGCGGTGCAGAAATCGCTCAGACGGGCGGCAGTAACCGCGCCGCCGGACGTGCCGGAGACGATAACGGTAATCACTGCGACAATTGCCAGCAGAGCAAGAAGAATGGTGAACGATGAAGGCATACCGCGCTTTTTCTTAGCGGTCTCAGTCATAGTTCTCATCCCCCCTTCATAAATCATTTACTGATCTCGCCAGAAGCGGCTCTTCCGTGCCGTGCCTGCCGCTTGATGCGAGATTATTACCAGATAAAACTGCTCGGGGTGTGCAGCAATACACCCCGAGCGAGATGCTAGATGCTCTTACTTGAGCGTGGCGTACATGACAGCCTTGATGGTGTGCATGCGGTTCTCGGCCTCGTCGAAGACCTTGGAAGCGGGGCTCTCGAAGACCTCGTCGGTGACCTCCTGCTCGGTGATGCCGAACTGCTCGCACTTCTCGGCGCCAATGGTGGTGTTGGTGTCGTGGAAGCTGGGCAGGCAGTGCAGGAAGATGGCACCCGGGTTGGCCATAGCCATGACCTCGGAGGTGACACGATACGGGGTGAGCTGAGCGATGCGCTCGGCCCAGACCTCGTCGGGCTCGCCCATGGAGACCCACACGTCGGTGTAGATAACGTCGGCACCGGTGACGCCGTCCTTGACGTCGGTGGTCAGCTTGATGGTGCAACCGTTGGCCTCGGCGATGGGCTTGCAGGCCTCGATGACGTCGTCGGCGGGCATGCACTCCTCGGGGCCGCAGGCCACGAAGTTCATGCCGAGCTTGGAGCAGACGACCATGAGGGAGCGAGCGACGTTGTTCTTGCAGTCGCCCATGAAGACGAGGGTCTTGCCCTTGATGTCGTAGTTGAAGTTCTCCTGGACGGTCAGGATATCGGCGAGCATCTGGGTGGGATGCCACTCAGTGGTCAGGCCGTTCCACACGGGCACGCCGGACTTAGCAGCGAGCTCCTCGACGTCGTCCTGGGCAAAGCCACGGAACTCGATGCCGTCATACATGCGGCCGAGAACGCGGGCGGTGTCCTCGATGGACTCCTTCTTGCCCATCTGCGACGAACCGGGATCGAGATAGGTCACGCCCATGCCCAGGTCCATGCCGCCGACCTCGAAGGCGCAGCGGGTACGAGTGGAGGTCTTCTGGAAGAGCAGAACGATGTTCTTGCCCTCGAGATAGCGATGCGGAACGCCAGCGCGCTTCATATCCTTGAAGTTCTTGGAGAGCTTGAGCAGGTACTCGATCTCCTCGGTGGTGAGGTCGAGAAGCTTGAGGAAGCTACGGCCGGAGAGGTTAACACCCATGGTTCGATTCCTTTCGAAGAAATGAATTACGTAAGTATCAGTGTTGCCCGTTTAACGGGCGAAGCCGGTGCGGTTGTAGGGGGACCGCACCGGAAACGGAAAGACTTAGAGGTCCTCGCGCCAGAAGGGCATGCTCATGCAGCGCGGGCCGCCGCGGCCGCGGGAGAGCTCGGCGGAGGGCACGACGAGAAGGTCCAGGCCCTCCTTGTACAGCACGTCGTTGGTGACGGTGTTGCGGGCGTAGA
>DBGAPG010000095.1:0-9020 GCA_048438765.1 Collinsella sp.
CGTGAATTGTCCGCTTTAGATTTGCTACGCCGGTGGCGGTATAGCAGGGGATCCCGAGTCGGTTGCAAAGAGCGTCGTAGAATTGATAGCCAGATTTGCTATCCTCGACAACTACGGCGTCGGGTACCTCGAATCCAACATTTAGATCCTGATACAGCATACTTGCTGTGTGGTCATATAGCGGCTTGGTCACCGAGTAGAAGCGCCTGTCGCTCTTGCGGCCATTGATTGTTTTACTCGTCGTGTTGACTAACTTCAGGATCTCATCAACGCTGTAGGGGAGCTCGTTGGCCTCGCGACGAGATATCAGAACAAAATAGTTGGACGAGCCGTTTACGGATTTGGCGAAGTCCTTTGAGTAGATAAACTCGTTGCCCTCATCTAGAAAGACGATTGAATCTTCGATGATCGACAGCTCGCGCTCCCAGCGTCTGCCGGAAAGCGTTTCGCAAGGTACGTCGCAGCTGAGCGTGACGCCGCTTTCCTGTCCTCGGTCGTTATAGTCGCGGATCATCGAGATAAGCGTCGTTTTGCCCGTGCCGCTGTTGCCGCGTATAAAGGAAATATTACGCTTAAACGTGAGTGTGTATTTGACCTTTGCACGCTCTACGATAACGGTATGCGTTCCCTTCATTACTCATCAACATCCAAAAAGTCATTCGTGGCACCTACGAACTCCTGCATGTTCCTGACGATGCGGCCATCGTTATCGATGCGAATCTCAAAACGCTTCCAAGGGAACTTCATGATGTGGTATAGGGTTACAAGGACGTCTTGCTCTTTGCCGATCTTGAGTAGCCAGCGGGCACAGTTGTCTCCGCAGGTGGATGCGTTGAACACCATATTTGGGAGATTGCGAACCAGCAGCAGCGTCTTGACGCCGCCGGACAGTTCGAGTGGGGTGATCGAGCCCAGCTGTTTGCTTACGATGTTGTGGGGACCGATGAGCTCTGATCCGTCCACGCTTTTAATAATCTGTGCGGCCATAGGGTCTTCGAACCATGAGTCCAAGTATGAGTTCCTAAAATAGGTCTCGGTATCGTAGATGGAACTGGGGTAATCTCCCAGATGGATGCTTAACATGCGCGTCTCCAGACGTTGTGTGACTGCAATGATTATATGCCAGTAATAAAGTGCCGCCAGTAGCGAGGTTGCTGCTGGCGGCACTGGCATTATTAGCGTGTGAATCGCGTTGATGGATATGCTCGCGAGGCTACTTTTCGAGATGCTCTTTCAGCAGCTCCAGTGCGTGGGCGTAGCCTTGGAGGCCCTCGCCGGTGATGGTGGCGAAGCAGGCTAGGCGTGCATAGCTCACCTGGCGGAAGTCCTCGCGGGTCTCGACGGCGCTGATGTGGACCTCCACAGCTGGGATGGCAACGGCCTTGAGGGCGTCGAGGATCGCCACGCTCGTATGCGTGTAGGCAGCCGGGTTGATGACGATGCCGTCGACCTTGCCGTAGGCCTCCTGGATCTTGTCGACGATGTTGCCCTCGTGGTTGGACTGGAAGACCTCGACCTCGTCGAAGCCCTGTGCGGCGCCCGCTTCCTGGCAGATCTGCACTAAGCGGTCGTAGTTGTCGCTGCCATAGATGCCCGGCTCGCGAATGCCGAGCATGTTGAGGTTGGGGCCGTTGATGACGAGTGCTTTCATGGTTGCTTCCTTTGCAGTCGAGAAACCACCACAAAGGTGCCTGTCCCCTTTGTGGTGGTTTTTTTAGAGAGCGGGTGGGAGGGTGTCGAGGAGGGCTTGGGCGGTATTGGCGGCGCAGTCGCGTGAGTCGATGATGTGGTCGGCCCAGGCGCGGTAGCGTGGCATACGTTGTTCCGCGAGCTTATCGATGCCGTCGCGTGCGGTGATGGGGCGGCCCTTGTGGGCGAGCTCTTCGAGCTTGCGGTTGAGCATCACAATTTTGCTGTTCTGGTGCAGCAGCGGATAGTTCTCGTCTCGCGTGACCACGCCACCGCCGGTGGAAAGCACCAGGCCGCTGCGCTTGGAGATGTCGGAGAGCGCCGCCGTTTCCTGCTCGCGGAAGGCCGCCTCGCCGCGCTCGACGATATAGTCGGCGCAGGGCATCCCCAGGCGTTCCTCAAGCGCGCGATCCAGGTCGATGTGCTCTCGCCCCGTGAGCAGGGCAATCTGCTCACCCACGCGGGTCTTGCCCGAGCCCGGCATGCCGATCAGCGCGATGTTCTGTTCGCGGCGTGACAAGCGCTCCGTTACGTCCAGGATGCGCTCGCGCGGGGTGACCTGGCCGGTATAGCGCTCGACGGCCTGTGCCGCCTGTGCCACGAGCATCAGCAGTCCGCCGATGTAGGGGATGCCGCGGCGCTCGGCCTCGAACATCAGACCCGTGCGGGCGGGGTTGTAGACAATGTCGATGACGCCTTCGAGCGCATCGAGTCCTTCGAGCGTGCAGGGGGCGTCGGGGCAGTGGGGGAACATGCCGGCAGGCGTGCAGTTGACGAGCAGCGCGGCATCGGATTGCTGCGCGATGTTGTCGTAATTGACCTCGCTTGTGCGACCCACGGGTACGACGATGGCGCCCAGGTCGTCGAGTACCATGCTGGCCGTAGTGCCGGCACCGCCGGTGGCGCCGAGCACGAGGGCCTTCTTACTGGCAACCTCTACGCCCAGCTCCTCGACCAGGCACTGAAAACCGAAGTAGTCGGTGTTATCGCCGCGCAGGCGGCCGTCGGGCAGGCGCGTGATGGTGTTGACGTTGCCCATGCGCTCGGCGAGCGGGCTCAGCTCGTCCAGGTACTCCATGACGGCGCGCTTGTAGGGGATGGTCACGTTGGTGCCCTCCCACTCGTCGCCCGTCATAAAGGCCGCGAGGTCCTCGGGCTCGCGCTCAAATCGCACGTAATCGAGCCCAGCGAGCTCTTTGTAGATGGTTGGGGTGTAGCTGTGGCCCAACACGCGGCCCAGCACTCCGTAGGGGCGGGTTGCGGCGGTATCGGTCATCTAGAGCACCTCCGTGTAGCTGCCAAAGTAGGTGAAGCTTTCGCACACGTCGTCGATGGAATCGAGCAGGTCGTCGAGGGCCTTGCTGCCAAAGGGGCAGTCCAGATCAAAGTAGAACATAAACTCAAAGTCGCGGCCGGGGATGGGGCGGCTCTCGAGCTTGATGAGGTTGATGTTGAGTGCGTAGATGCGCTCGAGCACGCGATAGAGGGCGCCCGGCTCGTTGGCCGTGGTGATCATGAGCGAGGTGCGATTAGCGCCGGGGTAGACGCGCGGCTCGCGGCTGATGACGACAAAGCGCGTGTAGTTGTTGTCCGAGTCTTGGATATTGGGCTCCAACACCTCGAGGCCATACAGCGTGGCACAGCTGCGCGATGCGATGGCGGCAACATCGGTGCGTTCGGAGTTGGCGACCATCTCAGCCGACATGGCCGTGTTGGGGTACTTGGTGGCGCGCAGGCCGTGGTTCTCGATAAAGCCGGCGCACTGGGCAATGGCTTGGCCGTGGCTGTAGACCTCGCGCACGTCGGCGAGCTTGGTGCCGGGCTTGACGAGCAAGTTGTGGTCGATCTTGAGGCGAAGCGAGCGCACGATGTGGAAGTCGAACTGGGCGAGCAGGTCGTAGACGGCGTTGACCGAGCCGGCGGTGGAGTTCTCGATGGGCAGCACGCCAAACTCGCAGAAGCCGTCGCGCACAGCGCGCATAACGCCTTCGAAGGTCTCGAAAAACGCGATGTCGGGCACGTCGAAGAGCTTGCACGCGGCGATTTGACTGTAAGCGCCCTCAACGCCCTGGCAAGCGACGGTGGCAGTTTGAGGGAAGGGCGTGTCGGAGGCTGCAGCCGTGGCGTGGGCCTTTTGCGAGACAGTGATGCCCTTGAGTTCGTTGATGTAGCGCTGCTGCTCGGCCTTGCTCATGCTCATGAGGAGACGGAACAGGGTGATGGTCTGCGCCTCGTAGCGCTCGGGCGCGCGGCTGGCGAGGTTGTTGAGCTTGGAGCGCTCGCGGGCGGGGTCGAAGACGGCCTTGCCCATCTCGATTTTTGACTTGGCGACTTCGGTGGCAATGTCCATGCGCTCGATAAAGCTGTTGAGGAGCGTGGTGTCGATGCCATCGATGGCCTGGCGGATGTCAGCAAGGTCCATAGGGACCCCTTTCGTGAATCATTGCCCGGGGTGGGCTGGTTAGAGCTGGGCGGCGTCCTCTAGGAGGGCGTCCCAAATCGCGAGGGCAGCGGCTGCTTCGGCAACGGGGACGGCGCGCGGGACGATGCAGGGGTCGTGACGGCCGTGCACCGAGAGCTCGGCATTTTCCATAGCGTCCATGTCCACCGTCTGCTGCTCGCGGCCAATGGAGGGCGTCGGCTTTACGGCCATGCGCCACATGACGGGCGCGCCGGTGGAGATGCCGCCCAGGATGCCGCCGGCATTGTTGGACTCGACCGCAATCCCGCCGGTCTCGGCGTCGATGCGATACGGGTCGTTGTTCTCGCTGCCGCGCATGGCGGCCACGGCAAAGCCCATGCCAAACTCCACGCCCTTTACGGCGGGAATGCCAAACGCGATTTGCGCGATGCGGTTCTCGATGCCGTCGAACATGGGGTCGCCGATGCCCGCGGGAAGCCCGTAGATGCCGCACTCCACGATGCCGCCGATACTGTCGAGCTCGTCGCGCGCGGCCAGAATCTCCTCGCGCATGCGACCGGCGGCCGCTGCGTCGATGCAGGGCAGGTTGTTCGTAAGGATCGCCTTGCGGTCGGCCTCGCGATAGACCATGTCGTCCATGGGCAGGTCGGAGATGCCGCCGATCTGCGCGACGTGCGCCATGACCTGAATGCCGCGGGCCTCGAGTGCCTGCAGCGCGATGCCGCCGGCGATGCACAGGGGGGCCGTCAAGCGGCCGGAGAAGTGTCCGCCGCCGGCGACGTCATGCATGTTGTGGTACTTCACGCGCGCGGGAAAGTCTGCGTGCCCGGGGCGTGGTTTGCGGCGCAGCTCGGAATAGTCCTTGGAGCGTGTGTTGGTGTTCTCGATAATTGCGGCTATGGGTGCGCCGGTGGTGTGTCCATCGACCACACCGGCAATGATATGCGCGGCATCGGCCTCGCGGCGCTTGGTCGCGGTCTCGTCGCGACCGGGGGCGCGACGGTCCAAAAAGGCCTGCAGCTGCTCCTGGTCAATGGCAATACCGGCGGGAATGCCATCGAGTGAGCAGCCGATAGCAGGGGAGTGCGACTGGCCGAAAATGCTCAGATGTAAAACGTTGCCAAAGGTCGAGGACATGCTATTCCTCCTCGAGTGTGACCTTGCCGCCCAGCAGGCGGTAGTGGTCGAAGAAATCGGGATAGGACTTGTTGACGGCCTCGGCGCCGTGGATCACGACCTCGCCGGTGGCACGGCTCGCAGCGATGGCGGCCATCATGGCGATGCGATGGTCGTTGTGCGAATCGACCTCGCCGCCGGTGAAGGCATCGACACCCTTGATGATGAGGTCGTCACCGGCGATGCGCACCTGCGCTCCCAGCGCGGTGAGCTCGCGGGTGGTGGTGGCCAGACGGTCAGATTCCTTGATGCGCAGGCGTGCGCAGTCACGGATGAACGTGCGGCCCTGAGCCAGCGATGCCACGGCCGAGATGACGGGCACCAGGTCCGGAATGTCGTGGGCGCTCATCTCAAAGCCGGCGAGCTTGTCGGACTGCACGGTGGCGGCGTTGGTGGAGCGCACGATGCGGGCGCCAAAGCGCGAAAGCGCGGCAAGCACGTTGCGGTCGCCCTGCGCGGAGCTCAGCGACACGCCCTCCACGGTGATGGGGTCGGTGCCGATGGCGCCAGCGCACAACCAAAAGGCGGCGTTGGACCAGTCGCCCTCGACGGCCACGCTGCCGGGCGTGCGGTACGAGCCACTGCTCACGCGGAAGTTCGTGACCTCGGGCTGACCGTCCTTGGCGGGAATGCGCTCGACGTTGACCTCAACGCCAAAGGCCTTCATGGCCTGGATAGTCAGATTGATGTAGGGGCGGCTCTCGATGAGGCCGGTCACCTGCACGCAGGAGGGCTGGGCCAGCAGCGGAGCCGCCAGCAGCAGGCCCGAGATGTACTGCGAGCTCACGTTGCCCGGCAGCACAAAGGTGCCCGGGCGCATACGGCCGCTCGTCTTGAGCGGAAAACCGCCCAGACCCTGCAGGTCGCAGCCGGCGGCGATGATTTCGTCCGAGAGCGGGGAGAGCGGGCGGGCGCCTAGGCGACCTTGGCCCACAAAGGTGGCCTCCGCACCCAGCGCACAGGCGACAGGCAGCATAAAACGCAGCGTGGAGCCGCTCTCGCCGCAGTCGAGCGTGCCACCGGCAAGGGCCTTGAGCAGGCCAAACTCAACGCTCTTCATAGTGGGGTGGACCTGGAAGCCGTCCTCGGCGGTCTCGATGCGGGCGCCGAGCGCCGTGAGGCAACGCACCGTGGCCTCGATGTCGGCGCAGGTGGTGTTGCAGGTAACGTGCGTCTCGCCGTTGGCAAGCGCAGCGCAGATGATCAGGCGATGCGCCATCGACTTGGACGCGATGGCGGGAACGGTGCCCTTGAGCGGGGACGGGGTAATGCGGGCTAACATGCGGAAGCGTCTCCCTTCTGGCCGAGGCCCTCGGCAATCAAATCGTGGAAGGTGGAAAGCGGCATGCGGTCGATGCTGCAGCGGCCAATGCCGTGCGGAATCACCAGGTCGATGGTGTCACCGGAGCGTTTTTTGTCGTGCAGCGCCTCGGCAAAGACGGCGTCGGCATCTAGGTCGCAGCGGGTCTTGAGGCCATGGCGGGCGCAGAGCTCCTCAATACGACCGGGTAGTGCAGCATCGCAAACGCCGTGCAGGGCCGCGGCGCGCGTGATGATGCCCATGCCGATCGACACGCAGTTGCCGTGTCCGAGCTCAAAGTGCTCGCAGGCCTCGACGGCGTGGCCGGCGCTGTGTCCAAAGTTGAGGAGCTTGCGCTGGTTGGTCTCGCGCTCGTCGGCGACGACCACGGCGCGCTTGATGTCGATATTGCGGGCGATGATGAGCGCTACGCGGGCCACATCGCGGTTGAGTAGCTCCAGCGTGAGCGGGGTCTTCTCCAACTCGGCGAAAAGCTCCGGGTCGGCAATCACGGCGTGCTTGACGACCTCTCCGCAGCCGTCGGCGAACTGCTCGGGCGTAAGGGTGGCCAGGCACCCCACGTCGGCGATAACCACGCTCGGCTGCCAAAAGGCGCCGGCCAAGTTCTTGCCGGCAGCCAGGTCGATGGCGGTCTTGCCGCCCACCGACGAATCCACCATGGCGAGCAGACTCGTCGGGATCTGCACAAACTTGCAGCCGCGCATGTAGGTGGCGGCCACAAAGCCCGCCGCGTCGCCCACGACGCCGCCGCCGAGTGCCACGATCACGTCGGAGCGCGAAAGCTCGTGCTCGGCCACAAACTCTAAAATGGCAATATAGGTTTCGGCGCGCTTATGGGCCTCGCCGGCCTCGAAGGTGCAGATGCTCACCTCGTAGCCTGACGCCTCCAGGCTCTGCTTAACGGGCATCTGGTAGAGCGGGCCCACGTTGGTGTCCGTCACGATGACGGCCTTGGTACCGCCGGCAGTGGCGCGCACGAGCGGTCCCGCCTGCTCCAGCAAAAACGTACCAACATGCACCTGGTAGGGGCGTGCAGTGTCGATATCGATGGTAATCGCCATAAGCTTCGGTCCTTTCGACCTGGCGTGATAGGTGGTCTAGTGGGAGGTCTCGTCGTCGAGCGCGCGCTTAATGCGGTCGCCCTCGGCAAGGAGATTCTCCAGATAGCGCTGGTCGCGGTCCTTGAGCGCACGGCTGTAGGCGCCAAGCGACTCGATTAGATGGTCGATCTCGAAGGCGAGCGCGTCGGCGTCGTCGATCATGAGCTCGGACCACATTTGCGGGTTGAGGTGCGCCACGCGGGTGAGATCGCGGTAGCTACCGGCCGAAAAGCCGTGGTGGACCTGGGCGGTCGGGCTCTTTACGTAGGCGTTGGACACCACGTGCGCAAGCTGGCTCGTGAAGGCGATGACGCGGTCGTGCTCGGCGGCGCTGGTCACGCTGAACTTGCCAAAGCCCAAGGGGCGCACCATCTCGCGCACCTGGCCCAAAAGCTCCAGTTTGAGTGCATCGTCCACCGCGGGCGGCACGAGCACGAGCGGCGCGCCCTGGAACAGGTCGGCGCGGGAGTGCGCATAGCCCGAGTACTGCGTGCCCGCCATGGGGTGCGCGCCCACAAAGTAAAAGCCGTGCTCGCGGGCAAGCTCAAAGGCGCGATCGCACACGATGCCCTTGACGCCCACCGTGTCGATCACCACGGGGCCCATAATGGCCTCGGTGTCGGTGGCGTCGGCGAGTGCCTGGGCATGCTCCTCGAGCCACTCGATGCAGGCCTCGGGGTAGCAAGCCAGGACGATGATGTCGCATTCGCCGAGTGTCTTGTCGTTGAGCTCTCCGGCGACAGTGCCCATGCTGGCGGCCGTCATGACATCGTCATCGGGGTCCCAGGCCAGCACGCGGACGCCCGCCTGCGCATAGCCGCGGGCAAAGCTACCGCCGATGAGGCCAAGGCCGACGATGCCGGCGCACTTGGGGCCGCCCTGGTTAACGCGCGCGTTTCTCACCGTACCCATGGGCTACTCCATGGTCTCTTGGCAGACAACCTCGCGGATGGCTCGGATGCGGCGCAGGGTGTCATCGAACTGATCGGGGGTGAGGGCCTGGGCGCCGTCGGACCAGGCGCGGCTCGGTTCGTCGTGGACCTCGATCTCCAGACCGTTGGCGCCGCAGGCGGTCGCGGCGAGCGCCATGGGCTCAACGTAGCGGGTGTAGCCGGTGGCGTGGCTGGGGTCGGCAACGACGGGCAGGTGCGACAGGTGGTGCAGCACCGGCACGGCGTTGAGGTCGAAGGTATTGCGGGTACGGGTCTCGAAGGTGCGGATGCCGCGCTCGCACAGGATGACGTTGTCGTTGCCCTCGCTCATGATGTACTCGGCGGCCATAAGCAGCTCGTCGATCGTGCCGGACATACCG
>DBGAPG010000096.1:0-5710 GCA_048438765.1 Collinsella sp.
AAGTATTGCAGCTCGCCCGTTGTTGCACAACAACCCCTCGGTAAACGGCAACAACCCTCCGCGAAATCTTAAGGAATTAAACAAACTGGTCGTCGGGCGCCATCAGAAGCTCGCCGTATCGCTCCATCAGCCCGTCCCTCAACTGACAGAAAGCGGGGATATAGACGTTCAAGATGCGCTGAATCAAATCTTGAGCGAGCTTGTTGTCGTAGATATGGACGTTCGTATTGCGGTCTCTGAGCATGTCTAGCCAGGCCGCCTCATCAATAAAGTCGTAGAATCGGTACGACTCCTTCACGATGGCACGAGGAGACCCCGACGCGGCAAGCGTGGCGCCCTCATACTCGAGCAGACGCTTAAGGAGCTTCCAGCTCAGTTCAAATTGAAGATTGAACTTATTAATCAATCCACTCTGAACAAAATCATTGTTGAGATCCTGATTGGGCGCATCCTCAAGATTCGCCAAGGCGCTAACAAAGTTCTCATATTTTTTCATACAGAATCACACCATCCCTGGCAATCTCATCGAGCAATTGCTGCGAGAGGGACTCGTCGAGATTGACGACATCTACATCTAAAAGAGTATCAAGATGTTCCTCGATCAAATATGAGAAACGGCCGAAATCCCGGCAACCTGCTACGGCGATGTCAATATCGCTCTTGGGCAAGTTGTCGCCTCGAGCACGAGAACCAAACAACACGACCTTCTCGGCGTCACATTCCCGAGCAAAAACTTCGATTTGCTTGTACACCTTGTCGAGAGATGCCATTTGCAGCCCTACAGCTTAATGTCAAAGTTGATCTCGGGGACGGCGGCCAAGTCGGCCAACGTCACGCCGTCGACGTACTTTTCGATCACGTCGTCCAGACCGCGCCAGAACTTGACGGTCGAGCACAGATCGCTGCGGGCGCAACTGTTGTCGATGCCGTCGCACGCCACCGGAGCCGTGCTGCCCTCGACGGCGCGCAGGATGTCGCCAGCACGCACCTCGGCCGGGTCCTTGGCCATCATGTAGCCGCCGCCCTTGCCGCGCACGCTCTTAAGCAGGCCCGCCTTCATAAGCGGACGAACCAGCTGCTCCAGATACTTTTGCGAGATATGCTCGCGGTCGGCAACCTCGCGCAGGGCAATCTTGCCCTCGGCGTCGCCCAGCGCCGCGATATAGATCATCAGTCGGAGGGCATAGCGGCCCTTAGAAGAAATGAGCATACCTACCCTCCCATCGTTACTGGGACAAAACCAGGCTTGTTTGTCCCAAATCCTATGCACGCGGGGCAAACAAACCTGATTTTATGTCCCTCATCTAAAAAGTCGAGTGGATTAGTCGGGTTTTCCCTTGACTAACGCCGAACCCATAGTAACTTTATTCCGAGAAGATTCCTAGGGTTTAGTACACCTATGAGTACACCATATACAGAGAGGGACAGCATGAGCGCAAATCCGCTGCTTTCCATCGAAGGTCTGACCGCCTCCGTGGACGAGAAGACCATCCTCCACAACGTCAACCTCAACGTCGCCGCCGGCGAGACCCACGTTCTGATGGGACCTAACGGCGCCGGCAAGTCCACCCTCGGCCACCTGGTCATGGGCGACCCCGTTTACACGGTCAACGACGGCCGCATCGTCTTTGACGGCCAGGACATCACCGAGCTCACCACCGACAAGCGCTCGCGCGCCGGCCTGTTCCTGAGCTTCCAGGCCCCAGTCGAGATTCCGGGCGTGCCGCTGTCGAGCTTTTTGCGCGCCAGCATCGCCGGCCGCCCCGGCCTGGAGATGAAGGGCAAGGAGTTCCGCCGCCGCGTGAAGGAGCTCGCGGCCGAGCTCAACATGGATACCGCCTACCTCAACCGCGAGCTGGGCGTGGGCTTCTCGGGCGGCGAGAAGAAGAAGGTCGAGATGCTCCAGCTCCTGTTGCTGCAGCCCAAGCTCGCCATCCTCGACGAGACCGACTCGGGCCTGGACGTCGACGCGCTTTCCACCGTCAGCCACGGCATGGACGCCTACCGCAAGAGCTGCGACGGCTCCATGCTCATTATCACGCACAACACGCGCATCCTGGAGCACTTGGATGTCGACCGCGTCCACGTTATGGTCAAGGGTCACATCGTGCGCGAGGACGACGCCTCGCTCATCCCCTGGATCGACAAGAACGGCTTTGAGACCTTCGAGCGCGAGGCCGCCGAGCAGCGCGCCCAGGCCGAGTCCGCCACTGCCGAGCAGCAGGCGTAAAGGGGCGACGCAATGACCAAGAACCGCACCGAGGTCGCGGACATAGACCGCAGCCTCTACGACTTCACCTATGGCGAGGAGGGATTCGAGCGCCTCGACGCCGGCATCACGCCCGACATCGTGCGCGAGATCAGCGCCAAAAAGGACGAGCCGCAGTGGATGCTCGACCTGCGCCTCAAGTCCCTCGAGATTTTTAATCGTTTTCCCGACCCGACGTGGGGTCCCTCCATCGAGGGCCTGGACATGGACAACATCGTCACCTACGTCAAACCCAACACCGATCAAAAGCACGACTGGGAGTCGGTGCCCGACGACATCAAGAATACCTTTGAGCGCCTGGGCATCCCCGAGGCCGAGCGTAGCTACCTGGCAGGCGTCGGCGCGCAGTACGACTCCGAGCTGGTCTACCACAACATGCAGGACACAGCGTCTAAGATGGGCATCGTCTATTCCGGCATCGAGGAGGCCCTGCACGACCCGCAGTGGGAGCCGCTCATCCACGAGAAGTTCATGACGCTCATCCCGCCCACCGACCACAAGTTTGCGGCCCTGCACGGTGCCGTGTGGTCGGGCGGCTCGTTTGTCTACGTGCCCAAGGGCACCAAACTCGACTTCCCGCTGCAGAGCTACTTCCGCCTTAACGCCAAGGGCGCCGGCCAGTTTGAGCACACGCTCATCATCGTCGAAGACGATGCCGATCTGCACTTCATTGAGGGTTGCTCCGCGCCCAAGTACAACGTGGCAAACCTCCACGCCGGCGCCGTCGAGCTCTTTGTGGGCAAGCGCGCGCACCTGCGCTACTCGACCATCGAGAACTGGTCCAAGAACATGTACAACCTCAACACCAAGCGTGCGCGCGTGGACGAGGACGGCGACATCGAGTGGATCAGCGGCTCCTTCGGCAGCCACGTGGGCTACCTCTACCCCATGAGCGTGCTCAACGGCCGCCGCGCCCGTTCCAGCTTTACCGGCATCACCTTTGCCGGCGCCGGTCAAAACCTCGACACCGGCTGCAAGGTCGTGCTCAACGCACCCGATACCTCGGCAACCGTCGAGACCAAGGGCATCTCCAAGAGTGGCGGCATTCAGACCTTCCGCAGCTCTATTGTGGCGACACCCAAGGCCGAGGGCTCCAAGGCAACCGTGAGCTGCCAGTCGCTGATGCTCGACGACCAAAGCCGCTCCGACACTATTCCGGCCATGGACATCCGCGCCAAGAACGTCGACATCGGCCACGAGGCCACCATCGGCCGCATCGGCGACGATAAGGTGTTCTACCTGATGAGCCGCGGTATCTCGGAGGAAGAAGCCCGTACCATGATCGTCAACGGCTTTGCCAACCCGGTTTCCAAGGAGCTGCCGCTGGAGTACGCCGTCGAGATGAACAACCTGATCAAGCTCGAGATGGAAGGAGCGATCGGATAATGAACCAGACCACGAACACCGCTGCTACCACCCTTGAGCAGGTCAATGCGATGCCAGCTGCCACTTGGGGTTGGCTGAAGATGAACCAGACCAAGCTCGAGCTCTCTGACGAGCTTGCCGCCGCTCCCACCGAGGCTGTTAAGGTCGAGGGCTTGGACGAGCAGTTCCGCGGCGCTGCCGACGCATTTAACGCCGCCATGGACGCCATGGCCGAGCGCTTCCCCGAGCGCCGCGCCTCCGCCCCCGGTGATGCCGCCGACCGCGCCCACATCACGCCCGAGACCGAGCTCGACGTGCCCGCCACCTCCGTCTACCAGGCCAGCGCCATCAAACTCGAGGAGGAGCTCTCCCCTGCCGAGGCCTTCGAGAGCGGCATGGGCGAGGCTGCCTACACCTATCTGACCGACCACGCCACCAAGTGCATCGTCATCGATGTGCCCGCATACCAGCACGCGACGGCTACCGTGCGCGTGAGTGGCGTCGACGCAGCGGCTGCGATTGCCGCCATCGACGCCGTCGCCCGTCCGCAGGCAACGCTCGATCTGCACATAGCCCTGGACTCCCCCGTTGCCGGCCAAGGCGTCGTGGGCTCCGTGCTACGCGCGTGCGCCCACGAGTACGCCACCGTCAACGTAACCTGCACGCAGACGCTCGACGATAGCTGGATCGCGCTCGACGACACCGGCCTGTTCCTGGACGAGGGTGCGCGCGTCAACGTGCAGCACACCGTCCTGGGTGCCGGTGCCAGCGCCACCGGCCTTGCCGGCGATCTGCTGGGCGACACCGCCAAGGTGACCATCGATACCGATTACCTAGGTGCCCGCGACCAGGTGCGCGACTTTAACTACGAGCTGCGCCACCGCGGTCGTAAGACCGAGTGCGAGATCGACGCAAACGGCGTGCTGACTGGCACGTCCAAGAAGGTCTACCGCGGCACCATCGACCTCGTGCACGGCTGCAAGGGCGCAACCGGCACCGAGCGCGAGACAGTGCTCTTGGCCAACAAGGGCGTCGACAACAAGACCGTCCCCGTCATCCTGTGTGACGAGGACGACGTCGCAGGCAACCACGGCGCCACCATCGGCCACGTCCGCGATGAGCAGCTGTTCTACCTCGCCTGCCGCGGCCTTGACCAAAACGCCGCCGAGGACCTGTTCATCCGCGCCAAGCTGGAGGACGCTGCACTTTCCGCGACCGACGAGCGCACCCGCGCTGCCGTCGTACGCCTGGGGAACAACCTGATCGATAACTTTGAGGAGGAGCTCGCATGATCGACACCGAACACGTTAAATGCGATACCTGTACCGCACCGGAGCCTATGGAGCTCGACGCCAGCGACGAGGCCTCGCGCGGCTGGCCTACCATCGACATCGAGACCAATCCCTACAAGGCGCAGTTCCCGCTGTTCCAGCAGCACCCCGAGATCGCCTTCCTCGATAGCGCCGCCACCGCGCAGCGCCCTGCCTGCGTGCTCGACGCCGAGCGCGACTTCTACCAGCGCATGAACGCCAACCCCCTGCGCGGCCTTTACTCGTTGTCCGTTGAGGCCACCGATGCCATCGCCAAGGTCCGCCAGCAGATCGCCGACCTCATCGGCGCCTCCCAGGCCAACGAGGTCGTCTTCACGCGCAACACGAGCGAGTCGCTCAACCTGGTCGCCAAGAGCTTTGCACCCACGGTGCTCGAGCCGGGCGACGAGGTCGTCATCACCATCATGGAGCACCACTCCAACCTAATCCCGTGGCAGCAGGTCTGCCGCGAGACCGGCGCCAAGCTCGTATACCTCTACCCCACCAAGACCGGCCAGCTCACGACCGAGGAAGTGCTTGCCAAGGTGGGCCCCAAGACCAAGATCTTGGCCGTGGGTCAGGTTTCTAACGTGCTGGGCGTCGAGAACCCGGTCAAGAACCTCGGCAAGCTTGTGCACAAGTACGGCGGCTATCTGGTCGTCGACGGCGCGCAATCGCTGCCGCACATGCCGGTCAACGTGGCCGATCTGGGCGCCGATTTCTTTGCCTTTAGCGCGCACAAGGCCATGGGTCCCATGGGCATCGG
>DBGAPG010000097.1:0-7093 GCA_048438765.1 Collinsella sp.
GCTTGTACGAACGCAACAAAGACCCCGCAGCTGTCCGCATGGGGTAACTTCCCAGCGCACTCCGCAGGACGCAAAAAGGCTCGCCGCACAAAGTGCACAGCGAGCCTTTTTGCATGTCCGAGGACGCGCTGGGAAGTTACCCCATGCGGCCAGCGGACAACTATGTAGCCTCAGACTAGAACATGCCCAAGAAACCGTGCACAAACAGCGCGGCCAGAGCGGCACCGACAAACGGAGCGATGCCAGGAACAAGCAGGCCGTACTTCCAGTTGTTGTCAGCCTTGTTCTTAATCGGCAGCACCTGATAGGCCATGCGAGGACCAAGGTCACGGGCCTGGTTCATGGCGAAGCCAGTGATACCTCCCATGCCCATGCCAACAGCCCAAACGATCAGACCGACGCAGATAGCGAGCATCAGGACGTTCTCGCCAGCACGGTTAGCAGCAGCAAGGATGGCGCTGATGAACACAAAGGTGCAGATAGCCTCGCAGAAGAAATTACGGGCATAGTTCGTACCCTCGGTGGTGGGGTTGGTCGAGAAGATGTTGCGCTGAGCAATGGGATCGATGACACCATCGGAAGCCTTGAACTCATCGGCATACATCAACCATGCGATCACGGCACCCGCAAAGCCGCCGAGCATATCGGCAATCATGAAGGGGATGCAGCTGCTCCACGGCACCAGACCGACGATGCACTGGGCAAGCACCATAGCCGGGTTCATGCACACGGCGCCGCCAAAGACAAACAGGCAGACCGAGATGCCAAAAGACCAAGTGGTGATGGCAAACATATGGCCGGAGCCCTGATACTTGGTACCCTTAAGCACGGTATCGCAGTGCACGCCCACGCCAAAGATGATCATGAGGGCCGTTGCGCCGAATTCGTAGAGGAGTTTGGTAAGCATAAAACCTTATCTTTCTTGTCGGTTATAAACGATTCGTTTAGGCCGCGTACTAGTGCTGTGCGACGACAACGCCCAGGCCATCGGGAATGACGGCCACCTTGGCATCGGCACCCTTCATCTCAAAGGCGAGCTTGAGCGCCTCATCGAGGGTGTTGACCGGCGTCATGTGCATATCCTTGATCATCTGGTGATCGCACAGGTCGGTGACCATGATCACAGGGTGATGCGCCAGGATGCGGGCAAAGATCTGGCTCGTCCACTGGTCGGGCAGGGTCTCGTCCTTAGGACGGTCGATGCAGGCACGCTCAAACTCCGCCGGATCGTTGTCGGCGATGTTGTGATAGAAGCCCTCGCCACCGTGACCGTCGGCACAGCCGGCGACGTCGATGATCACGCCGCCCTCGGGAAGCGTAGCCTCGGCAGAGCACATGCCCTTCACGGCCTGATAGATGTTCTGGTCGAGCGGGTAGCCGCCGTTGGTGGTAATGGCAATCTCGCACTCGACGGGCTCAACGCCGGCAAGGCTCTTCACGAACTCGCAGCCAGCCTCGTGCGCCTTGTGGATGTCGCCGGCAAAGGAGCCGATGACCTCGTGCTTGCCGTTGAGCACCACGTTGAGCACAAAGGCAAGGTGAGCCATCTCGGCAGCGGCAAACATGTCCTCGCTCACGTGGTTGTGGCACAGGTTGCCGGCACGCGAATGGGAATCGTTCACAAACTGACCGTTGTGGTTGTACATGATGGTCTTGTAGCTGGCGATACCAGGCAGGACGGACTTGCGGCTGCCAGAGAAACCGGCAAAGAAGTGCGGCTCAATAAAGCCCTCGGCAAGCAGCAGATCGCAATCGGCAGCAATCTTGTTGATGATGCACTCGCCGCCAGAAGGCAGGGTGCCGATCTTTTTCATCATGCTGTCATCGGTCGCGACGTGCATAACGATTTCCTCGTTGGCAACGATCTCCTCGCCGTACTTGTTGACGAGCTCCTCGTGCGTCGACGGACGATGCATACCCGTAGCAACCAGAATACGCACGCGAGCCTCGGGCGCAGCAGAATGGATGTGATGCAGCAGAATAGGCATCGTCACACGCGAGGGAACGGGACGCGTATGATCGGAGCTAATGATGACAATATCCTTCTTGCCAGCACAAAGCTCCTCGAGCGAAGGCGAGCCATAAGGGTTGGCAAGCGACTCCTCCACCAGCTCTTCCTGCGATTTTGTAGTCTTAAACTCGTTTTGATGACCTTCCATCACACCCGCAAAGTTCTTATCCTCGAGCTCCAGATGCAACGTCTTGTGGTCAAACGGCAGTTCACATTCAAACAATGACGAGCGCCCTCTTCCTTTCAACTGACACACTAGATAAACCGTTGGAAGGATACGCCGCTCACCGAAAAACACCACCGTCCACCGACTCGTTAACACAACGTTCATATTTGACCCACAACAAAACGGCCGCGATCCCAAACGGAACCGCAGCCGCTACAGTCGTAAGGCGAGAAGCGCGCCATTCTTCTCCTCAGCTTTAATCCCTGAAGACCGAGGACGAAGGGACCCGACGGGTTTCCCTCTGAATGCATTCCGCAGCACGAAGCCCCCTTATCCGCAGCTCCGAAGGAGCAGGATAAGGGGGCTTCAAGTGCGAGGACGCATTCAGAGGGAAACCCGTCGGGTCCCGGTGAGAGCCACAGGGCTATCGATTACCCCGTGTTCTGCAAACCTGCCGAGACGCCGGTCACAGTCGAAAGAATCAGGCTCATGTACTCGGCCTTCTTCTCCTCGGCCATCTCGTCCTGGTTCATACGCACCTCGCGAAGGGCGCGGACCTGGGCGATGGACAGGGCGTCGACGTAGGGGTTACGTACACGGACGGCGCAGCCGAGCACGCGACGGCGCTGCAGCGGCCACTCGTCACCGACGATGGCAAGGACCCACTTACGCGTGAGCTGCATCTCGGTAAAGACCTTCTCGGACAGATCCTGGCGGTCGCCCAGGTGCAGATACATCTTGGCGATGCGCTGGTCGGTCTTGGCGATCGACATCTCGATGTTGTCGATAAAGGTGCGGAAGAACGGCCACTCCTGGTAGGCAGCCTTGAGCTGGTCAAGATCGCCAAGCTGCTCGCAGGCGGTGCCCAGACCGTACCAAGCGGCCAGGTTAATGCGCGCCTGGCTCCAGCTGAAGATCCACGGGATGGTACGCAGGTCATCGAGCGACTTGGCGCCCAGACCGCGCTTGGCGGGACGCGAGCCGATCGGCAGCAGACCGACCTCGGTCAGCGGCGTCACGGTCGAGAACCACGGTGTAAAGTCCTCGGTGTTCAGCAGGTCCAGATAGCGTTCGTGGCTTGCAGTGTTGAGCTTCTCGGCCATATCCCAGAACTTCTGCGTGGTCTCGGTGTTGGTCTTCTCGACACTCGGGGCCGACTGCAAAAGCGTTGCGGCGGCAACGGACTCAACATGGCGCTGAGCCAGCGTGCGGTTGCCGTAACGGGCAAAGATGACTTCGCCCTGCTCGGTGAGCTTAAAGAAGCAGTTGACCGAACCCTTGGGCTGCGCCAGCACGGCCTTGTTGGCCGGGCCGCCGCCACGGCCCACGGCACCGCCGCGACCGTGCATGAGCACCAGGTCGATATCGTTCTTCTCTGCCCACTTGGCGATGCGCTCCTGCGCGGAGTGCAGCGCGAGCATGGCCGTGGTAGGACCGGCATCCTTGGAAGAGTCGGAATAGCCCAGCATGACCTCCATGCGGCGGTTGGTCTGGGCAAGGCGCTTTTGCACCACGGGCAGCGTAAGCATCTGGTCGAGCACGTCAACGCAGCCCTCGAGGTCCTCGAGCTGCTCGAACAGCGGGATCACGTCGAGCTCGGGAACGTCTTCCTCGTGTGCGAAGGACAGGTGGGCCAGCTCAAAGACGTCGGCCACATGCTGGGCACTCTTGGTAAACGAGATGATGTAGCGGTGTGCCATCTTCTTGCCGTAGCGCTTTTGGATGGAACCGATGGCACGGAAGGTGTCGATGACCTCGCGCGTCATGGGCTGCAGGTCACCATGGATACCGTTCTCGTGGATATCCTTGAGGGCGCGGGCGTGCACCACGGAGTGCTGACGGAACTCCATCTCGACCATATGGAAGCCGAAGGACTCGACCTGCCAGATGATGGTTTGGACCGGACCGTAGGCGGCACGGACGGCACCGCAGGCAGCAAGCGAACGCTGGACGACGCGCAGGTCATCCAGGAACTCGTCGGCGCTGTGGTACATGGTGTCGGTGATGCGGCGCACGGTGGCGTTCAGGCGGTCGGCCATGACGAGCATGACGGCGCGATGCGGCTCGTGCTCGGAGATCAGCTCGGCGCGGGCCGTGTAACGAGGGCTCATCTCGACCTGATGGTTCCACAGGTTAATGAGCTCGGCAGAAGGCTTGCTGTAGGTGGCCTCGAGCGTGAGGTTGTGGCCGATGCGGCGGCACTTGTCCTCGAGCTTGAGCACCATGTGAGTGAAGTACTTGGCGGCGACTTCGCGGCTCACCTTGGCGGTGACGTTGGGGTTGCCGTCGCGGTCGGAGCCGATCCAGCTGCCGGGATGGAAGAACGCCGGGCACAGCGGCGGCACGGTACCGGCCTTGTCGCCCAGCACCCAGTCGTCAAAACGACGGTAGATGACGGGGATAACGTCGAACAGCGTGTTATCGAAGATGTCGATGATGGTATCGGCTTCCTCGACCGGCGTGGGCTTCTTGAGCGCGATGGGGCTCGTACGCACCAGGGCGTCGATCTCCTGCAGCATATGGCGCTCGTTCTCCACCAGGTCGGAGCCGCCCAAACGCGGACGCTCCTCCAGCAGGTTGGAGATACGGCGAATCTTGCCCTCGACGGCCTTACGACGGGCCTCGGTGGGATGTGCGGTAAAGACAGGGTGGAACTCGAGCTTGCCGAGCAGCTCATTGGCACCCTCGACGCCCATCTCGTTTACCAACTGGTGATAGGCGACGGTGAGTTCGTTGGCGGGATCGACCTCGGTATCGGTCGATGCGCCGGCCTCGCGCTCGCGCAGCTGCGCCACACGGTAGTTCTCCTCCGACAGGTTTGCCAAGTGGAAGAAGCTCGTAAAGGCGCGAACGATGACCTGCTGCTTATCAAGCGGCAGGCTGTCAATCAAATCGACGACTTCGCGAAACGCCACGGCGGTGGGCTCGTCGGCAGTGGGCACGCCCTGTTCGTCAACGGACTCGTCGGCAGCGCGGCTACCGGGGTTGCCAGCATTGACCACAATCTCGGCTGTCAAAATCTTGTCGAACAGGTCCGCGATCTCGGGATCATACTCGCTAAGCACACGACGTTCCAGGCGCAGGAACAGCGCCAGATTATCGCGCAGCTCCTCGGGGATCTCGATCTCGGCGAGACGCTCCCTGGACTCGGCATTCGAGCCGATTCGGTTAACGAGGCGGTTGACCACGGCAGCGACGCGCGCCGCGGCTTCGGGTACAGACTGGTTGCTTAGGTTCTCAGCCACGTTTCCTCCCATTCCTCCTTCTATGCACGTAACATGCGGTATTCATTATAGGCGCTTGAGAAATACTTTCGACACTGATTGCGCTTTACCACACAAAAGTATTTTCTGCATTGCAAGGGTTTTTGCCCCAAATGGTCGTATTTCTCGGTGGGCGGCATATGCAAGCGAGGGCATTCCGCATAAATGCGAAACACCCCCGTAACAATAGCTCGTCGCGAGCGGGACATGTTAGCGGGTCCGCAGCTCAAAAATCATGCGCTACAGACGCTCGCGAACCGCCTCGACGACGTTGGCCAGATCGACGAGAACCTCGTCATGGCTCTGCATGTCGCGCACCTTGACCTTGCCGGCGGCAAGCTCGTCGCCACCCAGGACCAAGATGAGCTTGGCGCCTACCTTATCGGCCTGCTTAAACTGGGCCTTGAGCGAACGGCCCTGATAGTCGGCCTCGGTCACAATCCCTGCGGCGCGAAGCTGCTGCGTAATGGTAAAGACGTTCTGACGCAGCTCCTTGCCGGCATTGGCGACGTAGACGCACGGGACCTCCTCGGCACCCAGGTCGCTGCCAAAGGCCTGCAGGGCCAGCAGGGCGCGCTCAAAACCGACGGCGAAGCCGACGCCTGCCGTGGGCTTGCCGCCCTCGAGCTCGACGAGGCCATCGTAGCGGCCGCCGCCGCCGATGGAGCCGACGCCGGCGCCAGGGGCCTCGACCTCAAAGACAGTACGGGTGTAGTAGTCCAGGCCGCGCACCAAGGTGGGATCCTCGACATACTCGATACCGGCGGCATCCAGATAGCGCTTGACTTGCTCGTAGTGCTCGCGGCACTCATCGCACAGGTTGTCACCCATCAGCGGAGCCTCGGCCATGATCTCGCGGCAGTGGTCGTTCTTGCAGTCAAAGGCACGCAGCGGGTTGAGCTCGGCGCGCTCGCGGCACTCATCGCACATCTCGTCTGCGTGATCGAGGATAAACTGCTTGACTTGCTCGCGGTAAGCCGGACGGCACTGAGCGTCGCCCATCGAGTTAATGAGCAGACGAAGCTTGGAAAGATCGAAGCCCAGGCGCTTGTAAAACTCCATGAGCATGATGATGCACTCGGCGTCTGCCGCCGGATCGGGAGCGCCGAGCCACTCGATGCCCACCTGGTGGAACTGGCGCAGGCGGCCCTTCTGGGGACGCTCGCCGCGGAACATGGCCTCGGCGTAGTACGCCTTAAACGGCGTGGAGCCCTGGGGCACCAGATTGTTCTCGACGACAGCGCGCACCACGCCGGCCGTGCCCTCGGGGCGAAGCGCCAGGCGCTGCTTGGGCTTGAGTTTGGTGTCGGTGCCCTCGGTAAAGACGCGCTCCAGGTTGGCACCGCTGAACACGCGGAACATTTCCTTGCGCACGACGTCGGTCGACTGGCCGATACCGTGGACAAACACGTCCACCTGCTCGATCGCGGGCGTCTCGATGGGTTTAAAACCAAACGGCTCGAACACGCCGGCCGCAATCTGCTGCATCTTTTGCCAGGCGCGCATCTCGGCGCCGATAAGGTCGCGGGTTCCCTCCGCCTTCTGTGCCTGCATGGGCAAACACCTTTCTTTTGTATCGCGTCATAGGTAACGGTCATTATACGGCACAAATACAAACAGCGGCGGCGCGTCTGACCGAACGAGGGTATGGGG
>DBGAPG010000098.1:0-6527 GCA_048438765.1 Collinsella sp.
TCCTGCTTGTCGAGTATTTGGCCTCAAACAGGAACTATTCCACCGCAACTTATACAGAGCGCCTAGCGGTTGCGCTCCTTGAGGGCGCGGTCAATCTCGCGCTGAACGTCGCGCTTGGCCATGTCTTCGCGCTTGTCGTAAAGCTTCTTGCCGCGGCCTAGGCCTAGCAGCAGCTTTACGCGGCCGTCGGTATTAAAGTACAGCTCCAGCGGCACCAGGGCATAGCCGCGATTACGCAGCTTACCGTCAAGAAAATCAATCTCCTTGCGATGCAGCAGCAGACGACGACGGCGATCAGGGTCGCGGTTCCACACGCCACCATGGCTATAAGGGTGAATATGCAGACCCACCAGCCAGCACTCGCCGCCACGAATCAGTGCAAAGGTGTCGGTGATCTGGCACGCGCGCTCGCGAATCGACTTGACCTCGGCGCCGCTCAGCTCAATGCCGCACTCAAAGGTCTCATCGATAAAGTACTCGTGGTGCGCCGAGCGATTCTTGGAGATGAGCTTGCGCTCGCGCTTACTGGGCATCGCCGGCCTCCTTGGCTCCATCGGCATTTGAGCCCGCGGCGTCGCGCCTTGCCTTGCGCTCGGCATTGAGCTCGGCGTCGCTCTCGCGCACCAGTTTGATAATCGCCGCGCAGGCCTCCTCGCCCACCAAGTCGCGAGCACGCACTGTCAGGCGCGTCGCCTCCTGCTTGTCGCCGTCGCTTGCAGCATCGGTCGCGCACATAATCAGGCAGATGGCAATCTCGGCCGAAGGCGAGGTCGGTACGCCTTGCAGGGCCAGTTCACCCATCACGTGGTCGTCGCTCTCGTCGGCGGCATCCGGATAAGCAGTATGGATCTTGTTGAGCAGGCGCGTCGTATGCGCATCGCCAGGGGCCAAGCGCAATGCCAGACGCGCGCAACCCACGGCCGCCGAGACGTTCTCGGTCTCGGGCTCCAAGAAGTACTGACCTAGATTGGCGTAAGCACGGGCGGCGCACTTGCCATCACTTGCACGCTCCAGCACCGAGAACGAGAGCGATGCCCATTCCTGCTTGTCCTCGAGTGCGCGGAACAGCTCGGCCAAATCCAAGCGATAGTTGCAGTTCATGGGGTCCCAACGCACAGCCTGCATCAGGGCATTACGAGCGCTCACATAATCCTGCTGGCGAATGTAGGCAAACGCCATGTCAGAGTACAGGCGGTCAAACGGCACCTCGACCTGCACGAGCTCGCGCGGATCCTTCTCCACGCGGCGATAGGCCAAGCGCTCAAACTTGCTATCGAAGCTAAAGTATTGGCGCTTCTCCTCCGTCTTGCACTCAGCGTCGATATACTCCTCGGCGAGCTCCACCAGACGCTCCAGCAGCGGCGTCGCCGTAGCCAGGTCGCCCTGCGCCAGATAGTTCTCGGCATACGTGATGTCTTGCAAGCTGATGGGCAGATCCATGGCTACTCCTCGATCTGAGCGAAACACGGCAGGCGCCGTATATACGGTCAATACACAAAACCCGGGTCTCTTACGAGGCCCGGGCGTTCAATTTTGGTAGCCCGTACCAGATTCGAACTGGTGATCTCCGCCTTGAGAGGGCGGCGTCCTAAACCGCTAGACGAACGGGCCATATGTAGCAAATGCAATGGCTGGGATGGAGGGAGTCGAACCCCCATTGACGGAACCAGAATCCGCTGTCCTGCCATTAGACGACATCCCAATGACTGCATCGCTGCGCTCGGCTGTGCCTTTGCGCAAGAAAGAAATATACGGGAAGTCTCGCCATGACGCAAGCCCCAATTTTGACTTTTTTGAAATTCAGTCAAATACGGCCAACACGTGAAGGACCTGTGAAGCACCAGCGACACCTACGGCGTCAAAGCCCGTAAAACATCCCACATCTACCGCTGGTAGATTACAACAATGCAGCACTCACGGCTGATGGCACAATCGAACCGTCATCATTGCACGGATATCGAGGCGCCATGGACGAAGAGCTTGATTACCTATGGGAGACCCTGGGCCTCGAGATCACTGCTGACCTTTGGCCCGAACGGGACAAAATCCATCCCACACTGCGCCCCGCCATCACGGTGATGCAGGCAAAATACCGCCGTGCATCCTTTTTGATCATGCGGATGTCATGGCACGCGGGACTCCCCGACCTTAAGCGAATCCAGGCAAGCCTCGTCGAGTTGTCCGGTATGCCGACCGTCATATCCGAGGCGCACCTGGAGCAGCGCCAGCGCGAGCGACTGCAACAGCAGCGGATTCCCTTTATCTGCCCCGGCGTTCAGGCATATCTGCCCTTTATGGACGAGGAGTACTGGAGCGGCAAGCCCAACAAGCACGTAAAGGTCTACGATCCGCACGAATGGGCACAGCTGGCGGACTGACTGGGGCAGGCCCGCCGGCGGAAAGTGCGTCCCAGATTTCAAGCTCAAACTGGTCCCCACTTTCCCGTCGAGCCCTCAACCGGAAACCGTGTCCCACAATCGAAGCTCAGAATGGGACGTGCTTTCCGCAACCGGCCACTTTGGGAAAGCGCATCCCATTCTGGAAGCGAATTCCGGGTCGCACTTTCCGCAGCCGCTACAGCAACGCCTCGGCCCAAGCCGCTTCCCTAAAGCCGGGAATCGCAAAGTCGTCGCCCACCAGCAGCGGACGCTTGACCAGCATGCCGTCGGTCGCCAGCAGCTCGTAGCACTCCCGATCCGTCATGCCCGCATCCAGACGCGCCTTCAGGCCCAGCTCTCGATATTTCATGCCCGACGAATTAAAGAAGCGCCGCACCGGCAGCCCCGAACGAGCAATCCAGGTCGCAAGCTCATCAGCCGTGGGATTGTCCAAAACGATATCGCGATCGATATACTCTACCCCATGTTCGTCCAGCCATGCCTTGGCCTTCTTACAGGTCGAGCACTTGGGATATTCAACAAACAATACCGCCATGGGATTTCCTTTCTTAGAGAAAACAGGTGTCTGGAAAACTGCACATCGACGACCGCTCGCGATTGCAGCCGTTATTGTAGTCAATGTCGAAGCATAGGCAGTCGCGATGTCTCGTCTTAAGGCTAGCGCCTCGCATGGGCGCCGATCGGCCGAGTCGCATGGCGCACCAACGCCGCTGCCAGCAATACCAACAGCATGGCGGTGACATAGCCCGCAGCATCGAATCCTAAATCGATAACGTCGAAATGCCTGCCGGGAACAAAGATCTTATGTACCTGATCGCCAACGGAGCAGGCGGCGCAAAAGAGCAATACGGGCACGCAACGGGAGCATACGCTCCATGGACGCCTGGAAAAGCAGACCACGATCACCGAGGCGAACAATCCGACGAAGAAAAACTCTACGGTATGGGCGACGCGACGGACGTTTGCGCCTACCCACATGCGAATGGAAGCAAGTCGACCAGGCTGGACCGTCGAGGCAGCCGGATTGGTACTCTCAGTCATGCCGTCCCCCGCCTGAGTTTCACCCGTGATGCCGGTAGCCTGAACGCTCGCAGCCTGACCCTCCACCACGCGCGCGGTGGACTCGCTCAGCAACGACGTCTGCACTGCGTTTTGCTCCGTCAGCACCCAGATGCCCGCCAGCGTTGCGGCGAACAGAGCGATCGCGGTCCACCCGATTATTTTCTTCATGTGCGCCAAGGGCCAACCTCCTTTTTTGAATATCAGCGAGTGTAGCCCCAAATGGCATCGTCACCGTATCAAAATTTGAATCGCAACAGGAAGCGACAAAGCGACGCAAACCCCTACCCCGCCTCGCGCATCCAGCGATCGAACGTCCCCACGCACACGCCCAGGCACTTTGCTGCCTGGCTGCGGGTAATATCGCCCGCCTCATAGCTATCGCGCACCAGCTCAAACTGAGGAGGGCATGGCTTGCGAGGTCGACCGAAACGGACCCCTCGCGCCCGCGCCGCTGCAATTCCCTCCGCCTGGCGCCGATGGATATTCTCGCGCTCCACCTGCGCCACGTAGCTCAGCAGTTGCAGCACAATATCGGCAATCAGGATGTTGGTCACATCCGGCGCGCCGCTGGCCCTGACGCGCGTGTCAAGCAATGGCATGTCCAACACCACAATGGCAACCCCGAGCTCCTTGGTAATGCGTCGCCATTCCTCAAGAATCTCGGAGTAATTACGACCAAGTCGGTCGATAGAAAGCACCACCAGTACGTCCCCGTCTCCCAGGACGTGCAGCAGCTCGCGATAACGCGGTCGATCGAAGTCCTTGCCGCTCGCATGGTCGGCATAAATATTCGCCGAGCCCACGCCATAGGCGCCCAGCGCATCCAGCTGCCGATTAAGGTTCTGATCGCGCGAACTCACCCGCGCATAACCGTACACCGTCGCCATCTCATCCCCGCTTTCTTGTAGACCTGCCAAAAGGGACAGGTTTATTTTGGTAGGTTTTACCTCTCAAATAGCAGGTAAGCGGGCGGCCGAGCAGACGGCAAGGTAGCCACGATTCAAATGCGGAGGGCGGTCCCGAAAGGCCGCCCTCCGCTCCCCCACCATCAGTCGGGATTTGGCTAATGGATAAGCTTGAAGTCCAAGTGCCCACGCGTGGTATTGACGCGCGAGACCTCGATGATCACGCGCTGCCCCAGCTCGTAACGGGTGCCCGTGTCGGCACCCGTGAGCGTGAGCGCGTCCTCGTCGAACTCGAACCACTCGTTGCCCAGGCTCTTGATCGAAACCAAGCCTTCGACCTGCGTTAGATCCAAGCGCACAAAGAGGCCCATGCTGCTAACCCACGAGACGGTTCCGGCATAGCGCTCGCCCAGGCGATCCTCATAGTACTGGGCAATCTTGATCTTTTGCGTCGCATGGCTGGCGGCATCTGCCGCGCGCTCGGCATCGCTACATGCGCGGCAGATCTGCGGCAGAATGCGCGGCAGCGACTCGCGCCCCTTGCCGATCAGCCACGGCGTACGGACCAAGGCGTCCTTGCCGCCGAGCTGCTCATAGGCCAACTGCAGTTTGAGCACGCGGTGCACCACCAGATCGGGGTAGCGACGGATGGGACTCGTAAAGTGACAGTAGCACGGCGCGGCGAGCGCAAAGTGGCCCTCGTTGCGCGGCTTGTACAGCGCGCGCTGCATGCTGCGCAGAAGCAGCGTGTTGACGAGCGGTGCGTTGGCCGTACCGGCGGCAGCATCAACTGCAGCCTGCAGCTCATCGGGGCTCCCCAGGGCAATACCGGCAGCACGGCGATCGTCGATGATGCCTAGCTGCGCCAGCGCAACGGCAGCACCGTGCAGGCTATCGGGGCTCGGATCCTCATGCACACGATAGCAGGCCTCGATATCACGGTCTGCCAGCCACTCTGCAACGCACTCGTTGGCGAGCAGCATGGCTTCCTCGATAAGCGACGTGGCACACGAACGCTCACGCGCCACAATCTGCACGGGCACTCCGTCCTCATCCAATAGAGCGCGAATCTCGGCTGTGTCAAAATCGACTGAGCCGCGGGCGCGACGAATACGACGGCGAAGTTCGGCGAGTTCGTTAGCGGCGACAAGGAAATCGCCGAGGTCGATGTTGTAGCCGCGGGCGGCCTCCTCGCACGCAAGACCGCGCTCAAGCGCTTCCTCGCGCGAGGTCTCGGCAGCCGCAACATCCTCGGCTGCACCCTCCAGCACCGAATACTCAACCGCGCCGGCACGCACCAGCAGCGCCTCGGCGCCGTCATAGTCCATACGCACACGCGAGCGAATCACGCTGGGATACGGATCGTAATGCCGCACGCGACCCTGCGCATTGAGCTCGATATCGACGGTAAACGCAAGACGGTCCTCGTCAGGGCGAAGCGAGCACAGGTCATTGGACAGGCGTTCGGGCAGCATGGGAAGCACGCGATCGGCCAGATACACCGATGTCGTACGATGGCGAGCCTCAAGATCGATATGCCCGTCCCAAGCCACATAGTGTGAAACGTCGGCGATATGCACACCCAGCTTGTAGCCACCCTCGGGCGTGCGCTCCAACGAAATGGCATCGTCAAAGTCGCGCGCATCGACCGGGTCGATCGTGATGACAAAGCGGTCGCGCAGATCGCGGCGGAGCGGGTCCTTAAGCGCCGCGGACACATCGAGCGAAAGCCCCTCGGCCTCGTCCAGCGCGGCCTCGGGATAGCTATCGGTATAGCCGTAACGCGCCATCACATATTGAACGCCCAAATCGGGCGCGTCATCTCCGCCAATGCGGCGTTCGATCGTCACGGTACCCGATTCCAGGCGCGTCGGGTAGGTCAAAATGCGCGCGACAACGGCATCACCCGGGTGAACGCCCAGACGATCCGCCGAGGTATCCTCGGGCAGAATGAAGAAGTCGGCCTTCAAACGCGAATCGAGCGGCTCAATCACACCGAGCGGACCGGCGGTCTGGTACGTACCCACTACGCTTATGGCTGCGCGCTCAACCACACCCTCGATCACGGCGCGCCGCTCACCGTGCGGGCTGTTCTTAATGCTCACGGCAACGGTATCACCGTCCATGATCTCACGCTTGCCGCGACCCATGACCTTGTAGT
>DBGAPG010000099.1:0-10981 GCA_048438765.1 Collinsella sp.
GAGCAGGACAAGGCGCCACACATGGTCGAGGACGTTCTGAAAACTAAGCCCGGCCCCGCCGGACAGGCCACACTACTCGCAGAGCCGCTTAGCGATCTGGACGGCGTTGGTCGCCGCGCCCTTACGGATTTGGTCGCCGCAGCACCAGAAGGTGATACCGCGCGCGGCCTCGGGGTTCGAGATGTCGCGGCGCACGCGACCGACCCAAATCAGGTCCTGGTCAGACGTGTCCATCGGCATGGGGAAGCGGTCGTGTGCATCCTCGGCAGCCATATCGTCAACCAGCTTGACGCCGGGAGCGGCAGCCAGCGCAGCACGGGCCTCTTCTACCGTGATGTCGCGCTCAAACTCGAGCGTAATGCTCTCGGAGTGCGAGCGCAGCACCGGCACGCGCACGCAGGTGCAGTTCACGCGCAGCTCGGGCAGGTGCATGATCTTGCGGCCCTCGTTTTGCAGCTTCATCTCCTCGGAAGTAAAGCCCTCCTCCTTGACGCCGCCAATCTGCGGAATCAGGTTGCTCGCCAGCTGGGCGGCAAAAGCGCGCGGCTCGGGAATCTCCTCGCCACGGCCCAGGGCGGCAAGCTGTGCTTCGAGCTCGGCCATACCGGGAGCGCCAGCGCCCGAAGCCGCCTGGTACGTCGAAACGATCATGCGCTTCACACCGGCGAGCTGATGCAGCGGCCACGTGGGAACCAAGCCGATGATGGTCGCGCAGTTGGGGTTCGCGATCAGGCCGTGGTGCCACTTAATGTCATCGGCATTGATCTCGGGCACGACCAGCGGCACCTCGGGATCCATGCGGAAGGCATGGCTGTTGTCGACTACGACGGCGCCGCGCTTGACGGCCTCGGGCAGTAGCTCCTTCGCGATATCGTCGCCGGCGGCGCCAAGTACGATGTCACAGCCCTCAAAGGCCTCGGGACAAGCCTCTTCAATCACGATCTGCTCGCCGCGGAACTCGACGGTCTTGCCCGCAGAACGCGCGCTCGCCAGCAGCTTGAGCTTGCCAACCGGGAACTCCTGCTCGTTTAGGCACTCGAGCATCTGGGTGCCCACGGCTCCCGTCGCGCCCAAAATAGCAACCGTGTACTGTTTCATGCTTCCCCCTTTAAAGGTTGTGGCTTTTGCCCGCACGCCGAGCAGGCCAATTATTGTTGCCAGTGTATACAAGAACGGGGCGGGCACGAAACCCGCCCCGTCGAAACGAAACCGAAACGAAACGCCCCACCGTAGATTTTTGAAACATGACCCAAAAAATCTACCGAGCAGTCGCTACTTTTTGAGCGCGGCCAGGGCAGGATCGACCGGCGCAGGAGCCTCCAGATCGGAGACCTTCACAATGCCGTTCTCGTCGGAGAAGGCGCGGTAAATGGTCTGAATCGCCAGATCAAAGTCCTTCTCCTCCACACCGATGATGATGTTGATCTCGTCGCAGCTCTGCGAAATCATACGCACGCTCACGCCGGCCTGGCCGAGCATGCCAAACAGATGGCCCGAGATACCTGCGCGACCGCGCAGGTTACGGCCGACGGTCGCGATAAGCGCCAGACCCTCGACAACCTCGATCTCGAGCGGCTCGACCTCCTGCTGAATGTCGCCCACGAGCGAGTACAGCGAGTCGTGCACATCCTGCTCCTGCACCACGGCGCCAAAGCGATCGACACCGGTGGGCATGTGCTCGACGGAAACGTCATAGCGTTCGAACACCGAAAGTGCGCGGCGCATAAAGCCAACGCGGGGCTTGGTGCGGTCGCGGGCAACGTTGATGGCGACAAAACCGCGCTTGCCGGTCACGCCGGTAATGATGGGCTCCGCCTCGCCCTCATCAGCCGTCTCGCTAATGATGGTGCCGGGGTCCTGCGGCGCATTGGTGTTCTTGATGACCAGCGGAATGCCTGCCTCGCGCACGGGGAACACGGCCTCCTCGTGCAGGACGCTTGCGCCCATGTACGAAAGCTCGCGCAGCTCCTCGTAGGTAACGCGCGCAATGGGCTGGGCCTCGGGAACAATACGCGGATCGGCAGAATAGAAACCCGAGACGTCGGTCCAGTTCTCGTAAAGGTCGGCGCCCAGGCACTTAGCCAAGATCGAGCCCGAGATATCGCCGCCGCCACGATCGAGCAGCTTGATCTGGCCCTCACGCGTCGCACCGTAGAAACCGGGCATAACAAAGCCGCCCTGCTGACCGTACTCCTGCACCAGCTCGGAGGTGCGGTTCATGCTGAGCGTACCGTCGTGATGGAACGCAACGACCGTCGCGGCATCCAAGAACGGCAGGCCCAGATACTCGGCCATCAGGCGAGCGGTGAAGTACTCGCCGCGGCTCACGAGTTCCTCGGTAGAGTAGCCGCCCGAGCGAGCGCGCTCGGCAAAGGCCGCGAACTCCTCGCGGATGGGATAGGTGAGCTCCAGCTCGTCAGCGATATCAAAATAGCGCTGGCCAATGTCCTCGAGCAGCTCCTCGCACGACACGTGATACTTAACGTGCGCGTTAACCAGGTAGAGCAGGTCAGTCACCTTGGTGTCGCCCTTAAAGCGGCGACCGCAGGCAGAAACCACCACAAAACGGCGGGCAGGGTCGGCGTCGACAATGGCCTTAATCTTCTTGAAGTGTTCGGCGTCGGCGACCGACGAGCCGCCAAACTTGGCAATCTTAATCATGGGCTGGAGGTTACCTTTCTAAAAAGCCTCTGCGAACCTATTTTGCGCGCTCTGATACCATGGTTTCACCGATTGGGACCAAGGCATCCGAGGAGCAGTGTTATATGGGAACTTATCATAGTACACGAGGACACACTTTATCGTGCTCAAGTAAGGTGGCAATCCGTACCGGCATCGCTCCCGACGGGGGTTTGTTTGTCTCGGACGAGCTCGGCACCCAGCAGGTCGATATCAGCTCGCTTGCAGATAAATCGTACTTTGAAATCGCTCAAGATGTGTTGGGAATGTTACTGAATGATTACACGACCGAAGAAATTTCGGCGTGTGTCGACGAGGCATACCGCGGCACGTTTGCGAGTGAAGAGGTTACGCCGCTCGTCAAACTCGACGCTGCACCGGGCGCTGACGCCCCTCAGACCTATGTGATGGAGCTCTTTGGCGGCCCCACGAGCGCCTTCAAGGACGTCGCTCTGCAGATGCTCCCCCGCTTGATGGCCCGCACCTCTGCCAAGGACGGCGGCGCCGAGCGCATCATGATCGTCACCGCCACGTCGGGCGACACGGGCAAGGCCGCGCTCGCCGGTTTTGCCGACGCTCCGGGCACGGGTATCACCGTCTTTTATCCCGAGGGCAAGGTCAGCCGCGTGCAGAATCTGCAGATGTCCACGCAGGAGGGCGATAACGTCGCCGTCTGCGGCATCCGCGGCAACTTCGACGATGCCCAGAGCGCCGTCAAGCGTATCTTTGCCGATAAGGAGCTTGCCGAGCGCCTGGAGGCCGCCGGCACGGTGCTTTCGAGCGCCAACTCCATCAATGTCGGCCGTCTGGTACCGCAGGTCGTCTACTACTTTGCCGCCTATGCGCAGCTGCTGCGCGCCGGCGCCATCGAGGCCGGCGACGCCGTAGAGTTCTGTGTGCCGACCGGCAACTTTGGCGACATCCTGGCCGGCTACTACGCCAAGCGCATGGGCCTACCCGTCGCCAAGCTCGTCGTGGCGAGCGACAAGAACAACGTGCTTGCCGACTTCCTGACTACCGGCGTCTACGACCGCAACCGCCCGTTCTTCACGACCATCTCGCCGTCGATGGACATCCTTATTAGCTCCAACCTGGAGCGCATGCTCTACTTCCTGTCCGACGGCGACTGCGAACTCGTTGCCGGCCTTATGGAGCAGTTGTCACAGACCGGCCGCTACGAGGTACCCGCCGAGCTGCTGGCCAAGATCCAGAGCGTCTTTGGCTGCGGCTGGGCCAGCGAGGACGAGGTCCGCGCCGCCATCAAGAGCTGCTGGGATGCGAACGGTTATGTGATCGACCCGCACACCGCTTGCGGCTATCACGTCTTTGAAAAGGTCGCTCCTGCCGAGGGCGCCAAGGCCCGCGTGCTGCTTTCGACCGCCAGCCCCTACAAGTTCCCGCGCGCCTGCTGTGACGCCCTGGGCCTTAACGTTCCCGAGGACGACTTTGAGGCCATGCGCGTGCTCGAGCAGGCCACCAACACGGTCGCCCCGACCCAGCTCGCCGAACTCGAATCCAAACCCGTCCGCTTCGAAGACGTCTGCGACGTCGATGAGATGGCAAGCTACGTCGAATCTGCAGCAAAACGAATGAGCACCAACCAGATCCCTTATTAAGCGCCGACGAAAGCCGGCGCACCTTCTTTTTATTTAGCTTTTGGGATGATGACGAGCATGCGAGCGGGTCTGCCTGTTTAGTTCGTCGCGAGTTCCGCACGAGCCGGAAAGCACTTAATGTGCTTTCCGAGCGAGCCAGGACTGCCCGAGCAGCGAACTAAACAGGCAGACCGCCCAGGAGATTCCCATGATCAAGATCACCGTCCCAGCAACAAGCGCAAACCTAGGCATCGGCTACGACACCCTCGGCATGGCCGTCAGCCTCTACTCGCACTTCACCTTCGAGCGCGCCGACAAACTCACCATCACGGGCTGCCCCGAGGAGTTCCAAAACGAGAACAACCTGGTCTATGTGAGCTTTGTCGATGCGCTGGCCGCATGGGGCGAGCCGGCTTTTCCCGTTGCCATCGACATCCAGACCGACGTGCCCGTCGCCCGCGGCCTGGGCTCCAGCTCCACCTGCGTCGTCGCCGGCATTATGGCCGCCGCCGCACTGACAGGCCACACCGTCGACCGCGCCGAGCTGGTTCGCATTGCCACCGAAGTCGAGGGCCATCCCGATAACGTCGCCCCTGCCATCCTGGGCGGTGCCGTTTGCTCCTTTACGCCGACTGACTCGCTCCCCCAGTGCCTGCGCTACGAGGTGAGCGATCGCTTGCGTTTTATTACCGTGATTCCGCCCTACGAGGTGCATACGAGCGAGGCGCGCAAGGTCGTGCCGCAGGAGATTCCACTCTCCACCGCCGTATGGCAAATGGGCCGCATCGCCGGCATGACGCGCGGCCTGGAGACCGGCGACCTTGACCTGATTGCCGCCGCTAATGACGACCGCATTCAGGAGCCCTATCGTCGCCGCCTGATTCCCGACTACAACGCCGTGCGCGACACCTGCCTTAACGGCGGCGCTAAAACCATCTGGATTAGCGGCTCGGGCTCGACCCTCATGGCTGTGACCGACGACACCATCGTGGCAAAGTTCCTGCAGGTCAAGCTGCGTGAGCAGTTCCCCAAGTGTGACACGCATATCCTCACGTGCGACACCGAGGGCGCTCAAATCGAGTACCTGTAGACATCGCCGATCGGTCTGTCCGGGCCGCCCAGGGGCATCCCCTTAAAAACGTCCTCGCACTTGAGGCCCGCTTATCCTGCTCCTTCGGAGCGGCGGATAAGCGGGCCTCGTGCTGCGGAATGTTTTTAAGGGGATGCCCCTGGGTGGCCCTATGGTAACGTGACTGGCGATGTCTACAGGGACCCACGCTTTAAAGGAGCGCCGGGCTGAAATTATGGCCTTTTATTGATAGGGGCTCTTGCTAGACTGGAGCCCTTACTAGAGGCAGGCCTCGGCGATGCGGCGCTTGAGTTCGTCGATGCCGGTGCCGGTCTGGGAGCTTGTGATGATTACGTTCTCGGCCGGAACGTTGAGCTGCTTTTTGATGGCTGCTGCCTGGCGGGCCTGTTGGGTGCGGCTGAGCTTGTCGGCTTTGGTGAGGCAGACGATAAAGTTGAACTCGTTGCCCTGCAGGTAGTCGATCATGTCATGGTCGAGTTTACTGGGGTCGTGGCGAATGTCCACCAGCGACACAACCAGGTTGAAGCTGCGCTCGGAGTCGAAGAAGTCGCCAATGAGCTCGGCCCAGCGGTCACGTTCGGCCTTGGAACGACGGGCGAAACCGTAGCCCGGCAGGTCGACGAAGTGCACATCGTCAGCCTCAAAGAAGTTGATGTTGCTCGTCTTGCCCGGCGTACTCGAAACCTTGACCAGGTTCTTGCGGCCAAAAAGCTTGTTCATAATCGACGACTTGCCCACGTTGGAGCGGCCGACAAAGCTCACCTCGGGGCAGGTGGACTCGGGAATCTGCGAAACCTTGCCATAGCTGGCGACGAACTTGGCAAGCTGGTAGTTAATGGAATCGGCCATGGACACTCCTTGGTCGTAGGTTCTTACAAATAGACGCGCTATTGCGCAGCGGCAATGCGGCGGACGATATCGAGCGTGATGTCACTTGCGACACGCGCGTACTCGAACAGATCGAACTCGCGCTCGCAAATTGCATCGTACGCCTCGTCACAATTATCGCTGATAGCGCGCAACACCAGGCAATCGACACCATTTTTGGTTGCGACATGGGCAATTGCCGCGCCCTCCATGCCGACACAATCGGCATGCGTCGCCTCGATAGCGTCATTGCGCATGGTGGCGCCCGTCACAAAGCGGTTACCCGTGGCAATCGTGCCGACCAGGAACTGCTTGGTGCCCTCGTTCGAAGCGACTGCATTTTTCGAAGCGTCAACAAACCCACGCTCAGCAAGCATGTCGGCGGCAATATCGACCAGCGCGGGCGTCGAGCCAAACTCCTCGAGCCCCGGTGCGGACTCGGCGATAAGCGCGGTATCGGTATCCAGATAGCGTAGGCGTTTGCCAATGACCACGTCGTCGATATGGAGCTTGGGGTTCAAACCGCCCGCAATGCCCGAAAACACAACAGCCTGCGGAGCATACTTGCTAATGAGGTGCTGTGTTGCAGCGGCGGCGTTCACCGTGCCCATGCCCGCCGTTGTGGCGACAACTGTCAGGCCGTCGAGCTCACCGCTCACAACGGTCAAGCCTGCCTCCCGTGCCTCGCAAACGTCGCTCAGCTCTTCCTTAATCTGCATGATCTCTTTTTCGAGCGCACCGATAATCGCGATGGTAGTCATACCATTCCCCAAACCTATTCGAAATTCTCAACCACGGTATGGTACCAGCATTTTGTTTGACCTCGCCAAACGAACACGCTAAGCCAGTGCAGCTCGCGTATCAAACAGAGCCTTTGCAATCGCAGCCGTAACCTCGCTCGAACGGTCGCTCGATGGCATCGATGTCATGATACCCATGACATAGGTACAGCCATCGATGTCGATAAGGCCTGCATCGCATGTCGAATAGTAGCCGTCCTCGCTGATCCAACCCGCTTTGTTGCGCACCAAGACCTGATCGTCCGCAATGCCATCGCGAATAAACGAGCGCGATGTTGATGCCAAAAGGCCTGACAACCACTGTGAAGTCTCGGTATCCATGCTCAGATACTCGCTCATCTCGCGCCATAACCTCGCAGAAGTGCGCGGGCAGTAGGTCGGAAAATCACTCATCGGATTCAGTGCCGTTTCGTCATCAACACCCAGATTGGCAATCCAATCCTCATAGCCATCATGGTCAAACGCCGCGCGTAACGCGATAAACGAATCGTTGTCTGAGTTGGCGACGGCATTCTCGATAAGGTCGCGCACCGTCTGCCAGCCCATGCTGCAACCACCATACGTGGCTAAAGGCCCATCGAGCGACACCTGCCCCGATTCGACCAACGTCTCGCAAATATAGAGCGCATACAGCGCTTTGTAGCTGCTCGCTCCATACACCTCGACATCGGCGTTATACGTCACGCCCCTACCGCTCGATAGGTCGTAGAACACTACACCCACATCGCCCAGCTCCTGCGCCCGACACAGGGCATCCTGGAGCAAGGCAAGGCTCTCATCCTCCAAGGCAGGAGTCTTGTTATCCACCAACGAGAAGGTCCGAACGGTATCACCCGAAGGGATATCGTTGAAGTCCGCCTTCGAAAGTCTCGTCTTGAGATCTGCCGTCGACAGAGCTTGATCTGCCGACGCTTTGGACTTTGAAACCTTCTCGTTTTGCAGCTGTACCGTTGACGCATCTGGGCGCCCCGTTCGCTCCGAGGCGTAGGTTTTAACGGTAATTCCGAGGATAATAACCGCCGACGTTAGCATCCCAATGGCGGCAATCTTCCTCACGCGGATGCGAGCGCCGGCAAGGCCACGCGAAGACGTGCCCTTCGTCTTATATCTGCTGCCATGCTGCGGCACATACTCGTCCCGCGATGCGATGTTTCGCACGTGGTCTCCTGACTGCCACCGTTTATATACGAGCAGTATGATACCGAGCAGGCATTTCTTTCCAAAGATATTCAGCGGCGTTTAAGGTGTCTTTAAAGAAACCACAAGCGTATTTATCCAAATGGCACGATTCTGTTGCGCATCTCTACCCAAAACGAAGTTGCGGTGAAATGGTTCCTGTTTGGGCGACATGGGCCTAAAAACAAGAACTATTCCACCGCAACTCAGCTGGGAACGAGGGGATATGAGGGCTATGGCATGCTATCCGATAGCGTTTTTGAGCTCCGCGCGGCGCTTTTTCATGCCCGTCATGACGGCGTTGCGCAGCTCGGGCATGCGCGCGGTATCCATCTGGGGCACGCCCTCGAGCTTATAGGGAATGCCCAGTTGCTCGTACTTGACGACACCCATCGTATGATACGGCAGCATCTCTAAACCCACCACGTTGTGCCATGGAGCGATGAGGCGACCGAGCTTCTCGCACTCCTCCACCGTATCGGTGATACCCGGCACCACCACGTGGCGAATAACAACCTTAATCTTGCGACGTGCCAGCTCATCGCCAAACGCCAGAATGCGTGCGGGATCGCAACCGGTCAGCTTTTTATGCTCGGCCGGATCGGCATGCTTAATATCGAGCAGTACCATGTCGGTCTCGTTGAGCACGGCATCGAACTTCTCGGGGTGGTTGGGGTCAAATGCATAGCCACAGCTATCTAGGCAGGTATGTACACGGCCATCGGGGTTGTTATGCATAGCACGAAACAGATCGGCCAAAAACTCGGGCTGCAGGAGCGGCTCGCCGCCGGACACCGTAATGCCACCGCTGCGATAGAACTCGTGGTTACTCTGGAACTCATCCATCAGGTGTTCGACGGTCACCATGGTGCCGCCGTTGACCGACCAGGTATCGGGATTGTGGCAATACGCGCAGCGCATGGGACAGCCCTGAACAAACACCACAAAGCGGATGCCGGGTCCGTCGACCGTTCCCATCGTCTCGATCGAATGCACGCGGCCAAGGGCAAACGCAGAGTCCTCGGGACGAGCGTCCACACCCTCAAGCGTCATTTCTGCCATTCGCGCTACCTTGCCTCTCATTGGTTTTAGTTACATAAATGCCAGAGCCATTCTAGCCCATACGCATGATGGTGAAACGGTTTAGCGGTCAATTGGGTTGTTCTATTTGGCCCCACACAAAAGCGGCGGGAAGGTTATCACAACCCACCCGCCGCCGAGGCAATAGATATCGATAGACACCAGGCCTTACGCCTTGAGCGTGAGCACCGCGCCGAAGGCGGTCGGGCCGCAATGGCTCGATATGACGCCGCCGACCTGAGTCCAGGTAATGTCCTTAAAGCCCAGGTCGTGCGCATAGACTTCCATGTCGTCGCGCAACTCCTCGGAAAGACCCACCGAATACGCCAGGCCAATATGCGAGTAGTCGATCTCGCCCTTCTCTACCATGTGATCAATAAAGGCACGGGCGCACTTAAGCATAGAACCGCGGAACTTCTTGGTCGCCACGAACTTGCCGCCCGTCACCTCAATGCAGGGCTTAATCTTGAGCAGATGGGCGCCTAGGAACGCGACGTTGGACAAGCGGCCACCTGCCTTAAGGAAGGCAAGGTCGGTAGGAACAAAGCCCAACAGTACGCGGTCCATGACGGAGTTCGTAAATGCAAAGATCTCGTCGACGGTGACATCGGGGTGAGCCTCGATGTATTTGGCGGTCTCGACGACAACGAGCGACTGGCCCACCGAGACAAAGCGTGTGTCCATGGAGAACACGTAGTCGCGCCCCTGGGCCGCAATCTTAGAGGACTGATGCGAACAGGTCGTGGCCTCGGAATATGCAAGATGCAAAATAGTCGCGTCGGGTTGCTCGGCATGGATGCGGTCGTACACATGCGCAAAATCCGCTGGCGAACAGCCACTGGTCTTGGGCATCACGCCAAACTCGTTACAGCGCGAGTAAATCTCGAGCGGATCAATCGAGCCATCCTCGACGGTCTCGTCGCCAATCGTGACATGCATGGGCACGCGCACGATGCCGTAGCGTTCGCAGAGCTCTGGCGTCACATCCGAACCAGATTCAACCACGATTACGTACTTGCCCATTCTTATCACGACCCATCTCGACGTTGGTTTTTTAATATATGACGCACGTCCACCGTCCTGCTGTAGAACGGCCTCCAAGCGCCAAAGAGACGCCGTCCCTTGCACACAACAAAGGACAGCGTCTCCCTGGAAAACTCCGTGCTTATTTGAGATTCTACACGGTTTATTAAGGAGTGTTACTTATTCCGCAAACGGTCGCTATACGCGATAAGCGGTAGCTGGCCGCGGCAACTGCGACACATTCCGCCCAACAAGTCCAATCGTGCTCCATGCACGGTTAATGAGCGAGGCGGTAGAAATCCATCGACGCCGCACCCTCGGCGTGCAGCTCCATCGCCGGAACCGCCGGCGAATAGGTACGGCTCGTAAGTGCCGCCTCGCCACCGTTGGCAAAAATCTCGACCATCGTAGTGTCCGAAAGCACGCGCAGGTCGCGAAGTTCGCCGAGCTCGATCGACCTCTGGTCGCGTCCATAGCCTTCGTCGCCCATATCGAGGGTAAGCATCCCGTCCGTATAACGCACAAAGACACCCTTGCGGATTTCGAGCTCGATCATCTTGGCTCCCTCACAGGAAACCACGACATCAAACAGGCGTCCCGGCTCCTCAACGGTCTCACCGCCTACAGCACGAACGCAATCGCCGCGCATCCTCTCAATCTCGTGCGCCGGC
>DBGAPG010000100.1:0-4395 GCA_048438765.1 Collinsella sp.
ATGCCTTGGCTCAGACCGGGGTCGATGCAGTGGTGGCCGGTCCCTTTACGCCTGAGGTTGCGGCGCTTGACCATGTTGCTTTTCTCTCGCTGGTATCGCGTCTGGTCGACATTCGCTCGATTCGCGTTGGCAGTGACTTTAGGCTGGGTCGTGGCGGCGCCTCGGGCGTTGCCGAGATGCAAGCATGGGGAGCCGAGCGCGGTGTAGACGTCTTTGGTCACGAGCTGCTGTGCGCTGATGGGCAGACGATCTGCGCTACCCGAATTCGCCAGGAGCTCCGCCGGGGTCATGTTGAGCTTGCCGCCGAGCTGCTCGGTCGTCCGTACATGCTGCGCGGTATTGTTGCCGGCGGTCGTCACCAGGGTTCCGACATGGGTTTTCCCACGGCAAACATTCAGGTGCCCGAGTGTATTCAGGTGCCTGCCGATGGCGTCTACGAGGGCCTGGTGCTGGTCGAAGATACCGTGTGGCCTGCCGCCGTCAACGTGGGCCTGCCGCCGACGTATGCCAACGATGCCGCCTCGGCGCATCTCGAGGCCAACTTGATCGGGTATGCGGGCGATCTGTACGGCGCCTCGGTGTCGCTGGCGTTTACGCGTTGGCTGCGCCCGTCGCGCGTGTTCGATTCGCTGGACGAGCTTATCGCGACCGTCGAGGGTAATATTGACGATATCCGTCATCATTTGGGTGAGCAGGGGGTGAGCATCTGTGATTAGCGATGAGGAGAAAGACCAGGTGCGCGCTGCGTCCGATCTGGTTGCCATCGTGCAGGAAACGGTTGAGCTCAAGCCCCGCGGCCATGAGTTTTGGGGTTGCTGTCCCTTCCATGGCGAAAAGACCCCGTCGTTTCATATTATCCCCGCCACGCAGGTGTGGCACTGCTTTGGCTGTGGCGAGGGCGGCGACGTCTTCACCTACATCATGAAGCGCGAGAACCTGAGCTTTCCCGAGTCGATTCGCTACCTGGCCGACCGTGCCGGTATTGAGCTGCACGATACCGGCGCCTATCGCGAGCGCGGCACCAAGCGCGCCCGCATCTATGACCTGTGTGCCGAAACCGCCCAGTTCTATCACACCATGCTTATGCGCGGTAAGGACAGCCGTCCGCGCGAGTACTTTGCCAGCCGCGGTATGGGCGGCGACGTCTGCCGCCGCTACTGCCTGGGCTTTGCACCGGGCCGTAACGCGCTGGTGTCGCACCTGTCCCAGGCGGGTTTTACCCCGCAGGAGATGATCGACGCCAACGTTGCCGTGAGCCGCGGGCGCGGGCAGCTTGCCGACCGCTTCTACGACCGCGTAATGTTCCCCATCTTTGACGAGCAGGGTCACAACATTGCCTTTGGCGGTCGCATCATGGGTGACGGCCAACCCAAGTATCTCAACACCGCCGAGACGAGTGTGTTCCATAAAAAGCGAAACCTCTACGGTTTTAATTGGGCCAAGGAGTTTATCGTCGCGCAGGATACCGCCATCGTGGTGGAGGGTTATACCGATTGCATCGCCTGCTGGGAGGCGGGGATTAAAAACGTTGTCGCCACGCTGGGCACCGCCCTCACGGAGCATCACGTCAAGACGCTCACCCGCTTTGCCAAGCGCATCGTGTACATGTTCGATGGTGACGCCGCCGGCCAAAAGGCCGCTCGCCGTGCGATTCAGTTTATCGAGCAGGATTCTATGGATCTGCGTTGCGTGGTGCTGCCCGACGGTAACGATCCCATGGAGTTCATCACGGCGCATGGTGGCGAGGCACTGCAGACGCGCATCGACGCTGCCGAGCCGCTTATAGACTTTGTTTACCGTTCGCTGCAGGAGTCGAGCGACATCACCACGCCGGGCGGTCGCGCCAAGGCGCTGGAGGATGCGCTGACGCTTATCTATCCGTTGCGCAACAGCTATATGATCGACACGTACTTTATCCAGATTGCCGACCTGTTGGGTTTGGATCTGGAGACCGTGCGTGCGAGCTCGGGCCGTGTGTTTCGCGATGTCGCCAAGCGCGAGGATGCGGAACTACGTCGTGAGCAGAACTATGAGCGCCAGCGGGCACAGGCTGAGCGGTCCGGTAGCGCGGGCGGTCGGACGTCGGGTTCTTGCGATGCCGGTCGCGGTGCTTGGGCATCGGGCGCTACGCCGCCGGTGTCCGCGCCGGTCGAAGAAGAGCCGTACGACTACGTCCCGCTCGATGCCTACGGTGCCGCGCCCGTGGAGGTCGTCGACGATCTTCCGCCGATCGATGTGCCTGATGGTATGGGCGCCGCGCCCGCCGGTGCCCCGACAGACGCCTCGGCCCCTATGGTTCTTACCGATCTAGAGCGCAAGTCCTTGGCAGGGGAGCGCGAGCTGCTGACCATGCTCACGAGCTACCCCGACCTGTTCCGCACGTATGCCGACCGCATCTGCTCCATCGAGTGGGTTGACCCACGTCACGAGTCCATCGCATGGGCTGTTCTGGCAACGCCGCCGGGAACCGATCCTGCAGTCTGCATGGATGCGGCGCGCTCAGTGTGTCCCGATGCGGCAACGCTTGTGAGTGCCGGGCGCATCTCGGCGACGAGCAAGCACCCCACCGAGACGAACATCGTGTTTATGCTCGATACGCTCGAGCTCTACACCATCAAGCGTCGCATGCGCGCCGCACAGGCCAAGCTGCGCCAGGACCGTTCGCTCGATGATGAGGCCCGTCGTGCACTGACCGTGCAGGCCGCGCAGGACTCGCAGCGTCAACGTGAGCTGCAAAAGTCGATCGGCGGCGTGGCGGACCCGTTCCGTTTGATTGGTTTGGAGACCGCAGGAACCGAACAGGCCTAGATGTTGTGGTCAACCAGCGTATTCTCGCCTATATCCTGTCTTTATTTTGGGTATAGACGTCTACGTGTGTGCTAAAGTATTGAGTCCTGTGGACTACGAAGGGAGAATCTGTGCCAAAAAAGACTGAGAGCACGGGTACTGGGCTGGAATCCTACGTTGCAAAGCTCATGGGCAACGGCTCAAACAGGACTTCGGTAACCGAGGACGAGATTCAGGTCGCCCTGAAGGATATCGATGTTTCTGACGAGCAGCTCACCGCGGTGTATTCCGCGCTGCGCAACAGCGGCATCCAGATTATCTCCGCGAGCGGTAACGACGACGCCCCCATGGACGTCGACGATGACGATAACGATACCGATACCGACGATTTCGATGACGACGACGAGCACGATTCCGGCTCGCTTGACGATCATGAGCTCAAGATGGCCCGTCAGGCCGATGCCGAGATGGGTTCTTCCAAGAGCAAGAAGAAGCGCACCGTGCGCACGTCCCGTTCGCGTTCGCGCGTGCGCGGCATCGATGCCTCCACGGTGATGCTGACCGGCGACCCGGTCCGTATGTACCTCAAGGAGATCGGCAAGGTCGACCTGCTGACCGCCTCCGAAGAGGTCGATCTGGCCATGAAGATCGAGGCCGGTCTCGAGGCCACCGAGAAGCTCGAGGCTGCCGATGCTGGTGAGCTCGAACTCACGCGTGCCGAGATGCGTCGTCTTACGCGCATTGAGAACGTGGGCCTCGAAGCCAAGCAGGCGCTCATCAGCGCAAACCTGCGTCTGGTCGTCTCCATCGCCAAGCGCTATGTCGGCCGCGGCATGCTGTTCCTGGACCTGATCCAGGAGGGCAACCTCGGTCTGATTCGCGCCGTCGAGAAGTTCGACTACCAGAAGGGCTTTAAGTTCTCCACGTACGCCACGTGGTGGATCCGTCAGGCCATCACGCGCGCTATCGCCGACCAGGCCCGTACCATCCGTATTCCCGTGCACATGGTCGAGACCATCAATAAGCTCGTCCGCGTGCAGCGTCAGCTCCTTCAGGACTTGGGCCGCGACCCGACCCCCGAGGAGATCGGTGCCGAGATGGACATGAGCGCCGACCGCGTCCGCGAGATCCAGAAGATCTCGCAGGAGCCCGTGTCGCTCGAGACGCCCATCGGCGAGGAAGAGGATTCTCAGCTGGGCGACTTCATCGAGGACTCCCAGGCCATCGTTCCGCCCGATGCGGCCAGCTTCTCCATGCTGCAGGAGCAGCTCACCCAGGTGCTCGACTCGCTTGCCGATCGTGAGCGCAAGGTTATCGAGCTGCGCTTTGGCCTTGTCGACGGACATCCCCGTACGCTCGAGGAAGTCGGCCGCGAGTTTGGCGTCACGCGCGAGCGCATCCGCCAGATCGAGTCCAAGACCCTGGCCAAGCTTCGCCACCCGAGCCGCTCTAGCAAGCTGAAGGACTACATCGAGTCTTAGTAGTTACGGCGTTTTACCAAACGCCGTAACTTGTCGACGCTGCGCGGACACCAGAGCGACAACTTGTCATTCAAAGAGGACGGCATGACCAGAAGGTCTATGCCGTCCTCTTTTCATGCCAATTTGT
>DBGAPG010000101.1:0-2663 GCA_048438765.1 Collinsella sp.
GCTTTCGAATGCCCAGGCTGGCGTTGATGCCGCCGCGGCCAAACAGCAGGACGCGCAAGGCAAGCTTTCGGCAGCTCAGCAGGCAAAGGATGCGGCCGATAAGGATGTGAATGCCGCTCAGGCGAGCTATGACGCCGCCAAGGCCGATCTCGACCGTGCCGAGCAGGGTGCCGCGGGCCCGGAGTACGAGGCTGCCAAGGCCAAGGTGGACGCCGCCGCTGCCGCGCTGGACGCCGCCAAGTCGGTCCAGGCGCAGCGCGAGGGCGAACTCGCTGCTGCCTCGCAGGAAGTGACCACTGCCGAGGGTGAGGTGCAGGCTGCTCAGCAGGCGCTCGCCGTCCAGCAGCAGGCTGCGGCTGACGCGCAGTCCAAGTTGGACGCTGCCACGGCTGCTGCGACCGCGGCAGACGCCGCCGTCGATCAGGCTAAGGCCGAGCATGCCAATGCGCTTGCGGCGCTGGCCGACGCTCAGGCCAAGCTCTCGGCCGCTAAGGACGAGAAGAACGCTGCCGACAAGGCGCTCGACCAGGCAAAGGCTCAAAAGCAGCAGGCCGATCAGGCTGTAGCTCAAGCGCAGGCCAAGCTCGACGCCGCTCAGGCTACGGCGAACGCCTCGGCGGAAAACTACCGCCAGGGCGCCATTGCGTTCTTTAAGAGCGTGGGTGCCGACGATGCGGCGGACCTGATTCTCAACTGCAAATATGCCAGCCTCACCACGGTGGGCGAGGAGGTTGACGCGACGAGTCTGACCAACATGAAGCAAGCGATTGTGTGGCTCAAGGCGTGCAACAAGTATCGTGCGAGCGTTGGCCTGGGTGAGCTCAAGGTGACGTATGCCATGATGGCGACCGCGATTGCCGATGCGAATTTCTCCGATACCAAGACTGCGCACGCCATGCAGTTCAACGTGGGCGAAAACGTGGCGTGGAACTACGGAAGCGACCCGTTCATCCAGTGGGTCGATCAGGAGAAGGCCGTCTTTGACCGCGCTGCGGCTACGCTGGGAGCGACGGGCCTTACGGGAAAGGCTGCTTTTGATTTCTACGAGCAGCATGGCGACGAAATCGATCGCTACGTGGCTGCGCATGGCGGGAGCGTGCATACAGTCGGTCACTACATGAATGTGATCGATCCCGATTACACCGTAACGGGTATGGGGGTTTGCACGCGCGGGACGATGAACCGTTGGCTTACGCAGGCGCAGACGTTCTCTATGTCTGGAGGATGGTACACGAATGCCGCCAATCCGATGACGGTTGCCGAATACGAGGCTGCGCTTAATGCGTGGTGTGACTCGTTGGCAAATCCTGGGCAGGGCGTGGACGCGGCTCGTCAGGAGCTTTCTGCCGCTCAGGGCGCAGCTGCGCAGGCTGGCGGCAAGGTGAGCGCCGCGTCGCAGGCCGCCGCTGCAAGGCAGGTTCAAGTCGATGCTGCTGCCGCCGATGTTGACGCTGCTGCCGCTGGGGCCTCGGATGCCCAGGCTGCCGTGGGGGAGAAGCAGGCCGCGGCTGAGGCCGCTGCGCGTGCCGTGGCTGATGCCCGCGCCGACGTGGACGCTGCCAGCGCTGCGGTTACCGCGGCGCAGAGTGTCGTGACTGCCAAGTCTGATGAACTCGATGTCGCCAAGGGCAAGGCTGCCGCTGCCCGGCGTGCGCTGGATGCCGCTCGCGCCGGCGTTGGCGACAAGGAGAGCGCGCTTGCTGCCGCCCAGGACGAGCTGGCTGCGTACTCTGCCGACGTTGCCGCTGCTCAGCGTGCATTTGATGCGGCCTCGGCGGTGCTCGAGGGGGCGCGTGCCGTTCAGGCTGACGCGCAGGCTGCAGTGAATGCCGCGCAGGGTGCGGCAGGCCAGGCAGATGCCGACGTCGCTGCTGCCCAGGCCGAGCTTGTTGCCGCCCAGGCTGCTGCGAGCGGTGCCGGCACGGCTGTGACCGCGGCTCAGGCCGCATCCGTCGCGGCTGCTGCTCGTGCGGCTCAGCTACATGATGCCGCCGCGGCGCTTGCTCAGGCGACGGAGGACAAGGCCGCTGCCGATGCTGCTGTTGAGGCAGCGGCTTCGGCGAAGACCGATGCCGAGTCTGGCGTGACTGCGGCGGACGACGCCGTAACGGATGCGACCGCTGATCGCGATGCTTCTGCCGCCGCGGTTGCCCGCCTGCGCAGGATCAACCTTGCCGACGCCATCGCTAGCGGCCGTGCCAACGATGCGGATGAGGCGCTCAACGCTAAGATCGCTGCAGCCCACGATGCCGCCGAGCGCGCCGCAGCTGCCAAGATTGAGCTCGACGCTGCCGTTGCTGCGACGGATGCTGTGGCACCTGCCTACTTGGAGGCGCTTGCCAACTATACCGCCGCCAAGGCCGAGCTCGACCAGGCTATTGTCGAGCTCAACGCCGAGATCGCTCGCCAAGAGGCCGCCGAGCGCGGGAATGGCGAGCAGACTCAGCCTGCGACGCAGGTGGCGTACCAGGCCAAGCACATGACCTCGGCGTCCGAGGCCACCACGCAGCAGACGACGATGCCCGCCACGGGCGACGTGTCCAACCTGCTGGGCGAGACGTTCGTAATTGGAGGCACGGTCCTGGTTGCCGCCGGCGTCTTCCTGTCCGACAAGCGCCGCCAGCTGATCCGTTAGGGACGGAGGAAAGCGGATCATTTTCGGC
>DBGAPG010000102.1:0-8974 GCA_048438765.1 Collinsella sp.
CCAAAACAAACCTGTCCCTTTTTGGCAGGTTTTAGGCTAGATGATCTTGAATCAGATCGCAGATGGCTCGGGCGTCGTTGATGTTGATGGCTCGGGTCGCAAAGCCGGCGTCGAAGGCCTGGCGTGCCAGGGCTTCGTTGCAGGCAAGGGCCAGGGTGTGACCGTCGACCAGGTCGAGCGAGCTCTTGCCGCGCAGACGGTCGACACCGGAGCGCGCTACCACGATGTTGTCGAAGCCCTCGGTCTTGTAACCCTCGATGATCACCACGTCGACATCGTTGTAGCGCGACAGCAGCTCGCGCGCGGGCATCTCGTCCTCCTCGCGCGTGTCGGCGTACTCCGCCCAGCGCGTGGCGCAGATGAGGCCCACGTGTTTGGATCCGGCCTGGTGATGGCGCCAGGTGTCCTTAGCGGGTACATCGATATCAAAGCCGTGGTGCCCGTGATGCTTGAGCGAACCCACGCGCAGGCCACGGCGGGTGAGCTCGGCAATGATCTTCTCGACGAGCGTGGTCTTGCCCGAGTTTTGGTAGCCGATAAACGCGATTGCGGGGACGGCCGGGGCCGGAGCTGCGGGTGCAACGGCGACGGGTGCGCTTGCGTGTGCGTCGCCGTCAGCGACCACGGCCTCAGCAGCAGCGGTCTGACGCTCTGCACGATCCCACACGCCCGAGCGGCCGCCCTCCTTGTGCAGCAGGCGCACGTCGACGATCTCCATACCGCGATCGACCGCCTTGCACATGTCATAGATGGTCAGGCACGCGGCGCTCGCGCCGGTCAGGGCCTCCATCTCGATACCCGTCTTGCCCGTCACGCCGGCCGTAACCAGCACGTGAAAGCCAACCTGCCCGTCCGCGCGCGCCGGCGCCCAGCCCTCGGGCACGTCATCGACAGGCGTCCCCGCCGGAGCGATGGGCGCAATGTCGCACTTGCTCTTGGTAATGAGCAACGGATGGCACATGGGGATGATGTCGCTCGTGCGTTTGATGGCCATGATGCCCGCCACACGCGCGCAAGCAAGCACGTCGCCCTTTTTGGCGCGATCCCGCAGCACCATAGCCTGCGTCTCGGGATGCATGAGGATGGTGCCCTCGGCGATGGCTATGCGATGGGTCTCGGCCTTGTCGGACACGTCGACCATGCGCACCTCGCCCTTAGCGTCCACGTGCGTCAGCTCGTCGCGACGGGCGTCGCGGGCGGGCTCGATGGCAGCACTGGCAGACGGCTGCGCGCCTGCAACGGCATCGCTGGCCGCAGCCGTGACTTTGTGGGCAGACATCGCGGCCCTGCGAGCGGCCTTGGTGGCATCGGCGTACCTGCTCTTGGCCATATGATCATCCTCCGATTTGGGACATAAATCGTTGCGTGCCCTCAATTATCGCGTGTTCCTGCGGTTTGTGGGCCACGGCATCGCGCCAAATCGAAAGTACCTGCATATCATCACCACGGCGCAGGGCGTCGCGCACCGAATACTCGGCATCGCTGAACAGGCACGGACGCACGTTGCCATCGGCCGTCAGGCGCAGACGGTTGCAGTTCGCGCAAAAATGGTTGGACATGGCGCTGATGAAACCGACCGTTCCCGCCGCGCCCGGAAAGTGCCAGTAGCGCGCAGGGCCCGCGCCGGCAGGGGCGTCGTTGATGTCGAGCGGCTCGAGCTCGCCCAGTCCCGTCGCGGCGGCCCCGTCATTGATGCGCGCCCGCAGCTCGTCGCTCGGCACGGTATCGCTCGCGTCCCACAGCTCGGGATTGAGCGCGGGCGCATGCGGGTCCACAGTGCAATGCGAGCTCGTACGCTCGTCGCCGATGGGCATGTATTCGATAAAGCGCAGGTGGATGGGACGGTCGAGCGTGAGCCGCGCGAGGGCCGCCACATCTTGGTTGAGCCGGCGCACAACAACGCAGTTGACCTTAACGGGCTCAAAGCCCCAAGCCAGCGCCGCGTCGATGCCCGCCATGGTCTGCTCGAGTCGACCCAGACGCGTGATCTTTCCAAAGAGCGTAGGGTCGAGCGTGTCGAGCGAGATGTTGACGCGGTTAAGCCCCGCGTCTTTGAGCTGCGGCGCCAGCTTGGGCAGCAGGGCGCCATTGGTGGTGAGCGAAATGTCCTCGATCTGCGGAATCGCGCGGATGTCGCGAATGAGCGGGATGATGCGGCGGCTGACCAGCGGCTCGCCGCCCGTCAGGCGTACGCGGCGAATGCCCTCCCCCGCCACCAGGCGCACAAAGCGGGCGATTTCCTCGGCACTGAGTAGCTCATCGTGCGCGCGGGGCGCCACGCCATCGGCCGGCATGCAGTAAATGCAGCGGAAATTGCACTTGTCGGTAACGGCAATGCGCAGGTAGTTGATATCGCGGCCAAAGCCGTCATGTTGCACGTGCCCGTCCACGCAACCCTCCCCTCACGCGGCGTTTTATTCTTCGGAAAACATAATACCCCATGCGAGAATCATGCCGACACCCGTACGACAGGACAGGCCGCTTCGAGCAAGACCGGCTTCCCAAGCCCATCCTCAACACAGACCATCACAACATTCGATGCTTTTCCCGATTTTGGCGAAAAACGTCGAATGTTGTGATGGTTTGCCTGCCCACGGTACCCCGTAGAGGGACCAAAACGTCCCTAAAGGCCGCCGTCCCAGTGCCGAATCACGAATTCTCGCAAGTCGTTCTGACGTTTCTGGAACGCTTCGCTTCGGTCGCACTTAAGGCCCATAGCGAGTGCGATGGCGTTCATCGCCCGGTGCAATTGCAGCTGGTGGGCAAACTGAGTCCCGGTGAGAACGATCATCCTAAAGCCCAGCGCGCTCAGCACGGTCATACGCTCCGCATCCGACGCGCTGCGCTGTTTATCAAGATGGTCCGAGCCGTTGTATTCAATCCCCGTACCGCTCGCAGGCGCATATACGTCGATCTCGGAATACCCGGCCTTTGCGAGATACTTGAACTCATTGGGAACATCGACCCGATGGTTGAGCTCGATCTTGGCGTATCCCAGCCCTCCCTGGGAACGTTTTGCTACGACCATGATTGCGGTGGCCGTCTCCATGGGCGACCGCGCGCCATCGTGCACGCGCTTGAGCACGGCGGCGGCGCGCATGGCCCCCTGACGAGATCGGTTCTCATTGCAATAAGCAATCAAGTCGGCAACGGTATACCTCTGCCCCATCTCGATATAATCGCCTGTTGACAGATGATTCAAATGGTATCGGGCGCAGATTTCATACCCATATTCCAGCTGTTCGAGCTCACTCATCCACGAACCCGCTTGGACAAAGCACATGGCCTCATCAACCACCAGAAGGCCTTCTGCCACCTCGATAAGATGGCCTGGAGGTACCGGCGCTCCAAACACGTGGCACCTAAATCCAGCCGGCGTCGAGCGCTCAAAATCGAAGTTGACGAGCGTGTCGATATGATCGAGCTCTTCTCGTGGAATACCGAGCGAAACTAGATATTCGGTAACGATCCCAACTGCCGTTGAAGCCCTCAGCCCCTTGGCATCGAGTCCCAATTTGGGCAGGCTCGCGGTCGGCTCCGCCTCGTTAGCAAGCGAGTCCTCATCGTATAGGCTGCTTGCTCGCGAGAGCGGCTCGGACGGGCGCGCCACGTTGTGGTACAGCCAGGCAGTCTTATGGGACAGGACGATCGGCAGGTCCATGAGCCCTCCAATGGAGTCGGATAACCAACCTTATTCCCCTGCTCACGGGTTCGCACACCTTCGTGCGCAAGAAAGCGATTCCACCCGGTCGAGCGGCAGAAAAACCATCACAACATTCGATGCTTTTCCCGATTTTGGCAAAAAACGTCGAATGTTGTGATGGTTTGAGGCGGAGTGAGGGGCACTAAGCCTACACGGCGCATGCTCGTATTCAAATGGAAATGAATACAGGCTCACTTATTTCGCCCCACTGCCAACATAAACCTTGACTCTACAATCGTTGTAGGGTTTTCACTACACTGGTACGGAAACAAACCCAGCCAGAAAGCCCCGCCCATGGAACACGACCTCACACGCGGCAATGTCCTTAAGACCATCGCGGTCTTTGCCTTGCCTTATATGCTCTCGTACTTTTTGCAGACGCTCTACGGCATGGCCGACCTGTACATGATGGGGCAGTTTAGCGGCGCTGCCGGCATCACCGCCGTGGGCAATGGCGCGCAGACGCTCTATATCATTACCGTGACGCTCGTGGGCCTGGCCATGGGAACGACGGTCATCGTCGGCCACGCCGTGGGTTCGCGTCGGTTTGACCGCGCCGAGACCGCCATCGGCAACACCATCACGCTCTTTATGGGCGTCTCGGTGGTACTGGCCGCTGTCCTACTCGCACTGTGCCCGCAGATCGTGGCGCTCATTGGCACGCCGGCCGAGGCAGTCGAAGGAACCGCCGCCTACCTGCGCATCTGCTTTATTGGCATTCCGTTTATCGCCGCATACAACATCCTCTCGGCCATCTTTCGCGGGCTGGGCGATTCGCGCTCGCCCATGTACGTGATCGGCGTGGCATGCATCATCAACATCGCGCTCGACTTTCTGTTTATCGGCCACATGGGGCTCGGCCCTGTGGGCGCGGCGCTCGGCACAGTGACCGCCCAGACGGCCAGCGTTGCCCTCGCGCTCGTGTGGCTCAAGAGCCGCCGCACGAACATCCACGTTAAGCGCAGCGACCTGCGCCCCCAGCCCGAGGTGCTCGGTAGTATTCTTAAGATCGGCGTGCCCGTGGCCGTGCAGGACGGCTGCATCCAGGTGGCGTTTATGTTTATCACCGTCATCGCCAACCATCGTGGCCTGGTCGACGCCGCTGCCGTGGGCCTGGTCGAGAAGATGATCAGCTTTTTGTTCATTGTGCCGAGTTCCATGGGCGCCACCGTTAGCGCGCTCACGGCGCAAAACGCCGGCGCGGGCAAGGGCGACCGCGCGCGTCAGGTGCTCAAAGACGCCATGACAATCTCGGTGGTGTACGGTTGCCTGATCACGGTGCTGATGTGGCTGGTGGCACCGGCATTTATTAGCTTTTTTGCCAAGGACGCCGCGGTGGTCGCCGCCGGCACCGGCTATATGCGCAGCTACATTTTCGACGCGATTTTTGCCGGCATCCACATTTGCTTTAGCGGCTTTTTCGCTGCATACGGCAAGAGCTACATCGGCTTTGCGCACAACGTGCTGGCCGTGGCGCTCATTCGCGTGCCGGGCGCGTGGCTGCTGTCAAACGCCTATTCCGACACGCTGTTTCCCATGGGCATCGCTTCGCCGTGCGGATCGATTTTGTCGGCGGTCATCTGTGTTGTCGCGTTTACCGTGCTCAACCGCCGCGGAGCTTTTGACAAGCTGGTAGCGTAGCGGGGCGACGCGAGCCTGGCGCCCTCCCCGACCCTATTGAAAGGAGCGGTCCCATGACCGACTCGCCAACTGAACATACCGAGGGCCTGCTCCGAATTGGCGAGGTGGCGCGCCTGTTTAACCTGAGCGTGGGGACGCTACGTCATTACGAGCAGATGGGCTTGCTGGACCCGGCGCACATCGATCCGGCGAGTGGGTACCGCTACTACGGATCGCGGCAGCTCTCCACCCTCAATACCATCAGCCACCTGCATGTTCTCGACTTGTCGTTGGCGCAAATCCGCGAGTTTGTGACCACGCGCGATGTGGACCTCATACAGCGGCAGCTGGCTCAGCAGCAGGAGCTCATCGAGCGCAAGCGACGCGAGCTGGAGCGCGTATCACGCAAGATTGACAACCGGCTTGCCCTGCTGCACGACGCCTTGAACACCGAGCTCGATACCATTTGCACAATCGATGCGCCCGAGCTTCGCTGCGCCGTGCTGCGCGAACGCGTCAACCCTACCGACGCCTATGCGCTGGAGTGGCAGATTCGTCAGCTGCAGAAAGGCCAGCACGAGACCTTTGTCTTTCTGGGCAACTTGGGCGTTGGGATTAGCGCCGAGCGCCTCGCCGCCGGCGACTTTGATGGCTACGACGAGGTCTTTCTACTGCTCGATGACACCGATGAGTACTTGGGCGACGTCGAGACGCGGCCCGCCGCGCGCTGCCTGACCATTAGCTTTCGCGGCACGCACGGGCAAGCGGGCCCGCGCTACGAGCAGCTACTCGGCTATATGCGCAAACACAACCTGACACCCGCCGGGCCCTCGCGCGAGATCGCCCTTATCGACGACATCATCAGCGACGACCCCGCGACCCATGTGACGCAGATCACGGTGCCGGTTGCCCCGTCCAAATAAGAACCGCCCGGAAGACATCATGCTTTCCGGGCGGTTCTTCAATTTGACTATTGATACCTTAAGCCTGGGGCACCTCGCCGGTAGCCAGAATCTGCTCGAGTGCGTCCTCGTTCAGTACAGGCACGCCCAGCTGCTCGGCCTTGGTAAGCTTGGAGCCCGCTTTGGGGCCGGCAACCAGGTAGCTCGTCTTCTTTGACACACTGCCCGAAACCTTGGCGCCGAGCACCTTGAGCGCCGCGCCCGCCTCATCGCGTGTGCGGTTGACGAGCGTGCCGGTGAGCACGAAGGTCAGGCCCGCGAGTGGTTGTGCGTCGGCGAGCTCGCCTGCCACGCCAGCGTCGGCTGCGGCTTGCGCATGCGCGGCGCCCAGGTCGACCTCGAGCGAAAGGCCCGCCTGGCGCAGACGCTCCAGCACAGCAAGGTTTTCGGGCACGGCCAGGAACTGCTTAACGCTCGCCGCAATCTTGGGGCCGATGCCCTCGCACTCGGCGATGTCCTCTTCGCTCGCCAAGATAAGCTTGTCAATCGACAGGAATCGCTCGGCGATGACCTCGCCCACGCTCTTGCCCACGTGGCGGATGCCCAGGGCAAACAGCACGCGACCGAGCGGCTGGCTCTTGGACTTGTTGAGCTCGGCGATGATTTTCTCGGCCGTCTTGAGGCCCACCGGAATGGGGTCGCCCTTCTTGACGCCCTTTTTGCTGTTGGAGCTGGCGTACACGCGGCCCGTGTCCAGGCCGGCAATGTCATCGACCGTGAGCTGGTAGAAGTCTGCGACGTCGTGAATCAAGCCGGCGGCGATCATCTTGTCGACGATCTCGTCGCCCAGGCCGTCGACGTCCATGCAGCCGCGGCTCACCCAGTGGAGCAGGCGCTCCTTGAGCTGTGCGGGGCAGTCGATGGACACGCAGCGGTAGGCAACCTCGCCGTCCTCGTGGACCACGGGGCTGCCACACACGGGGCAGACCTCGGGCATGTGCCAGTCGACCGAATCGGCTGGGCGCTTATCGAGCACCGGGCCCACGACCTCGGGGATCACGTCACCCGCCTTGTGCACGATGATGGTGTCGCCCTCGCGCACGTTTTTGCGGCGGATCTCGTCGATGTTGTGCAGCGTGGCGCGCGCGATGGTGGAGCCGGCGACTGTCACCGGATCGAACTCGGCGACCGGCGTGAGTACGCCGGTGCGGCCCACCTGGATGCGAATCTCGCGCAGGACGGTCTGCTTTTCCTCGGGCGGGAACTTAAAGGCAATGGCCCAGCGCGGCGCACGGGCAGTAAAGCCCAGGTCGAGCTGCTGCTGAAAGCTGTCCACCTTTACGACCACGCCGTCGATGTCGTAGTTCAGGTCGCCGCGATGCTCGAGCGCCTGGGCGCAGAACTCGTGAACCTCGGCGGGCGTGGCACAACGGGCCACGTTGGGGTTGACGCTAAAGCCGGCGCTGCGCAGCCAGTCCAGAAACTCGCGCTGACTGTGAACATGCAGCGGGTCGGTATCGGCGATGGCGTAGATAAAGGTAGCCAGGTCGCGGCGCGCCGTGACCTTGGGATCCTTTTGGCGCAGGCTGCCGGCGGCGGCGTTGCGCGGGTTGGCAAAGGGGTCGCGCCCCTCGGCATCGGCCTCGTCGTTCAGGCGCACAAAGCTGCCCTTGGGCATGTAGACCTCGCCGCGCACCTCGATGGTGCGCTCGCGATCGGCGCCCATGTGGGCGAGCGCCGGCTCGGACAGGTGCATGGGCACATCCTTGATGGTACGCACGTTGAGCGACACGTCCTCGCCCGTGGTGCCGTCGCCGCGCGTGGCGGCGCGCACAAAAGTGCCGTTTTGATAGGTAAGCGCGACGCCCAGACCGTCGATCTTAAGCTCGCAGGTATAGGTGACGCTACCGGCGCCGAGCGCATCCTCGGTGCGTTGGAGCCACGCGTCGAGCTCGTCCAGATCCATGGCATCGTCCATGGAATACATGCGTGCCATGTGCGTTACCGGCGTAAACTGCTCGCTCACGTAGCCGCCCACGCGCTGGGTATAGCTGTCGGGCGTTACCAGATCGGGGTAGGTCGCCTCGATTTCCTGCAGCTCAACGAGCATTTTGTCAAAGGCGGCGTCCGTGATCTCGGGCGCATCGAGCATGTAGTAGCGATAGGCGTGGTAATCGAGCTCGTGGCGCAGCTCGGCCGCGCGCGCTGCCGCCTGGGCACGGGCGTCGGTCGGTGCGGCGGCATCCGCGCTCGCGGACGTTTCGGTATCGATGTCCACACCGTCACCAAACAGGCTCGATTGCTCCATAGCGGCACTCCTTCGCTCGATTTCAAACGGATACAAGAGTACCACCGGTCGCAACGGGGCCGAATAGCCCTTTCGAACCGCACCGAATCGGCAGCCACCAGACCGGGGTGGACAATTAGTTCAGATACGTATAAATCCTAGAGCTGGATCAGGCACGAACACCCCTGTTTCAACTAATTTGAGCCCCTCGAAACCATGTAAACGTCCCACTCTCCCTTCCAAACACCCATTCGAGCCCCATCCCAATCAAAAATTGCTCAAAACGCATCCCAAGCTGCCCCAGATTTATACGTATCTGAACTAACTGTCCAGACCATTACGAACCAGGCCTCTTGCCAGCCACAAGTGATCCGTTTTCCTCCGCCCCCAACGGATCAATAAGAAAAGGGGGGCTGTCCCGCGTTGGTGGGACAGCCCCTCTGGCATCGGTATGAGCGAAAC
>DBGAPG010000103.1:0-21935 GCA_048438765.1 Collinsella sp.
GGATAGGATGATGTCCACAGCGGCTCCTTAGCTGTTGGGCTACACGTGTATATAACCGGTAAACGCAGTATATATACACTATGCACAGTTACGCAAGAGCTAAATGCGGATCGTCCGCTCGTTCATTCATCTCAATCTGTAACATCTGGAACCGATTTGGACGGCTACCTGTTACAGATCGAGATCTTGCTGGCGGGCCCCACCTGGTTGTCTCAATCTGTAACAACTGGAGAAGATTTTGGCTGTTAGATGTTACAGATCGAGACATTGGCCAACCGTCTATCCTTATATCTCAATCTGTAACAGATGGACCCGTTTTGAGTGGCTAGATGTTACAGATCGAGACAAACTGCTGCGGAGTGCCGCCATCGACTGCTACCCCATGCCCCATCTGATGAATTTGTCCTGATAGGCGCTCTAAAACGGGATTTCGCGGCTACAATAGTGCGGTTACAACGACGTAATGCACTCAATGCAAGAAAGGATCCGCATGGCAAGCCTGTCGGATGAAATCTCGTCGCGCCGCACATTCGCGATCATCAGCCACCCGGACGCCGGTAAGACCACGCTTACCGAGAAGCTGCTGCTCTATACCGGCAGCATCCAGACCGCCGGCTCGGTCAAGGGCAAGAGCTCGGCCAAGCATGCCGTCTCGGACTGGATGGACATCGAGAAGGAGCGCGGTATTTCCGTTACCTCCTCGGTGCTGCAGTTCACCTACAACGGTGCCTGCGTCAACATCCTCGATACCCCCGGCCACCAGGATTTCTCGGAGGATACCTACCGTACCCTTATGGCCGCCGACGCCGCGGTCATGGTCATCGACGGCGCCAAGGGCGTCGAGGCCCAGACCAAAAAGCTCTTTAAGGTCTGTACGCTGCGCCACATTCCCATCTTCACCTTTGTGAACAAGCTCGACCACGAGGCTCGCGATCCGTTTGAGCTCATGGAAGAGATCGAGAACGTCCTGGGCATCAATACGTATCCCATGAACTGGCCGATCGGCAGCGGCCGCAACTTCCGCGGCGTGTTCGACCGTCAGACCCGTCGCGTTATCGCCTTTGAGGGCGACGGTCACGCCAACGCCACCAAGAAGGTCGCCGAGGTCGAGGCCGAGCTGGGCGATCCTTCCATGGACGAGCTCATCGGTGAGGAGAACCATAAGAACCTGATGGACGACATCGAGCTGCTCGATGGCGCTGGCGACGAGCTCGACTTGGATGCCGTGGCCTGCGGCAAGCTGAGCCCGGCGTTCTTTGGCTCGGCGCTTACCAACTTTGGCGTGGAGCCCTTCCTCAAGGAATTCCTGCGTCTTGCCCCGACACCGCGCGCCTATACCGATACGCTCACCAATGAGCCGGTCGATCCCTGCCGCGACGACTTTAGCGGCTTTGTGTTTAAGATCCAGGCCAACATGGACAAGAACCACCGCGACCGCATCGCTTTTGTGCGCATCTGCTCGGGCAAGTTCGAGCGCGGCATGGATGCCTTCCACGTGCAGGGCAACCGCAAGCTCAAGCTTGCCACGGGCACGTCGATGATGGCCGATGACCGCGCCATCGTGGACGAGGCGTACGCGGGCGATATCGTGGGCCTGTTCGATCCGGGTATCTTTAGCATCGGCGACACCGTGTGCTCCGGCAAGCGCCACGTGCAGTATCCGCAGATCCCGACGTTTGCCCCCGAGATGTTCGCTCGCATTACGCAGGTCGACACGCTCAAGCGCAAGCAGTTCGTCAAGGGCATGGAGGAGCTTGCCCAGGAGGGCGCCATCCAGATCTTCCGCGAGCTGGGTGCCGGCATGGAGAGCGTCATTGTGGGCGTGGTCGGCGTACTGCAGTTTGAGGTACTCGAGCGCCGCCTCAAGGCCGAGTACCGTGTTGAGGTTCGTCGCCAGCCGCTGCCCTATACGGACATTCGCTGGATCCAGAACGACCCCGACACCATCGATATCCCGGGCCTTTCGCTCACGCGCGACACGCTGCGCGTCGAGGGCATGCGCGGCGGTAAGCTGCTGCTGTTCACGAGTCCGTGGAACGTGGATTGGGCAACCGACCACAACCCCGACCTTATCCTGTCGGAGTTTGGCAACGTAGCCTTTTAACGCATCGGCGTGGTGGCCCTGCGGGGCTGCCGCGCCGCTTGCTTGCCTGATGCCGTGTGAGCGGCTATCATACCCACCGTCGTCTCAAGACCGGGGCGTCCGAGCAGTTCGGGTCCGATATCCTGCTCGTTAAACCTAAAACCAAAGGAGTACATAATGATCAAGAAGGTCATGGAGGACTACAAGGTCCTGTTGCGGAGCATTCCCGCGGCAACGGTTTCGCTGTTTTTCGTGAGCGTCATCATGATGAACCTGCTGGCCAACAAAGAGCTTATCAGCCTGCCGTATCTGGCGCTCGACTGTGGCTTTGTGGTGAGCTGGGTCTCGTTTTTGTGCCAGGACATGATCTGCAAGCGCTTTGGCGCCAAGGCATCCATCAAAATCTCTATCCTCGCGCTGCTGGTCAACCTGGCCGTGAGCCTGTGCTTTTGGGCATGCTCGCTCACGCCCGGCATGTGGGGCGCCTACTACGACACGGGCATGATCGAGGTCAACACCGCCCTTAACGCCACCATCGGCGGCACCTGGTACGTGGTGCTTGGCTCTTCGCTGGCCATGCTCGTCTCTGCCGTGGTTAACTCCACGCTCAACCAGTCGCTCGGCCGTATGCTCAAGAAGAATAACTTTGCGAGCTTTGCCTTCCGTTCCTATGTGTCCACGGGTGTTGGCCAGTTTATCGACAACCTGGTCTTTGCCATTGTGGTGAGCCACACGTTCTTTGGTTGGACCTGGGTGCAGGTCCTTATGTGCTCGCTGACGGGTGCCATCGCCGAGCTGCTGTGCGAGGTCTTCCTGAGCCCCGTGGGCTATAAGGTCGTGCGCGGCTGGGAGCGCGAGAATGTGGGTTCCGAGTACCTCGAGCGCCACGCAACCGCCTAAGGAGCAAGTATGCGGGTTTTGATCACGGGCGCTTCGGGCGGTATCGGAGCCGCGTGCGTGCAGCGCTTTTTGGATGAGGGCCACGAGGTTGTGGGCTTTGATCTTTTGCCATCGACGATCGAACACGAGCGCTACCGCCATCTGATCGTTGATGTCCGCAAGCCGGACGCGTTTCCAGACGACCTTGAACCCCGGGTAATCGTGAACGTTGCCGGTACGCAGGATTCGGCCGACGACATCGCCGCCAACCTGTGTGGCACCATCAACGTGACCGAGCGCTATGCCTTTGTGGGGGAGGGGCTTGCCGCCAAGCCGGCGCCGACTATCAAATCCGTGGTCAATGTGGGGTCGGCGAGTGGGCATACGGGATCGGAGTTTCCCGCCTATGCCGCCAGCAAGGGCGGCGTTATCGCCTACACCAAGAACCTTGCAAACCGTCTGGCGCCGCAGGCCATCGCCAACAGTGTGGACCCGGGCGGCGTTATCACGCCGCTCAACCGTTGCGTGATGGAAGACGAGCACCTGTGGAACCAGATTATGGAGCTCACGCCGCTTAGGCGCTGGGCCACCGCCCAAGAGATCGCCGAGTGGATCTACTTTGTGGGCGTGACCAACCGGTTTATGACCGGGCAGAGTCTGCTGATCGATGGCGGCGAGGCCGGTCGCACACAATTTATTTGGCCCGAATAGAAAACGCGCCCGATGGAAAGCCGTCGGGCGCGTTTTTGATGTATCGATTTTTAGCCGAGGCAAGTCCAGTTGACGGGGGCCGAGCCGTGCTGTTCGAGTAGCCGATTGGCTGTCGAGAAGGGGCGCGATCCCATAAAGGCGGGGAGTTCTGCCGTGGCACGGTTGGCCGAAAGCGGCGAGGGGTGCGTGGATGCCAGGCAGAACTTGCCGGTTGCCTTGCCCGCACCAGTTGCGACGAGCTTACCTTCGACCATCTGCTGGGCAAAGCGACCCCATGCCAAGAAGACTACCGGCTGGGGCAGCTGGCAGCAGCGTTCGATAACGTAGTCGGTGAGCGTGCTCCAGCCCAGTTTGGCATGCGAGTTCGCGGCATGCTCGCGCACGGTGAGCGTGGTGTTGAGAAGCAGGACGCCCTGTTGTGCCCATGGCGTTAGATCTCCTGTGGCGGGAATGGGGCAACCCAGATCGGCTTGGAGTTCCTTATAGATGTTGCGCAGGCTCGGCGGCAACTTGGTTTGCGTCGCGGGGACCGAGAACGACAGCCCCATGGCCTGGTTGGGTCCGTGATAGGGGTCTTGACCCAAGATGACAACCTTGACCTGGTCGGCCGGCGTGTAGGCGAGGGCATTGAGGATGTCGTCTTGTGCCGGGTAGATGGTTTGCTCGGCACGCAAAAGGGCGATGCGTTCGAGCAGCTGGTTCGTAGTGTCACGTACCGGCTGTGGCGCATCGCCCAACCAAGTTGCTATGTTGCGGTCGCGGGTCGCGGCGTCCATGGGGCTCCTTTACGTCAGATGCTCTGTCGGTATCTATTGTAAAGGCGCACCGGTTGCCTTTACGCCACGGCTGTATGAAGAGTGGGGTCTACGAGACGTGCTCGGGCGCTCCTGCCATGCGAGCTTGTCCATGTGCGCGGAGGCGCGGAAGCTCGACGGTTGCCACCATGACGCCGGTGAGGATGAGAGCTGCACCCAGAAAGGCGATGGGGCTCAGGACCTCGCCAACCAAGAAGAACGAAAAGACGGCGGAGCAGACCGGCTCGAGCGAGAAGGCGAAGCCGGTGGTCTCGGCGGGCACGTGGGGCTGCACGAGTGTTTGGGTGATAAAGCCGTAGGCAGAGCAGATGAGTGCGAGCGCGACGACAACGACGATCTCGCTGGGCGTGCTGGGAAGCGTGAAGCCGCCAAAGACGCATGCGGTAATGCCCGAGAACAGGCCGCCGAAGCCCAGCTGCCAAACGCCCAGAGCAAGCGGATCGACTTCTTCGACAAAGCGCTTGGCCACGATAATGTGCCCGGCATAGACAAAGGCGGAGAGCAGCATGATGATCGCGCCCGGGTTCAGGCTGGTGAAGTCGGCGCCCGAGAGCAGCAACATACCGCAGGTGACGATGGCGGTGCCGACGAGCACTTTGCGCTCGGGGGCGCGGCGCAGCAGGGCGGCATTGGCAAACGGCACGATCACGACCGTCAGGCTCTGCAAAAAGCCGGCGGTGGAGGCGGAGGTGAGGCTGGAGCCCAGGCACATGCAGGTGAGCTCGGTTGCCATAATGGCGCCGATGATGGCGGCACGGACCATAAGGTCACGGTTGATGCGCAACGCGTGCTTGTGGAAGAGCAGCAGACAGACCACAAAGGCGATGATGCAGCGTAGCGCGACGATGCTCGTGGCGTTCATACTGTCCATACCGATCTTCATGAGGGGATACGAAAAGCCCCATGCGACGGGAACGGAAAATGAGAGCGCGATTGCTTTTTTGCGATCCATGGGACTCCTTTTGTTACAGAACGGTTTCGCAAAAAGGATTCTGCTCCCAGAATTGGATGTAGTAAAGCGAATGTATCTTCAGTATGATTAAGAAATGCTAAAGCAGGCGCGAAAAGCCCTGGCAAAACGTTTTACGGCTGCATTGATGTGGAGGCACGATGGCATCGCGGTATCAGATTGTTTGTATGGTGGTCGATCGCGGCAGTCTTAAGGGCGCGGCGGACGAGCTGGGCTATACGCAAAGTGCGGTGAGCCAGGCCGTCAAGGCGCTCGAGCGCGAGCTGGGCACCACGCTTATCGAGCGCGGTAAGCAGGGCGTTTCGCTTACGCGCGACGGTAAACAATATCTGCCGTACCTGCGCCAGATTGTGACCGCCGAGGCCGAGCTCGAGGGCAAGCGCCAGGAACTGCTGGGGCTTTCGTCGACAGATATTCGCATCGCGACGTTTACCAACGTGAGTCGTACCGTGCTGCCGCGCGTGATCCGCGATTTTGGGGCCCTGCACCCGGGGGTGCACTTTACCCTTAAGCAGGGAGATTACACACGCAACGCTCAATGGGTGCACGATGGCGTGGTTGATTTTTGTTTTACGGCGCGTGGATTTACCGCTGGGCTCGAGAGGCGCGTGGTCTATCACGATGAGTTGGTGGCGCTGTTGCCGGCCGCGCATCCGCTGACGGCAAAGGAAAAGGTGACGCTCGCCGACCTGGCGTCCGAGCCGTTTGTGCTGCTGGATGAGGGCGAACAGAGCCTGGTGCTCGATGCATTCGCGGCGCATGGGCTGTCGCCACACGTGACGAGCGAGGTAACCGACGACTACACCATCATGGCGATGGTGGAGGAGGGCCTAGGCGTGAGTATGCTCTATCGCCGTACTGTTGAGGGCATGCGGGCCGATATTCGCGTGCGGCCCATCGTGCACGCTCCTTCGCGCGACGTGGTGGCAGCCTGGCGCAGCTGGGACACCATGCCCATCGCCACGAGGCGCTTTATCGACTATATGAGCTCGCATATTGTCAATTAATGACTGGCGTGGCGTTGAGTGCGGTGTTTAGCGGGCTGTCGCTTTGGCTTGGGTGACGCGATAGGTGCGTGCCGGGTGGCAGAGTAGCACCGCCACGACCATAAAGAACGCCGTGGTGCCCAGGCTGATGGGGTAGACCATCATGATGTTCGCAAAGGTGCGGAAGTGCGGGAACACGCAGAACACCCAATAGAAGCGGATGCCACAGACGCAGATCATGGTGATGAGGGCGGGCGTGAGCGAGATGCCAAAGCCGCGCAGGTAGCCTGACATGTTTTCGTAGAACATGCTAAAGGCGTACGCCGGGAAGATCGAACATACGCGGATATAGCCGATCGAGACGATGTTGGGGTCGCTGTTGAACAGCGATAGGATCTCGCGCCCCAGGCCAACAATAACGATAATCGTGGTGAGTGCAACGATACCGCCTTCGACCAGGCAGACCTTGAGCGTCTTGGTGCAACGGTCGATCTGGCGGGCACCGTGGTTTTGTCCCACAAAGGTGGTGCAAGCCTGGCTAAAGCTGTTGAGCAGGTTGTAGCATACGTACTCCAAGCTCATAGCGGCGCTCGATGCCGCCATGACCTCGGTGCCCAGACTGTTGATGGCGGATTGGATGATGATGTTGGCGACGGCAAAGACGGCGCTTTGGATGCCGGCGGGCAGGCCGATCTTGACGATGCGCTTGAGGGCGACGGGGTCGATAGCCAGGTCGCGTAGGGTGACGCGGACGACGGAGTCGGTCTTGAGCAGGCGGATAAAGAGCGTAGCGGCACTGACGGTGTAGGCGATGGCGGTGGCGATGGCGACGCCCGCGACGCCCCAGTGAAGTACGGGGACAAAGATGAGGTCCAGGCCAATGTTGAGGATGGTGGACACGGCAAGCGCCTGCAGCGGCATGCGGGTGATGCCGACGGAGCGGAAGATCGCGGCCTCAAAGTTGTAAAGCAAGATCGAGGGCAGGCTGAGCAAAAAGACGCGTAGGTAGAGCGAAGCGAGCGGCATGGTTTCGGCGGGAACGTTGAGCGCGGCGAGCATGGGCTCGGCAAAGATCTCGCCCAGCGCGATGACGACAAAGCCCACGAGCGCCATTAAAATCGAGGTATGGACGGCGCGTTTGACCATGTTCTGATCATTGCGGCCGATGGCGTTGGCGATGACCACGTTGGAGCCAAGCGACATGCCAATAAACAGGTTGAGCATAAGACTGGTAAGCGGAACATTGGAGCCGACCGCCGCCATGGCGAGGGTTCCCTGGTCGCCCGAGAAATTACCGATGATGACCGTGGCGATGAGGTTCGACAGCTGCTCCAAGATGCTCGTGGCGGCCACGGGGAAGGCGAACAGGGGAATATTGCGCCACAGCGAGCCGGTGGTCATGTCAATGTGCTTAGATACGGTATCAGCCATACGCTCTCAATCTCTAACATGCTATTTCGTGCTTATTTGCGCAGATGATGATACTCCTAATGCAACCATCCGGCACTTAGGGACGTACCTTTTCTGCCGGCAGCTGGGGACACTCCTTATCTCTTCTAACTAGTCATTCAAGAACGTCCCCAATGACTAGGTGGGGAAGGCGTGCGACAATGGTGGGCGTTGTGTTGTTCGCGCTAAGGAGTTGCCATGTTGTTGTGTCCCGTTTGCCATGAGCCGTTGGTGGATGACGAACGCGGTGCTGCATGCGCGGGCGGGCATCGGTTTGACCGTGCGCGCGAGGGTTATCTGTACCTACTGCGCTCGTCCAAGAGCGGCGACTCCATGGGCGATCCCAAGTCGCAGGCGCGCAGTCGTCGCGACTTTCTAAACCGTGGCTACTATGCGCCGTTGCGCGATGCAATGGTCGAGTTGGTGCGCAAGCAGGTGTCTGGGCGTGCCACGTCTACGAATGGCCCCATGACGCTGCTCGATATTTGCTGTGGCGAGGGCTACTACACCAGCGCCATGGGCGCGGTGCAGGGCGTGGACGCTTACGGGTTTGATTTGGGCAAAGAAATGGTGCGCCTGGCCGCCAAGCGCGGCGATGCGACCTACTTCGTGGCCAACATGAAGGACATCCCCGTGGCCGATGGCGCCTTCGATATGGTGACTGAGCTCTTTGCTCCCTTTAACGAGCGTGAGTTTGCCCGCGTACTGGCGCCAGAGGGCTCACTCTATACCGTGGTGCCGGGTGCCCGTCATCTGTTTGGGCTTAAGGAAGTGCTCTACGACACGCCATATCTTAATGACGAGAAGCTGCCGCAGACCACCGAGCTCGAGTTGGTCGGAACGCGGCGGGTGTCTGCGAACATTACGCTCCAAACCCAGGCCGACATCGAGGCGGTGTTCCAGATGACGCCGTACTACTACCGCACGCGCCCTGCCGATAAAGAGCGCCTGGCAAACTTGGACACCCTTCAAACCGACATCGACTTCATCATCGCCGAGTACCGCCACAGCTAACAACCTGCCAAAAAGGGACAGGTTTGTTTTGGTAGGTTTTATCTGGGCAAACGTAAAGGGCCGACCGCGGAGATGCGCGATCGGCCCTTTTTAGTTGCTTGGCTGCAGAGGTTATGAGAAGCGAGCGCTTATAGGCGGTCCTTGTTCTCGGCCTTAACGGCGTGTGCCTGCTGAACAAAGAACAGGTCGTAGACCACGATGACAAAGGCGATGATATTGACGGAGCTGCCGCCGAGTGCGGGAAGCGTGAGCACGGCCTGGAGGAGCGTGGCTGCCGCGGCAACAATACCGAGCTTAAACGCGTCGTCTACCTGCGAAGGCTTGTTGGCGCCCTTGATACCGGCGACGCCTGCGGCAAGGTCGACGAGGCCCTTAACAATCACCACAACAGCGGCGAGCGTGGCGTTCGATCCGTAAGCGGATCCAAAATTGCCGGTAACAATGCCGGCAATTCCGATGACGAGGCTGGCGATGCCCAGAACAAAATAAATCAGGGCAAGGATTTTGAGTGTCTTGCGAGCAGCGCTCATAGCTGGTCCTTTCGATGCGGGCGCGGAGAATCTGTCGCGCCCAGGTTACGGCACATATCGTGAAGCACATTGTAGTTCAACGGGACGATGCATGCGTTTGAAAGCGTCTCTTGCCTGTACGGTCCAACCTTTCAAAAAGGAAAGCTGGACGTAAGCCAAATCGATGGCAGCTCATGTGCGGCGCTGCGATGATGAGGCCGTAACAAGGAGCTGGTCTCAAGGAGGAGTCATGATGTACGGAGCAGAGCAAGTACGAGAGCCGCGGTCGCTGGGAAGGCGCATGAGCGATTCTGTGATCGCTGCCGTGTGCACGGGGTTGATGGCGGTGCTTTGCATTGGGATGCTGTGGGCCATGTCACATGTGGGACAATAGCGGACGGTTGGGTGCTGGCATAAACGGCGCCCCGCGTATTCGTTTGTTTATTAAGGAGTGTCCATGGGCGTCGTCGATCCCTTTTCTGTTGCTCGGGCCGCGGGGCTTGAGCTGACCGGGAAGCCCGAGGGCCTCACGCTCACCGACGGCTCGATGGAGCTGCGTGCCGATTTTGCCCGCATGCTGCCACGACTCAAGCAAGGCCGTCTGCAGCAAGAGCTGTTGGTAAAGGCTGCGCGCGCAAAAGGCATCGAGCGCCCATGGGCGATTGATGCCACGGCAGGCTTTGGCGAGGATTCGCTGCTGCTGGCTGCCGCGGGCTTTATCGTCGATCTGTATGAGCAGGATTGCGTGATTGCGGCGCTCCTCGAGGATGCCTTGGATCGCGCGGCAGATGATCCGGCGCTTGCGGCTGCCGTGTCGCGTATGCGCTTACATGCGGGCGAGGACAGCATTGCTGGCCTTCGCCATACAGCCGAGCTGATCGGGCAGGGCGAGCTTGCCGCTCCCGACGTGGTGTATCTGGACCCCATGTTTCCCGAGCGCACCAAGAGCGCGGCGGTGAAAAAGAAGTTCCAACTCTTGCACCATTTGGAACAGCCGTGTGCCGATGAGGAGACGCTGGTCGAAGCTGCGCTTGCGGCGCGCCCGCGCAAGGTCGTTATCAAGCGGCCGGTGAAGGGCCCGCTGCTTGCCGGCGTTAAGCCGAGCTATCAACTTGCGGGCAAGGCCGTTCGTTACGATGTTTTGGTGCCGCCGCGCCCGTAGCTTGCGTGCGATGGCTGGCGCTCCGTCAATGCCGCGCCGAAGCGGCGCCTATTTCCAAGGGTGCGACGTCAGGTGCCATCCACCGCAGTATTCGCATTTGTAGCAGGCCAAACCGCGGCGTCCGCGGTTTTCGCAGTCGGCCATAACGGCCTCGGCCTCGGCGCGCGTGTCGTAACGGTTTTTGCGTTCGCACGACTTGTAGCGCCAGGCCTCATCGCGCTCGGCGTCCAAGGCGTCGCGGCGCTCGTCTTCGCGCGCAAACAGGTCGCTCATATCGCCGCCGGTGGCAGCGCCCAAAAACTCGCTTTTGGCCTTTGACCAGGCGGCTCGCTTTTTGCTTCCCATCTGCTTCGTGCCTCTCTCCAAACGCTGATATCATTGCCCAATCAAAGTGATACCAATAAACGTGAGGTCGCCGCGTGATGATCAGAAAAACCCTCGATACCGACATTCCCACCGTCATGGCTATCTACGACGTTGCCCGCACTTTTATGCGCGCACATGGCAATGCCACGCAGTGGCCCGAGGGCACGCCTTCGGCCGAGCAGCTGGCTGCCGATATCGCTGCCGGTGGCAGCTATGTGTGCGAAGTCGACGGCCGCGTGGTGGCGACGTTTGCCTTTTTACCGGGTCCGGACGAGTGCTATGACGTAATTGAGGACGGTCAATGGCGTAGCGACGCTCCATACGCCGTGCTGCACCGCGTGGCATCCGACGGCACCGTGCACGGTATCGCGGCTGCGATGTTTGCCTTTGCCAAGGAGCGTGCCGATCACCTGCGCATCGATACGCATCAGGATAACCTGCCCATGCAGGGTGCAAGTATGAAGGCGGGGTTTGAGCGCGCCGGCGTCGTGTATGTGTCGGACGGTACGCCTCGTGTTGCGTTTGACTGGCTGCGCGAGGCATAAGAGCGGGGGCGCGCATCAACAATTCGTGCGAACGAAAATGGCCCCGGGTGGGGCTATTTTCGTTCGCTGCGCTGATTTAAAGCCGGCTTTCGCAAGGCGCGAACCTACGAAAATCGCCGCGCGGCAACGCGGGGCGATGAGCTCGGTCGGGGGATAGGGCCCGCTTCGCCCGCCGGCCCGTAAATTGTATCATCCAGTGTGGAGCGTGAACGCCCGTTGCCGCGTGCGATGGGCTTGTAATAAGAGGAGAGCCATGTCGAAGCAAGCGGTCGTTGGAATCTTGGCGCATGTCGATGCTGGCAAGACCACGTTGGCCGAGGCCATGCTGTTCAACGCGGGTCGTATTCGCAAGCGCGGTCGCGTTGACGATGGCGATTCGCACCTGGACACTGACGCGATCGAGCGCGAGCGCGGCATTACGATTTTCTCGTCGCAGGCCGTGCTCGACCATGGCGATACCCACGTCATGCTCGTGGATGCGCCGGGGCATGTCGATTTTTCTGCCGAGGCGGAGCGCACGCTGCGCGCACTCGACTATGCGATTTTGGTTGTGGGCGCCAACGATGGCGTGCAGGGGCATACTGAAACCCTGTGGCGCCTGCTTGCGCGCTATGACATTCCGACGTTCATCTTTATCAACAAAATCGATTTGGAGAATCCCGGCCGCGATGCACTGCTGGCGCAGCTCGGGCAGCGTCTCTCCGAGGGCTGCCTGGATGCCAACGAACTGTTGGCGGGCGGTGCCGTTCAGGAGGACGCTGCTGCGTTGGACGAGGCGGCGCTCGAGGAGTTTCTTGAAGCGGGTGAGCTTTCGACTGCCACGCTTTCGCGGCTGGTCGCAGAGCGAAAGTTGTTTCCCTGCTTTGCCGGCTCGGCGCTCAAAGACCAAGGCGTGGACGAGCTGCTGGATGGCATGTGCACGCTGATGCGCGAACAGGCATGGTACCCGGAGTTTGCCGCGCGCGTCTATCGTGTCAGCCGCGGGGATCGCGGCGAGCGCTTGGCTTGGGTTAAAGTGACCGGCGGCACGCTGCATGCAAAGCAGATGATTAGCGGACGTTCCGGTGCCGAGGCATGGGAGCAGAAGATCGACCAGGCGCGCATCTATAACGGCGAGAAATACGAGCTTGCCCAAGAAGTTGCTGCTGGCGGTATTTGCGCCGTGACGGGTCTTGCGCACCTTCGCCCGGGGGACGCCCTGGGCGCGGAGCCCGCGGGCGATGCGCCTGTCATTGCGCCGGTCCTCACCTATACGGTGCTTCCGGGCGAACATGATGTCCACGCGGTGTTCAAAGCGCTGACTGAGTTGGCGGACGAAGACCCCATGCTCGGCGTAAGCTGGAACACGCATCTTGAACAAATACATCTGCAGTTGATGGGCGCTGTGCAACTCGAGGTTGTGCAGCGGGTGTTGGCCGATCGCTTTGGCCTTTCGATTGCGTTTGAGCCTGGCGGCATTCTCTATAAGGAGACTATTTCGCAGCCGGTCGAGGGCGTGGGCCACTTTGAGCCACTGCGCCACTATGCCGAGGTGCATCTGCGCCTGGAGCCGTTGCCGGCGGGTTCGGGCGTGCAGTTTGGCACCGTGACCTCGACCGACGAGCTCGATCTTAACTGGCAGCGTTTGGCACTCACCAACGCCATGGAGCGCGATCACCTGGGCGTGCTGACCGGCTCGCCCATCACCGATGTGCGCATTACGCTCACGGGCGGCCGTGCGCATGCCAAACACACCGAGGGCGGCGATTTTCGCCAGGCCACGTATCGCGCGATTCGACAGGGACTCATGCAGGCGCGTGAGGCCGGCGCGGCGGTGCTGTTGGAGCCGTGGTACCACTTTGAGCTCGAGGTGCCGGGGGAGTGCGTAGGCCGGGCGCTCTCGGATGCCACGCGCATGGGTGCCGAATACGAGCCGCCGGTGATGGCGGACGACCGGGCAAAGCTTGTGGGTCGCGTGCCGGCATCCGAGGTGCAGGATTACGCGCTGGAGGTGGCTGTCTACACGAGTGGTCGTGGACATCTGTACCTAGAGTTCGCCGGCTATGCGGCTTGCCATGATGCCGAGCGTGTAATCGAGACGGCCGCCTATGAGCCCGAGGCAGATCTGCCCAACACGCCCGATTCGGTCTTTTGCTCTCACGGCGCCGGTTACACGGTCAAATGGTACGACGTACCCGCCACGGCGCACGTCAAGGTCGATCCCGCCACCTTCCGCCCCTGGCGAGCGGCGGACGCCGAGTTTTTCGGCCATAGGTGATAGAGGGTCAGACTCTTTGCCGCATTTAATTGGTATAACTCGGTATAAGTTGGTATAACTGTTACCAGGGTTTACCGATTCGAGGAGGCCGACATGAATCCAAATCCCTTTAAGCCAACGGCAGGCAAGCGGCCTCCGATGCTCATCGGTCGAGAGTCGGTCATCGAGGATTGTGAGGAAGGGCTCGATAACGGCGCCGGAGCGCCGGGTAGGCTCATGCTCATTACGGGAAACCGCGGCTGTGGCAAAACAGTTCTCTTGCGGGAGCTACAGCGTTTGGCTAGTAAGCGCGGATGGGTGGTTGTCTCCGATTCCGCTTCGCTTGGCTTATGCGACCGCTTGACCGACGCGCTTCGCTTGAATAAACCCGTTGTGACGTCAATGGAATTCGGTCCGTCGTTTGGCCGGATGTCGGTCGAGGCGGCGCGAGCAAAGGGCGAGACGTTGCGAGGGCTGGTCAACGAGCGCCTTAAGAAGCTCGGTCCAGGCAAGGGCATACTGTTTGCGATTGACGAGGCGCAATCGGCGTCTATCGAGGAACTGGCGGCTCTTGCCGTTCTCTATCAGCAGGTGCTCGGAGACCAGGATGCCACGGGCCTGCCCGATAGCGACCAGCGCGGTCTTGCGCTGGCGTTCGCTGGATTGCCCAGTATGGTTGATGACTTGCTCGAAGAGCCGAGCGTGACGTTTTTGCGCCGTGCCCAGCAGCGTACGCTGGGGGCGATTTCTTTGCCCAAGGTGCGCGATTCGTATATCCAGACGGTCAAAGACGCTGGTCTTTACGTTGACGCGGAGACGGCGGACCTTGCGGCACGCAAGAGCATGGGGCATCCCTATATGGTTCAGCTGGTGGGATATTACATGTGGCGGGCTGCTGTCCGGCGTGGTTCGCAGGTCATCGAAAGGTGCGATGCCGAGGCCGGCCATACGGACGCCGTCTCCGAGTTCTACGAAGCGGTTGACGCGCCCCTGTATTACGGGCTGCGTAGTCCACAGCGCCTTTTTATCGAGGCCATGGCGGTTGACGAGGACAAACCGACTCGTATGGCGGATATCATTGAGCGCTGCGATCGTACTCAGAGCTGGGCGAGTAAATATCGCGCAAGCCTGATTCGCGAGCGCGTCATCGAGGCTGCCGGATATGGCCTCGTCCGGTTTACCGTGCCCATGCTGGGCGCGTACATTCGCGATCGAGTTATATGGCATGAGTAGGGTGATAAAGGTGACGGAACAGAAGATGAGCCCGCAGGCTATCGAGGTACGTGGCGCACGTGTCCATAACCTTAAGGACATCGATATCGATATTCCGCTGGGAAAGCTCGTGGGTATTGCCGGCGTGTCGGGCTCGGGCAAGAGTTCGCTGGCACTGGGAGTTCTTTATGCCGAGGGCTCGCGTCGCTACTTGGAAGCACTCAGCACCTATACTCGCCGTCGCCTGACGCAGGCCGAACACGCCCAGGTGGACGAGGTACTGCACGTGCCGGCGGCGCTCGCATTGCATCAGCGCCCCAGCGTGCCGGGCGTGCGCTCCACCTTTGGCACCATGACCGAGCTCAACAATAGTCTGCGTCTGCTCTTTAGCCGTTGCGCCCATCACGTGTGCCCGCATTGCGGGACGCGCGTGGAACCGAGCCTTAACGTGGCCGCTGGTCTGTCGCTCACGTGCCCTGCTTGCGGTCGCGAGTTCTACGCTCCGAGTGCCGAGGATTTGGCTTTCAATAGCGGCGGTGCGTGCCCTACCTGCGGCGGCACCGGTGTCATGCGCGAGGTGGACGAGGCGAGCCTGGTGCCCGACGAGTCAAAGACTATCAACGAGGGTGCGGTGCTTCCCTGGGGCACGCTCATGTGGGATTTGATGAAGCAGGTCGCCGGCGAGATGGGCGTGCGCACCGACGTGCCGTTTAACCAGCTCACGCCTCAAGAGCGTGATATCGTGTTCCACGGCCCGGCGGTTAAGAAACACATTCTCTACGTTCCCAAAAACGGCGAGGGCGCCACGCCGCTCGACTTTACCTATTACAACGCCGTCTATACCGTCGAGAATGCGCTCGCCAAGGTTAAGGACGACAAGGGCCTCAAACGTGTTGCGCGCTTTTTGCGCGAGGGAGCATGCCGTGATTGCGGCGGCACGCGTCTCTCCGAGGCCGCGCGCCAGCCCCAGGTGCGCGGTATCAATCTGGCGCAGGCCGCGGCCATGACGCTGGGCGAGGCGATTGAGTGGATGCGCGGGGTGCCCGCATCCTTGCCGCCCGAGATGCGGCCCATGGCGACGGATATCTGCGATTCGTTTTTGAGCACGGCCCGTCGTCTGGTCGACCTGGGTCTCGATTACCTTTCACTCGACCGCGCTGGCGCCACGCTCTCCACGGGTGAGCGCCAGCGCGTGCAGCTTGCCCGCGTGGTGCGCAACCGGTCGACGGGTGTGCTTTATGTGCTGGACGAGCCTTCGATCGGCTTGCATCCTGCCAATGTCGACGGCTTGGTGGGCGTGATGCGCGATCTGGTGGATGACGGCAACACCGTGGTTGTTGTCGACCACGACACGCGCGTACTGGCGGAAGCCGACTATCTGGTCGAGATGGGCCCCGTTGCCGGAGCAGGCGGCGGCAATGTGATCGCCGCTGGTACGGTAGACGAGGTCGAGCAATCGCAGGGCAGCTGTATCGCGCCGTTTTTGCGCGCAGAGCCCAAACGTTTGCGCCCACAGGTGACTGACGACGAAATGTTCGATCAGGGCCATATCCGCATGTCGACCGATACCATCCATACCGTCAAGCCGCTCGAAGTTGATATCCCGCGCGGTCGCTTGGTCGCGGTTACGGGTGTTTCGGGTTCGGGTAAGACGACGTTGGTACTCGAGACGCTCATTCCGGCGCTTAAGGCGCAGGCAGCTGGTGGGCGCCTGCCGGGGCACGTGCGTTGGGTCGATGCCGAGGGTATTGCCCGCGCAAACCTGATTGACGCTACGCCCATCGGCGCTAACGTGCGCTCGACGGTGGCGACCTATGCCGACATCCATGATGAGCTGCGTCGCGCCTTCGCCCGTACGCCCGAAGCCAAGGCGGCCGGCTACAAGGCGGGTGCCTTTAGCTACAACACCGGCGCCTTGCGCTGCCCTACGTGTGACGGCACGGGCTCGATATCGCTCGACGTGCAGTTTTTGCCCGACGTCGAGATCGTCTGCCCGGCATGCCGTGGTTCGCGCTACGCCGAGGCCGCATCGCATATCCATCGCGAGGGCAAGGACGGGAGTCTGCTTACGTTGCCACGGCTCATGGACATGAGCGTGGACGAGGCCATCGACGCCACGGTGGGGCTCAAGAAAGTTCAGACGCGCTTGCAGACCTTGCACGACCTGGGCTTGGGCTATCTCACGCTCGGTGAGCCCACGCCGGCGCTCTCGGGCGGCGAGGCACAACGCCTTAAGCTCGCGAGCGAGATGGGCCGCGTGCAGGACGATGCCGTATTTGTGTTCGACGAGCCCACGATCGGCCTGCATCCGCTCGATGTTCAAGTGTTGTTGAGTGTGTTCGATGGTCTCGTTGCCAAGGGTGCCACAGTTATCGTGATCGAACACGATCTCGACCTTATCCGTAACGCCGATTACGTGATCGACATGGGCCCGGGCGGTGGCGATGCGGGCGGGCAAATCGTCTGCGCCGGCACGCCGAGCGACATCGCGGCCTGCCCCGCAAGCATCACCGGTCGCTACCTATAGACAATGAGGCAAAGGGACAGCCCCCCTTGCCTCATTGATGCCTATTTCACGCATTGAGCCGCGAGATAGTCGCGGAAGAATGGCAATTCAAATGCGACGAGCCCTCGTCCTCGTTCCCCGATGATGCCGGCATCTATCATGCGGCGTCGGTAGCGGGAGACCTGCTGTGGCGAACGCTTAAGGCGCTCGACAAGGTCAGCGGTGGTGGACTCTTCCTCGTCATCGAGCATGGCGATGAGGAATCGCTTGTCCTCTGCAGTGAGTTCCCGATAGGTTGCCGCGAGGATTCGGTCGTCCATCTCGTCGCGCGCGATTTTGATTCCCAGGTCAAAGTCGCGCGACGAGATTTCCTTCGAATCGCTTGTGAGATCCCAGGCACGGTAGCCTACGAGTTGCAATAGGAAGGGAAAACCAGAGATCGAGCGAACGGCTCTATCGATTCCCTCGGCATCTGCCAGGCGATCGTTTTCCTGGATCGTGCGAATCAAGGCCTCGCGTACGTCATAGTCGGCAATGCGACCCAGATGATATTGTTGGGCGCGGCGAAGGAACGAGACCGTCTTGTGGTTCAGCAACGTCGATACGTTGTTGGGAAGTCCCGCCATGAGCAGGGCGACGCGTTTTCCATCGGTCACAAAGTGCTGATACGTCGCTGCGAGCTGAATCATCTCGTCGAGTGTCGGGTCCACCTCGTCAACCGTGACGAGCAGACCGGTGCCCGCCTCGTTGAGCTGGTCGATGATGTCGCTCATGCGATAGCGCCAGGTTGAGGCATCGTGAACGCGATTGACCTCAATGCTGCCGAGCGGTGCAATTCCGAGACCGGTGACTTCGAAGTTCTTAGACGGGTCGATAAGATGGCCGGCAGCACGTTTCGCCCCGAACTCGATTTCCTCAAGCATTCCCGGGAGCGCGGTCGTCTTTACGGCTATCCAGCCGTGGGATTCCGCCCTTGTCGCGAGCGACGACATGAGAGCGGTTTTACCGGTTCCACGCGCGCCTGAGAAGATCGAGGTCAATTCTGGGCGCCTACGCTGGCTCAAGAAGGCACGGTCCAAATCCCGAATAATCTGTTGTCTGCCAGCGAGATGGGCAGGAACCTCACCGAAACTGGGGGTAAACGGGTTCTCGAGATATTTCACAAGGCTCTCCTTTCACACCGCCGTTTAACTTCATTTTACTTTAGTTAATTCTGATTAAAAGCAATGGTTCGTTATTTAGAGCATCAATGTGACAAAGCGACAGTCCCTTTGTCACATTGATGCCAAAACCAGCTTGTCAAGAGCTAGAGGGTTTAAAAATCTGCCATTTCTACCCCGTCCCCTAATGGCAGGTTTGTCACATTCCCGGAAAGCCTGTTTGGCGCAGGGCTTCGTAGAGGACGATGGCGGCGCTGTTGGAGAGGTTGAGTGCGCTGATGCGGTAGTCGTCCGGGTTGACGAAGTTGCCGCAGATATCCTGCTGGAGGATGGCCTCGTGGCTGTCCTCGGTATGCCCCAGCGATTCCTCGTGGGCTTCCCAAGCTTCGGCGTTGTCGAGTGAGTCGCAATCGCGCAGCATGGGGATGCGCTCGCAGCGCTCGGGCGCCGCAGCAAGCAGTGGCTCGGGAATGCCCGAGCTCTCGCTGCCAAAGACCAAGTAGTCACCGTCGCGGTAGGTGCTTTGCGCATAGGTTCGGCGCGCCTTTTTGGTCAGCAGATGCAGGCGTTCGTCGGCAGGGGAGAGACCATTGCGCGCAAGGAAATCCTCCCAGCCGGCATAGGTGGTCACGTCCAAGTTTTGCCAGTAGCCCAGGCCGGCGCGACGTGCTGTCTTGTCGTCGAGCGAAAAGCCCAGTGGCTCCACCAGATGTAGACGGGCGCCGGTAACCACGCAGGTGCGGCCGATATTGCCCGCATTGGCCGGGATTTCGGGCGCATACAGCACAATGTTGAACATGAATCTCCTTGGCTCAGAACGAAAAACCGCCACGAAGGGGACAGGCACCTTCGTGGCGGTTTGGCGGTTACGTAGGCGGACAAATGCCCGCTTGGATAAACCTAGGCGCGGTGCCAGTCGGTCAGGCAGGCATCGAGGGAGGCGATGAGCGCATCCTTGTCCATGTGACGGCCGATGATGCACAGGCTCGTCATGCGGTCGCCCGTCTCGTCGTCCCAAATCTGCATGATCTCGGGGTTCTCGTCGATGATCTTCTGCTTCTCGCCCTCGGGCGCCGAGTCGACAAACAGACCGTTCTCCATCAGGCGCATTTGGTGACCGGCCTGCTCAAACATGTAGCACATGTCCGGATCGCCGGTCTGCCACAGCGGGCCCTTGACGCGAATGACCTCGTCGGGCCACTCCTGCTCAACAAAATCGGTGAACTTCTGCAGGTCAAACGGCTTGCGGCGCGAGTATACAAAGGTCTCGATGTCGTACTCGAGCACCTCGGGGTCGTCGTGCTCCTCGGGATGCTCCATGGCCTCGATCCAGGCGGCGGAGTTGTAGGCGCGCATAAAGTCGAAGCGGTCGGTATCGAGCAGCTCCTCCATGGGGACCTCACCGTTTTGGGCCTCGACGATCACGGCGTCCTTCTGCAGGCTGCGCACGATAGCCTTGAGCTCGGCGATCTGCTCAGGGCTCACGGTATCGGTCTTGTTGAGGATCAACGTGGAGCAGAACTCGATCTGCTGGATGAGCAGGCTCTCGATGTCGTCCTCGTCGATATCCTCGGCCAGCAGGTCGCGACCGCCGTTGAACTCGTCGTACATGCGGGCGCAGTCGACCACGGCAACGATGTTGTCGAGCGCGAGCTTGGGCTCGCCGCCCACCTTGGCCTCGTCGCAGAAGCTCGAGATGGTGTAGGCGATGGGGATGGGCTCGCAAATGCCCGAGGCCTCGATGATGATGTAGTCGAAGTTGCCAGAATCGGCGATGCCCTGCAGCTGGTTGGCAAGGTCGTCCGAAAGCGTGCAGCAGATGCAGCCGTTGGTGAGCGGGATGAGGTCATCGGTCTCGGAAAGGCCGCCGTCGGCGATGAGGCTGGCGTCCACATTGATCTCGCCGATATCGTTGACGATTACGGCGGCGCGGATGCCGCCGTCGTTAGCGAGGATGTGGTTGAGCAGTGTGGTCTTGCCGGCACCGAGGTAGCCGGTAAGCATGATGATCTTCACGGGTTTGTTGGGCATGTGCCCTCCTTTGTTAGACATGGCTTACAGTTGAATCTTATGCCAAACGCTCGCTCTTATACCCACGCGCTGGCAAATAACACAGGCTACTCCCAGGCTCCCCATACATCGGGGCAATAACCGACGGTGGCCTTTTTGCCGTTGCGTACGATGGGCTCGGCTAGAACCTGCTGGTTCTCGAGCAGTTTGTCGAAGCGCTGACTGGGGGTAAGGTGCTGAATGAGCGCGAGCGTCTCCTCGTCCTTGGCCTTGGGGTTGAGCAGCTTGTCGATGCCGCCGACCGCCTGCATCACGCTCGTGAGCTCGCCCTTGCTCATCTCCTTTTCCTTAAGGTCGATAAACTGCACCTTAATGCGGCGCTCCTTAAAATAACGCTGCGCCTTCTTGGTGTCGAAAGACTTTTTGGTGCCAAAAATCTGGATATTCATGTTCCGCCGTTCTACCTGATGAAGTTGGTGCGCTCGCGATCGGCTTCGGGCGCGTTGATGCCGGCGGCCTGTCCTGCCTCGATGCAACGAAGGAGCCAGGCCATGTTCTTGCCGATGTTGCGCATGGCGGCTAGGCCCTCAGCGTCCTGGGCGGCCTCGCCCGGCATGGCGCCAAACACGTTGTTCCAGTACGTTGAGGCAACCACGGGCATCTGGTTGATGGTGAAGTACTTGTTGAGCACGTCGAAGGTCGTCGACGTACCGCCGCGACGGGCGACGGCGACGGCAGCGCCCGGCTTGTGCGCAAAGGCCTTGCTGCCGGCATAGAAGGCGCGATCGAGGGCCGAAAGGATGCGACCGCTGGGGTGCGCATAGTAGACGGGCGAGCCAAAAACAAAGCCGTCTGCCTGCTCGGCGGCAGCGATGAGCTCGTTCACCACGTCGTCGTCAAAGGTGCAGCGCCCGCCAAGCTTGCCGCACTGACCACAACCGATGCAATCGCGAATGGGCTTGGCGCCCAGCTGAAACACCTCGGTATCAATGCCTTCGGCGTTGAGCTGCTCGGCGACCTCGGCGAGTGCGCGGGCGGTGTTGCCGTTTGCCTTGGGGCTGCCATTGACTAAAAGAACCTTCATCACAATCTCCCTCTGCTTGTCGGTGACTTCTGCAGAGGATTATCGCACGATGGGGGGAGATGGCGTGCGGCAGGATGTGGCTGCCTGCCGTCTCGCGCCGCCTCCCATGGTGCTACTTCAGTTTGGTGCCCGGCACCTGAACGGCTTCTTCGAGCAACACGTTGAGCTCGGTCAGAATCGAGACAGGCTGGCGGTTGATATTGTCCAGATGGAGCGCTGCTACGCGGATGGGTGGCTG
>DBGAPG010000104.1:0-11253 GCA_048438765.1 Collinsella sp.
GTATTGACCGGCGCTCCTAACGGCGCCGGGCAATACGGGGCCCGCGCATGCGAAAACCAAGTTGTTAGGATGAGCCAGCTGGCTAGAGCTCGACCGGCACCCATTCGTCGTGATTGCAGATAAAAGCCTCGGGATCCTCGACGCTAAAGAAGACGAGCGTGGGGTCGTTAGGCCCCTCATAGTGCTCGCCCAGGCGCTCTAGATGCTTCCACCCGGCTTCGCGCATTTCGTCTAAAGCCCGGTCATCCAAGCCGGCACGTCCGCGCAAGATGAGCCAGCCATGGCCCGGCCACCAACTCGTGGCCTCAAAGCGCTGATTTTGCAGCAGCTCCTGCCACACATCTTTGGTGCGCGCCGTTACAAACCACAGTTTGCCGTCCTGAATCTGTGCAAACGAGAACGGACGCACATGTGGCTGTCCGTCCACGCTCGTCGCCAGATACCACGCCGGCACCGACGTCAGATACTCCAAAACCGTATTCAATCCGTCCACGTTTCCTCCTGTACTAGCTAGTTTGGGAACCTGGTTTGTGCGAGCTAGAGCTCCAGGCGCTCCTCGCTGCCGTCGATATCACAGAAGCGCGCGGCAATATTGCGGACCGAAAAGAAAGCAAGGCGGCCGTCGTTGGCACTCTCGTGTTCCTCGCCGATGCCCACCATGTGCTTAAAGCCTGCTTGACGCACCTTGTCGCTCGCAACTGCGTCGTCCTCAAGTGCGGCCTCGCCGGTCAACACGATCCAACACTCCCCCGGCTTCCAGCCCGAGAGCTCAAACTTGGGATTCGCACTCAGCTCCGCCCACACATCCTTGTCGCGCGACGTGCAAAACCACAACTTGCCGTCATCGACCATGGCAAACGAAAACGGTCTCACGCGGGGCTGATGTCCGTCGGCCACATCGGTCGTGGCCAGATACCACGCCGGAATGCGCCTGAGATACGAACAGGCGCGCTCAAGCTGAGCCGTGCGGTCGTTGTCGGTCATAGGGGCCTCTTTCTTGCGCTCGAATCGCGCCTAAACAAGTTGAAGATTGATGACGATGACGCAGATGAGCAGCAACGCCGTCACCATCGCCGCCAACGCATCGCCGCGGCCAAATGCAAGCGCATGCAGACGTGTGCGGCCCTGCTCGCCATGATAGCAACGGGCATCCATGGCGGCCGAAAGCGTCTCGGCATGACGGAACACGCCCGTGAACAGCGGAATCGCCACACTGCCGAGCATACGCACGCCGCCGAGCGGGCCTCCCGTCACGCGCGCACCGCGGCTTGCCTGCGCGTCCGCCGTCTGCTTCATCTCGGTGGCAAACTGCGGCATAAAGCGCAGCGCGATACCCATAATCATGCCGAGCTCGTGCGCAGGAAGTCCCACACGCGCAAACGGCGCGAGCAGGCGCTCAAAGCCCGCGGTGAGGTCGAGCGTCGGCGTGGTGAGTGTAATGGCGCTCATGCCGGCCATCATCAACGTCAGGCGGCACGCCATAAAGGCGGCAGAATGCAGCGAGCCCTCGCTTATCTGCAGAAAGCCGAGCTGCCACAGGATGCGCCCACTCTGATCGGTAAACAAGTTGAGCACCGCGACCACGACGACGATCGCCAGCAGCGGCGCCATCGACGACAGAACGCGACGAACCGGCACCCGAGACACGGCATAGGTCAGCACAACGAAAATTGCGACCGGGGCCAGCCCGCGGAAGCCACTGACCGTGAGCGTCGTGATCAGAAACACAAAGCCCAAGAGCAACTTGGTTCGCGGGTCCAGGCGGTGGATTGCACTATCGCCGGGATAGTAACTGCCAAACGAAAACGCCTCCATCAGCAGCCCTCCTCTCGCGAGACCGTCTTGGATTTAGCAATGTCCGCGACGTTAGAAGGACCGTCCGAGCGACCGATCAGCAAATTTGCCAACTCGTCGGCCAACGACTCAACCGTATAGAGCCCGCTGCGGCGCAGCGGCACGCCCGCCTCCGTAAGCGCCAGCGCCATACGCTGGGCGGCGGGAACACCCAAGCCGATTGATTTAAGCTCATCCGCATGCGCAAAAACCTGAGCGGGCGTGCCCTCGGCAAACACCGCACCTTCGTTCATTACGACGATACGGTCGCAGCAATTGGCCAGGTCATCCATGCTGTGCGAAACCATGACAACGGTCAGGCCCTCGCGATGGAGTCGACCGATGAGCCCTAGGAAATCCTTGCGCGCAGCCGGATCGAGCCCCGCCATGGGCTCATCGAGCACCAGGACCTCGGGCTCCATGGCGAGCACGCCGGCGAATGCCACGCGCCGTTGCTGACCGCCCGAAAGCTCAAAGGGGCTCTTGTCGCCGACCGTGGAAAGGTCGAGGCCCACGCGTGAGAGCGATGACTCGACACGACGGTCGACTTCATCTTGCGGCAAGCCAAGGTTATGCGGACCAAACGCCACGTCCTGCGCCACGGTTTCGGCAAACAGCTGACGCTCAGGATATTGAAACACCACGCCGACCTTGGCCTTAACCGCGGCGGCGTCTTTCTTGTTTGACAGATCGAGCCCCAGTGCGCGAACGGATCCCTCCTGAGGGCGAATCAAACCGTTGAGATGCTGGACCAGCGTCGACTTACCCGAACCGGTATGACCTGCCAAGCCCAGGAACTCGCCGCGACGCACCGTCAGCGATACATCGCGCAGTGCCCACGGGCTGCTGGGGTCGTTTCCCCAGAGAGCCTGTTTGCTCGATTTGCCCGCAGTGGCCGAGCGCTTATGCCAGCGGCGGCGCTCGCGCGGACTGAGCGAATAACTGTACGAAACATGGGATAGCTCTATGACGGGCTCTGACGCGTTGTCCTCATTGTCTGCCGGAACAGCGCCGTCAGCGATTTCCGACTGGGATGCGGAAGACTGCCCCGCGGTGCCCGCCTCACTTCGCTCGGTATAGGCCTGCGCAACCTCGGCAACCATATCCGCCTCGCGCACCTGCGCGTGAACGGGCACGCCCTTCGCACGAAGCGCCCTGCCAAGACAGCACGATGCCGGCATATCCAGGTTCAGCCGCGCGAGTTCGTCCGCCTGCGTCAAGATTTCATCGGGCGTGCCCAACATGGCAACGCGCCCCGCCCGAAACACCGCGACTCGATCGGCCTCGGCGGCCTCTTCCATAAAGTGCGTAATCATCACGATGGTCATGCCGCGTTCGTGCAGCGCGTGACAGGCCTTCATAAGGCCCTTGCGCCCGCGCGGATCGAGCATCGAGGACGCCTCGTCCAAAATGAGCACGCGCGGCTCCATGGCGAGCACGCCGGCAAGCGCCACGCGCTGCTTTTGTCCGCCCGAGAGAGCGTGGGTCTCGTGGCGCTCAAAGCCCACCAGACCCACGGCCTTCAGCGCCTCGCGCACGCGCTGCGCGATCTGGGCCGATTCGACCCCTAAGTTCTCGGGACCAAACGCAACATCGTCCTCGACAAGCGTCGCCACAAGCTGGTCGTCGGGATTCTGGAACACCATGCCCGCAGTCGAGCGGATATCGTAAACCAGCTCGGGATCGGACGCGTCCATGCCGTTGACGCACACCGTTCCCGTATCGGGCTGCAGCAGCGCGTTCAAATGCTTGGCAAACGTCGACTTGCCCGACCCGTTTCCGCCGAGGATGCAGAAAAACTCGCCATCCTCGATGTTCAGATCGATGCCATCGAGCGCCAGTGCAGCACCGTCATAGCTAAAGGAAACGCCCCGACACTCAATCATGCGCGGCCTTTGACCTGGTCCTTTTTAGGCGTGATGAGGTTGGAGACTGCCTTATACACCGCCAGCGTCAACACCGAGTTGAGCACGGTCTTGATGAGGTTAAACGGCAAAACGGCGGGAAGCATGAGCGGCAGAATCACATCGGCCGAGCCATACCAGAACCAAACGCCGATGGTCAGGTTCGCGACCATGGACAGCGCCGTAGCGGCAATGACGCCGAGCATCAGGCCAATCACGGCACCCTTATAGGTATGCATCTTCTGGTAGACGATAGCCGCAGGCAGAATATAGCCCAGCGTGGCAACCAAGTTCATAAGCGCACCGACCCAATCGCCCGTGGTAAGCGCATGGATAACGATCGCCATAGCGGCAACAGCGGTGCCGGCACCAGGGCCATACGCAAATCCACACACCATCGCCGGCACCAGCGACGGGTCATACGTCAAAAACGGCGCCGAAGGAAGAATGGGCAGCTGGACGTACATAAACAGGGCGCCCAAGGCGCACATCAACGCCATGGTAACGAGCTGTTTGGTGCTCCACCTATTCGTGTTCTCAAAATGGATATGCTGCGACTGTTCAGACATAAGATCACCTGCCTCTTTCATCCGGACTCTAACCGTTGGTACTGGTATCTCACCAGTTCAGCCGGCATGCGAACCAACGCACACACGGGTCGCGGACTCATCGGCTCGGCCGCAGGCACTTTACCTGCGCCACGGTGTCCCTTTGACATCGCCCGATTTACCGCCAGTGGGGAATTTCACCCCGCCCTGAAACAGCAATTGCAAGTGTAGCACGGGCAGGTTTTCGCGCAAGTATGCCAAGGGTAATTTATGGCGGGGGAACGCCCCACAAATACGCCCGGGATAGAGCGGCGGTTCGAACAAGTTGCCCGCCCTTCCCAAAGTAGCGCGCCTTTCGCGCAAAGCGCGAAACAGCGAAAGGGACATGTATCCCCAACAGCTACGTCCTCCGCCCACCCCAAAGTGGTGCGCCTTTCGCGCAAAGCGCGAAACAGCAACCGGGACACGTATCCCCATCAACCACGTTCTCCGCGCCGCCGACCTCAAGGCCGTAAACGCAGGGAATCCGAGGACGTTCCGGAGAGAAGCCCCCGTCACGCCCCCGGATTCCCGGTGGGAGTTCTAGACCTTGTCGGCCTTAGTACATACCGCCGCCCTGCTGACCAGCGGTGGCAGCAGCGATAGCGTCCTCAAGCTGAGTGTTCTTGGGCACATCGGAGACGGTGGCCTCGGTGATGAGGATCAGGCTGGCGACAGAAGCAGCGTTCTGCAGGGTGACGCGGCTGACCTTGACGGGGTCGAGGACGCCCATCTCGATCATGTCACCCCACTCGCCGTTGGCAGAGTTGAGACCCTGGCCGGCGGGCAGCTCGGCAACCTTGTCGACCACGACAGCGCCCTCAAAGCCAGCGTTCTTGGCGATGGTGGCGACCGGAGCGGTCAGAGCCTTCTTGACGATATCGACGCCGATCTTCTCCTCGGGGTCGTCGATCTCGACAGCATCGAGCGCAGGAGCAGCGTCCATGAAGGCGACGCCGCCGCCGGCGACAATGCCCTCCTCGACAGCAGCGCGGGTAGCCTGCAGGGCGTCCTCGACGCGATGCTTGATCTCCTTGAGCTCGGACTCGGTAGCAGCGCCGACCTTGATGACGGCAACGCCGCCGGAGAGCTTGGCCAGGCGCTCCTGGAGCTTCTCACGGTCGAAGTCAGAGGTGGTGTTCTCCATCTCGCCCTTGATCTGAGCGATGCGGGCGTCGATGGCCTCCTTAGAGCCAGCGCCGCCGACGACGACGGTGTTGTCCTTGGAGATGGTGACGGACTTAGCGGTACCGAGCATATCGGCGGTGATGTCAGCGACCTTCACGCCCAGCTCGTCCAGAGCGGCCTGACCACCGGTGAGGACGGCGATGTCCTCGAGGATGCGCTTGCGGCGATCGCCGTAGCCCGGGGCCTTGACGGCGCAGACGTTGAGGGCGCCACGAATCTTGTTGAGGACCAGGGTCGGCAGAGCCTCGCCGTCGATGTCCTCAGCGATGATGAGCAGGCCACGGCCGGCGCGCTGGACAGCCTCGAGAACGGGCATGATGTCCTGAACGCTGGAAATCTTCTGGTCGGTGATGAGGATGTACGGATCCTTCATCACGGCCTCCATGCGGTCGTTGTCCGTGACGAAGTAAGCAGAGACATAGCCCTTGTCGAACTGCATGCCCTCGACGGTGTCGATGGTAATGTCGAACGTCTGGGAATCCTCGACGGTGATGACGCCGTCCTTGCCCACGACCTCCATGGCCTCGGCGATCTTCTCGCCAACCTCGGGGTCACCGGCGGAGATGGTACCGACGGAAGCAATCTGCTCCTTGGTCTCGACCGGCTTGGCCTGTTTCTTCATCTCGGCGACAGCGGCGTTTACAGCCTTGTCGATGCCGCGACGGATGGCCAGCGGGTTGGCGCCGGCGGCGACGTTGCGCAGACCGTCGTTGACGATAGCCTGGGCGAGCAGGGTTGCGGTGGTGGTGCCGTCACCCACGGTGTCGTTGGTCTTGGTGGCGACCTCCTTCACCAGCTGAGCGCCCATGTTCTCGATGTTGTCCTCGAGCTCGATCTCCTTAGCGACGGAAACGCCGTCGTTGGTGATGGTCGGGGCACCGAACGTGCGCTGCAGCGCAACGTAGCGGCCCTTGGGGCCCATGGTGACGGTAACGGCGTCGGCCAGAGTGTTGACACCCTTGGCGAGCTTAGCGCGGGCATCGGTGTTGAACGTAATGTTCTTTGCCATGGTGAGTAATCCTCCAAAAGAAATGTGACTCGCGTCGCCGCTTCCGAGTCCTATGCGGCAGGCGCGTTCAAAGACGAATCAGAGATTCTGACGAGACTAGGCCTCGACGACGGCGTAGATGTCGTCGGCGCGCATCAGCAGATACTTTTCGCCGTCGACCTTGACCTCGTTGCCACCGAACTTACCGTAGATGACAACATCGCCGACCTGAACGTCCATGGGGATGCGCTCGCCCTTGTCGTTGACCTTACCGGCGCCAACGGCAACGATGGTGCCGCGCTGCGGCTTCTCCTGAGCGTTGCTGGCGATGTACAGACCAGAAGCGGTCTTCTGCTCGGCCTCGTCGGGCTTGACCAGGACGCGATCTGCAAGCGGCTTCAAAGACGACATGCTTGTTTCCTCCTTTGTGGGCCGCGCGGTCATGCCGCGCGGGTTAACCCTTTTTGTTTGCGTACGCGTTGAATGGTACCCACGAATGGCGGGTTATACAACACGGAGTCAAAAAATCTTATTTTTTGGCACTTAGATTTTCTGAATGCTGGGGGATAACTTGGCAGTGGCTCCCGGGGCGGACCGGAGGGCATGAAGTTTGCTGCTCTACAGTCCTGCGCAAAACGGAAAGCACATTAAGTGCTTTCCTTTGCGTGCGGAACTCGCGACAAACTTCATGCCCTCCGGTCCGCCCCGGGAGCCAGGTTGACTAACTCGGGCCCGGCATTCAGAAAAGTCAGTGCAGCAAAATGGCGATGCGGATAGCGACATGGGCATGGTTTTCGTCGCGCGCACGGGTCCCCCAGGGAGCACCGTGCATTTTTGGGAATATTCTGCAGACCAGGGTAAATGCATACGCGCCGGACATTCCTTATTGGTTCCAAGGACGCCTTCAGCGGGCGGTTTTGGTCGGTGGGCAGACCCCGTTGGGACAAAAAGGCATGCCTCGCGTCGCACCGGAGCCCGAAATGACGTCAATCTCCACAACGTTACCCGACTGCAGCGGCGCCGACGGGGCTTACGTTGCTGAATACTCCGTTTTTTGCACGGCCCGGGCGGGGGTACATCAGGACCAGAGAGAACATCCCAGCCTATTTATGCAATCTGTAATGGAAAGTATGCAAAACACCAAGAGACCGCATTGCTGATGTCCAAATTGAGCGCGTGGGGGCAGCGGCGCCCCACCCCACGCTCAAATCAAGCAGAGCAGGGACGCTCATAGCGAGTCCCCACCGATATACAAACGCGGCTCGAGCGCCATCCCAAAATAGGCTGCCCGAGCCGCGTTTAACGGTACGGCATGATTATTAGCGCTCGTAAATCAAGTTACCTGCCAGGTAGGTGGCCTGAACTTTGGTGTCCTGGAGTTCTTGGGGGTCGATGGTGAGCGGGTTTTGGTCCAGGACTACCAGGTCGGCGTATTTGCCGGGCTCCAGGCTGCCGAGGTTTTGCTCGTCGCCCGCTGCGTGCGCGCTGCCAAGCGTGTAGTTGCGCAGAGCTGTAGCCGCGTCGATGCGCTCGCTGGGGAGCCAGCCGCCTTCAGGCCAGTGGCTGCGGGGGTCTTGGCGCGTGATAGCCGTGTAGAGCACGTTCATGCTAGTAACGGCTGTGATGGGGCTATCGGTGCCGAAGGCCTGGCGGATGCCGCGCTGCTTATAGGTCGCAAACGGCCACATGATGCGGCTGCGCTCCAGGCCCAGGTCGCGCTCCGGGCCACCCGGGTCGAGCGTGATGTGGCAAGGCTGGCTCGAGGCAATGACGTTGAGCTTGCGCAGACGATCGATGTCACCGGGCAGCAAATTCTCCAGATGCTCGAGCGTGTTATGACCGTGCGGGGGCAGACCGTAGAGCTCTGCCGCCTCCTCAAAGATATCGAGCGCAGCATGAATGGCGCCGTCGCCGATAACGTGGATGCGCACGGTGTGCCCACGCTCGGCTGCCGCCAGAACCAGCTTGCGCATGCGCTCGACGGGAACCGTCAGACGACCCTGGTCGCCCGGAAAGCGCGGGTTGGTATAGGGCTCAGTGAGGTATGCGGTATGCTCGCTCGACACGCCGTCGAAGAACTGTTTAAAGCCTGGCGCCGAGAGCAGCGCGTTGTTTGCGTAGCGGGTCTGGAGTTCTTCCAAGCGCGATTGGTCATCCAGCAGCGTGGGGAACAGGTGGGCGCGAATGCCCAGCTTGCCGGCGGCCTGCAGCCTGTCGTAGACATCGTCGCGAATAAAGTCGCAGCCCGGCATGGGCATGAGCGACATATCGCAGATTGAGGTGATGCCTTGCTCGGCCATACGCTTCATCTGGTCGCCGTAAGCGCTCGCGATGCGGTCCTCGCCCAGCCATTCCAGGCAGCGCGGCAGCAGCTGCATAGCAGCTGCCTCGTGGGCAATACCCGTAAGCTCACCGTTTGAGTCTTTGTCGTAACTGCCACCCGCCGGAGGCTCGCTGTCACGCGTCACGCCGAGGGCTTCGAGTGCGCGGCTGTTGAGCCACAGCGTATGCCCATCGCCCGAATACATAACACAGGGGCGACCGGGGAAGGCGGCGTCGAGGGAGGCCTTGGTAGGATGCTCGGGCGGATCCCAGCGGTAATCGCGCCAGCCCTGGGTCACGACCCAGGCGTCGTCGGGCAGGCCCTGGGAAAACTCGAGCGCATGCTGCACCAGTGCCGCCTCGGACGTGCCCATATCCATGAGCATATACGGCGAGGAACCGACCGAGGTATGGAAGAAGTGCAGATGAGCGTCATGGAAACCGGGGCAGACAAACTGCTCGCCGTAATCGACCACCGGCGTGGCGGCAGGTGCGGCGGCAATCACGTCATCGGGCGCGCCGACAGCGACGATGCGATCGCCCGCGATGGCGATCGCCAACTCGCGGGCGGTATCGATGCCGTCTTGCGCGGTAAAGACGTTCTTGGAGCGAATAATCCGATCGATATGTCGCATGGGCATCCCCATCTCTGGCAGGTAATTCAACACCCCCGAGTGTACTCCCCCGCCCTTGTAACAAAACCCCAAGCGGCAAACGGCAACTTTACCAGCCCTAGCGGCAGGTGGCATACTGGAGAAAGCCTGTACGATTTTGCGATCAACCCAGCAAGGAGCAAATCGACCATGACGAAGACCAAGGCACAGCAAATTATGGCGGCAACCGAGGTTCGCGCGGCAGACGACGTCACCGCGGCCATCCAGGATATCGCCGCCGAGTTTGAACCCTACATCATCAAGCAGCGCCGGCACTTCCATAAGCACCCGGAGTTGAGCCTTGCCGAGGAGCGCACGACTTCCGACATCGCCAACCAGCTCGACGCCATGAATATCCCCTACGAGCGTCCGCTCAAGACGGGCCTGGTGGCGACGCTTCGCGGCACCGCGCCGGATGCCTACCGCGAGGACGGCACGCCGCGCCGCCGCATCCTGCTGCGCGCCGATATCGACGCCCTGCCCGTCACTGAGCAGACCGGCGAGGAGTTCGCCAGCGTCAATGAGGGCTGCATGCACGCCTGCGGTCACGACTGCCATATCGCCATGATGCTCGGCACGTTGCAGATTCTGCGCCACATGACCGATGACATCCACGGCGAGATTCGCATCGTATTCCAGCCCAGCGAGGAAAACGGCCAGGGCGCCAAACTCATGATTGGCACGGGTGTGCTCGACGGCGTCGATGGCGCCTACGCCGCGCACATCTGGAGCGAGGTCGACGCCGGTACCGTAAGCTGCGAGCCCGGCCCACGCATGGCAAACACCGACTGGTTCCGCATCGACGTCCGCGGCACCTCGTGCCATGGCGCCATGCCCCAGCGCGGCCACGACGCCGTTATGGTTGCGGCAGAGATCGTCAACGCCCTGCAGACCATCGTCTCGCGCGAGATTAGCCCCTACGAACCCGCCGTCATCACCGTCGGCGAGCTGCACGGCGGCACCGCGCGCAACGTTATCGCCGGCACGGCGTACCTCGCCGGCACGGTGCGCACCTATGGCGACAAGACGCATGAGGAGATGCCCGAGCTTATGCGCCGCATCGTGGAGCACACCGCAGCAGCACTCGGCGCCGAGGCCGAGCTCACCGACTACACCATCGCCAACTACAAGGTCGAAAACGATGCCGCCTCCAGCGAGCGCTGCCGCCAAGCTGTGCTCAAGTGCCTGGGTCCCGCGGGCGAGGGCCATTACCGCGGCACGCTTTCGGGCGAGGACTTCTCGGAGTACCTGCGTCGCGTGCCAGGTGTGCTCGCCTTTGTTGGCACGCGCAATCCCCAGATCGGCGCCACCTATGCCCAGCACTCCTGCTTCTACAAGATCGACGAGAGCGTGCTCGCCAAGGGCTCCATGGTAGCCGCTCAGTATGCCATCGACTTTTTGGCCGAGCCCACGCAAGAAGAGCTCGACGGCCCCACGATCGCCGCGGTTGCCGAGACCAATCCCGACCTGGCAGCCAAGCTGCGCTCTGCCAAGGCAACGGCCGCCGAGGCCCGCGACGCCATGCACGACGCCCGCACCGCCCGCCATGCCGCAATCAAAGGCATCCACGATGCGCGTGCCGCCGCTCGCCGCGAGGAGAAGCGCGGCGAGTAGTCGATTCGCGGTCATCTCGCAGTCATAGCCACATCGCGATATCAAAGCGGGGGCGGACGTTTCGACACGTCCGCCCCCGCTCATTTGTCAAGCGCTATTTCTACCGTTTCTACCCCGTCCCCAAATGGCAGGCGGCAGGGCTACTCGTCCTGCGGGTCCTCGTC
>DBGAPG010000105.1:0-2850 GCA_048438765.1 Collinsella sp.
CTACACCAACAACCCGCCCGCCGGCGCGTACCGCGGCTTTGGCGTTTGCCAGTCCGAGTTTGCGCTCGAGAGCCTGATCGACCTGCTGGCCGAGAAGGTCGGCCTGGATCCGTGGGAGATCCGCTACCGTAACGCCATCGAACCGGGCGAGGTTCTGCCCAACGGGCAGATTGCCGACTGCTCCACGGCGCTGAAGGAGACGCTGCTCGAGGTCAAGGATGCCTACTATGCGCATCCCGGACACGCCGGTATCGCCTGCGCCATGAAGAACGCCGGCGTGGGCGTGGGCCTGCCCGATGCCGGCCGCTGCAAGATTCGCGTCGAGAACGGCGTGGCCGTGGTCTATGCTGCCACGTCCGACATCGGCCAGGGCTGCAACACGGTCTTTTTGCAGGACGTTGCCGAGGCATGCGGCCTGCCGCTTCGCTGCATCGCCAATGGCGAGTGCTCTACCGAGAACGCTCCCGACTCCGGCACCACGTCTGGCTCGCGTCAGACGGTCGTGACCGGCGAGGCCGTGCGCGGTGCCGCCTTCCTGCTGCGCGATGCCATGCTTGACATCGAGGCCGGCAAGCATGCACCCGATGCTCCTGTGAGCGCCCATGGTGATGGCATCAAGATCGAGTACGACGACGGTCGCGCCTATCAGCTGCACACACAGGAACTCGTCGCCGGCCAGGGTATGCATCCTCAAGATCCCGCTGCCGCCATCAAGGCGCTCGAGGGCTGCGAGTTTGGGTACGTGTACCTGGAGCCGACCGACAAGCTGGGCGCCGACGTTCCCAACCCCAAGAGCCACATCTGCTACGGCTTTGCCACGCATGTGGTCATTCTGGATGATGACGGTCGCGTGAGCGAGGTCTATGCCGCGCACGATTCCGGCAAGGTGGTCAACCCCATCTCCATCCAGGGTCAGATCGAAGGCGGCGTGCTTATGGGTATGGGCTATGCGCTTACCGAGGACTGGCCGCTCAAGGACTGCGTACCCCAGGCAAGGTACGGTACGCTCGGGCTGTTCCGTGCGCCCGAGATTCCGAATATCCACGCCATCTACGTGGAGAAGGACGAGCTGTTGCCCGTGGCATACGGCGGCAAGGGCATCGGTGAGATCGCAACGATTCCCACGGCGCCCGCCGTACAGAACGCCTATCGCGCATTCGACGGCAAGCTGCGTCCGGATCTGCCCATGGTGGATACGCCGTACAGCCGCGTTCGCAACCGCGGGTAGGGTGGGGTGCGGACGACCATTGCTGATGGGCTGTTCGCGCTCAACATCAACTACATACGCTGCGCCTTTGGCCCCGGCTCCATCGCGAGCCGGGGCCCTTTGTTTGGAGTGGAAACTGTGTCCCGGAATCATGCCTCAGAATGGGATGCGTTTTCCGCTGGCCGGTCGTTTGGAAAGCGCATCCCAGTTTGAGTGTTTATTCCGGGATGCGGTTTCCGCTGAAGGACTCAACCGGAAAGCCTGTCCAGCTCTGAGACGGGATTCCGGGACACGCTTTCCGCCAGGCCCGCCATCCGGAAAGTGCATCCCGTTTTGAGCGTCCAGGCTAGGACGCGCTTTCCGTTGGCGTGGTCGTTGGGAAAACGCGGCCCAGATAGGGGGATGCGATCTGGCGATGCGTGGCCTAGCAGCTCCTACAGGTCCACCTCGTTGAGCCATGTCGGCAGCGCGGTCTGCCGGATGCCTGCCGTCTGCAGCTTTTTGGCGAGCACTCCTGCCGAGCGGACCTCGTTCATGGTAAAGCGCAGCAGAGGGTGGCCGTAGAGCGATAGGTGCGCCTCGCGCTGTCGTTCGGCAACGAGCATCTCGGCGGTGGTGCGTCCGGCCAGCATGGTCTGGTCGGTATATTTGATGAGCCCGTCGAGCTCGCCCAGCGTGAGTTCCCGCGCCTGGCGCTCCCAGGCAAAGTCCGTTCGTATGGGCTTGGCCGAATCGAAGGGGTCCGTCAGCTCGTATTGAAGCCAGTCGGGCGCAAAGCCCGTCTCGATCATGACGGCTCGGGCGACCGATTCCCCGCCGCTCTCGGCGCGGACGTCGGCATATCGAAGCGTTGTGAGGGCGGTGCGAATCGCGCGACCATTGCGGGCGGTCGCTCGTTGCTCAACGGCCTCCATCAGCTGTTCCGGCGCAAGGCCGAGCTTTGAGATCGCCGAATCGGCAATGGGCATGCCGTCGGCAAAACCAGTTTGCAGCAGGCAATCTGTGGCCGTTTGGATGGGCGGCGTTACCGATATGCCGGCTCTGCGTATTGCTCCGGCCGGCTCAATCTGGTGTCGCTGAATATGTGCGCCCGGACGAGCCGACGGCTTTGTCGAGCTGCAAACATGCACGACGTTCAGGTGTCGCCACGAGACCTCGAGCCCCAGCAGGCAAGCTGCCGAAAACGAGCAGAACGTCCAATCGGGATGGATGATCGCAAGGGCGCGGAGGATTTCGCAATGGCGTTGCGCTCGGTTGAGTTCATCCCAGCGCGTTTTTCGCGCAAACAACCCCGGCATGGGCGAGACAACCGTGCCGCCGGTGCGCCGAAGGAGCGCTTTTCGGATCGCCGTGCTCGGGGGAATCAGACAGCGCCCCTCTTGTTCGGCTTGAGTGAGCAGTTGGTCGATGAGCTGGTCATTGCAATGGGTCATGAGCTACCGCCTCCTTTTGGGTAGCAAAAACGTATCAGCTGGAACTTGCCGCTCAGCTGACCAAAAGCTGACCAAAATCTAACCATGCAGGTAGATGACCTGCTTTTGGCGACATATTTCTTGTTTGAATCGGTGGGCGGTAATCGGCGACCGTGAACGGTAGCTGGATATGAAGTCTTGGTAAGTTTCGGGACGTGTATTTTTTGAAAA
>DBGAPG010000106.1:0-51821 GCA_048438765.1 Collinsella sp.
GCCAACCGGCATACTCGACCTTGAGCTCGTTGAAGGCGAACTCCAGGTAGCGCGGGGCAAAGGGGGCAAGTGCCTCGGACTCGTAGGCAAGCACGCCCTCCAGCTGCGGCAAAATCTCGGCCACCTGGCGCTCCTCCACCGCAGAAAGCGGCACCAGCGGGCCCTCCGTGCCTCGCTTGCCGGCGTGCTCGGCCAACGTCTCGTCAAAGACCTCGCGCAGCAGCTCCTGAGCGCGCGGCAGATTCTCGGGCGTCACGCGTTCCATGCCCTCCTGGGGCAGGCGGGCATGCAGGTGCTCCAGCACGTCGTGGACAAAGTTACCCTTCTCCATGTTGCCAAAGCCCGCGTCGATGGACTGGGGCTTCACGCGATACGACACGAACCAGCACAGCGGGCATGTCGAGTACGCCTCAATCTGCGAGGCGGACGTCAGGCGCGGCACGAGCGGCGCGTTCTCGTCCTCGCCATCGCGGCGGCGCAGGACCAGGTACGGCACAGCCGCCTCACTCAAATGCTGAGGAGCCTCGCACGCGACGCGCTTGCACTCGATGCCCTCGCCGGCCGCTGAATCAAAATCGGCGACGATACCGCCCTCGCCCACGCGCGTGGGTTTGACAGCGCCAGTGGCCTCGGCGTGCGCCCGCAACTCGGTCCACACGGCAGCCGGATAGCACTCGTGCGCCTGGCGATCGTGGGTCACGCGGGCAAGCGCAACCGGACCGCGCGCGGCCTGCATCGCGCGGCCAAAGCGCACGCGCAGCAGGGCCGCGGGCTCAAGCGTCACACCGCTGCGCCCCAGCTCGGCCGTCAGCGTGGCCAGCGGTCCCTCCTCGTGTGAGAGCGGATAACTGTCCAGATCGACGTCGGCAAACAGCACGGCATCGTAGCTATCGGGGCGCAGGGCTGCCGCATCGGTAAGCGACGCAAAGCGCACCTGGGCGCGCGGCGCGCGGTCGACCTCATAGGTCTCGTAATCGTATGCGGTGCTGCGCTTGTCCACCTTGGTACGAACGTCGTCGAGCACGGGCACGGTCGCGGCCTGCGACACGTCGAGCGTACGGGCATCGTTCATAAGGATGTCGATGACATGTCGCAGCAGGGCGGTCTCCACCTGGCGACGAGCCTGACCGTCAAGGCCTCCAAGGGCGCGATCGGGCAACGCCTCGGCAACGGCGAGCATTGCCTTGAGCGCCGTCACGGGTTTGTCGCGCCACAGCGCTTGGAACACGTCCGAGACCACGCACGGCACGTTCTTAAACCAGTTATCATCACTGGCGGCCTTGCGCGTGCCCCTGACCTGGCCCTGCACGCTCTGCAGCAGGCTTTTGACGGCCGTGGTGGTCTTGCCGCGCGACAGGCGCATGTTCTTGTCGAAGGTGCGCGCGCTGGCAGCATCGGCACCCGAAAGCGGACTGTAAATCCAGTCGGTAAGCTCCGGAGCGGGCCACCACTCGGTCTTGGAAGCGGTGCCCTCGTCAGCGGCCTTCATGCGCTCGATTAGATTGGCGAGCGCCGTGAACTGCCTGCCCGCGATGGATTGGGAAAACGCCGTGAACTCGGTTGTCTCAGCAGCAATGTGACGCGCCGCCAAACGGGCAGCGAGTTCACCGAACAGCTGGGGCGCCCGGGCAGACACCACGAGCACGCGCACGGGGTCCGCGGACGCCGTGACACCGCCGTCGACCGCGGCGTCCTCACACGTTTTTACCAGCCCATCGATTGCATCCACATAGGCGTGGGCGCGGGCGTGAGGGCCGGCAACCTCTACAAAGGTAGGCTGAGCGGCGGACTTGAAGGCAGTCTGGGGCGCGGCGGCACCCTCCCCCAGCGGCGCGGCCTCAAACAGCACACCGCGGGCATCAAAGGCGGCAGCAAGTTCCTCGCGCATTGCCGCCTGCTCGCGGGCAAGCAGCACAACGACTTCTCCCCCATTGTTCGCCACGGCCGACAGCAGCTCGAGCAGGCCGTGCGTAAACGATGTGATACCGCGCACACATACCGCGCGGGCGCACGCCGGCAGGCTGTCGGCCAGCACCTCGGCCATAAGGTCAGCCGCCTCGCAGGGCTCGACCATGTCTCGACGGTCCAAGCCGCTCGCATAGGCACTCAGCAGCTCGAACACGCGAGCCTCGGCGTCGCTCTTGGGATCGGGCCGGCAAACGTCGCCGCGGCAGCGCTCGGCACCCGTTCCCGCTACGCCCGGCAGCACATCGCGGGCCATGCGCGCGAGCATGCGCACCGTGCCCTGACTGCGCGAAAGCGGCTGCAGGTCGGCATCGTCGCGACGGGCGATCATGTCCGAGAACAGCATCTGGCGCTGCATGTTGTCGACAAAGCTGCGGCCATCGCCCATAAGCTCCCACAGCGAACGAAGCCACGACGCGGGGGTTTTGTAGTCAACGCCCAGCGAGGCGCCAGCAACCGCAGCATCGTGACGGCACACGTCGAGCTCGGCAAACGAGGGCGCCAGCAAAACGGCACGCCCGTGGCGGGCAACCAGGTCGGCGAGCAACGCCGCCTCGGCATCGCTCAAGTCCGTGCCGATATTGGTGGTATAGATTCGAACAGGCATGGTCCTCCACTTAAACCGTTCGCAATAATCAATGCATCCATCCTACCCGCCCACGCGGACAGATTGCCACCGCAGCTCCATCTTTTGGTACAAAGCAACCTGACCCCAACGCACCAACCGGTTACAGGCATATAAAAACCGCCCCCGAAGGGACGGTTCTGCGCAATTCGTTTGTTGCCGCCGGCCTACTCGCCATCCTCCAGTTTGATGAGGATCTTGCGATAGCCACCGTACTCGCCGTTGAGCGCCTTGGACACGCGGCTCACCGTGGTGGACGAGGCGCCCGTGCGGGCCTGAACCTCAACATAGGGCTCGCCCTCATCCAAATAACGCGCGACCTGCAGGCGCTGCGATAAATCGCAAATCTCGCGCGGCGTGCAGATATCGGTCAAAAACGCTTGGATATCGTTCTCGTCATCCAAAAGACTAAATGCGTGGATCAGCTGCTTGACATCAGGCTTGTCAAACATGTTCTCGATATTCATCGATCACCGCCAAACCCGCCATAAGGCATCGAAGTTGATACTGACATCGGGCATCGTTCGCCCGTAATATGCAATAAAACTATGCATGGGCCTTTTGCCCGTAGCAGTGTAGCACACCACCAAACTAAAGCGACAAGACTCTCTGCCAGCGGCACGTTTTTCAGGACGAACGCCGTTTAGAAACCGAATGCGCACGTAAGCTCCACGAATATTTGAGACAATGGGCGCCCAAACACCGCGGCGCGCCCGCGCAACCATCCAAGTCGCCGTCGCAAGCCGCTTCACGCGACGCCAGCAACCCCGGCGCAAGAAAGGATTCACGCCATGCGCTTTATGCTTAACTGGCTCTTCACCTCGATCGCCATCGCGACCGCCACGTTCCTCGTCCCCGGCATCCAACCTTTCGGCTTTGCCGAGGCCTGGGTCTGCTTTGCCTTTGTGGGGCTGTTCCTCAACATCGTCGATTCGTTCGTCAAACCGTTCCTCACGGTCATCTCGCTGCCGCTCACGATCATTACGCTCGGCATTTTCCAGCTCGTGCTCAACAGCTTTATGCTGGAGCTCGCCAGCTACCTGTCGGTCAACCTGTTGGGCGTCGGCATCTCCATCACCGGCTTTGGCTCGGCCTTTATGGGCAGCATCCTAGTGTCCATCATGCGCAGCATCCTCGATAGTATTGCCGAAGAGTAATACGCCCCCGATACACAAACGCATCGGACCAAATCAAAGGCCGCCCATCGCAAAAATGGGCGGCCTTCTTATTTGCCAAGTCTCAGAGGGCAAGAAAATCTACCATTTCCACCCCGTCCCCAAATGGCAGGCGTGGGTTAGATGACGTAGTCGTAGCCATGGTTGGGAGCGACAAGTTGATCGAGCGTCACACCGTTGAGGTAGTCGTTGATGAGCTTGTCCAGGTTCTTCCACACGTCGAGCGTGGGGCACTCATCAGATCGCGAGCAACCCTTGCAGTCGCCATCCAGGCAGGCGACCGGTGCCAGACTGCCCTCGGTCAGGCGCAAGATCTCGCCCACCGTGTACTGCTCGGGCGGGCGCGTGAGCACATAGCCGCCGCCCTTGCCGCGCATGCCCGAGAGCATATTGGCGCGCACGAGCGTCGCCAGAATATTCTCGAGGTACTTCTCCGAAATACCCTGACGCGCCGCAATCTCTTTAAGCGGGATGCGACCGGCCGCCTGGTGCTCGGCCAGGTCGACCATAACGCGCAGGGCATACCTGCCCTTAGTGGAAACCAACATATCTAGTGCTGCCTTTCGGTCTTTTAGTCCGTTGAAATTCTAGCCGAAAAATTGGCTTTGGAAATACCCGTTCCGGTCAAGATGGTTAATCGACTCGTAATAATCTTCTATTTCCTATTGCATTACTAGGCTTTAGTGTCTACTATGCTTGCCAACAGCTAAACGAACAACCTATAAGGTTTATGGGTTTAGCTGCTAGACACGCCGTAAAACCACACGGCAACCAGCAACTTGAACACTTTGGAGGTTCACCATGAGCAAGGTTTACACGTCCATCGATCAGCTTATCGGCCACACCCCGCTTCTGGAGCTCACTCACTTTGAGGCCGACGAGGACCTCAAGGCTCGCGTGCTCATCAAACTGGAATACTTCAACCCCGCCGGATCCGTTAAAGACCGCGTCGCCAAGAACATGATTGACGAGGCCGAGAAGGCTGGCAAGCTCGTGCGCGGCGGCGACTACACCATCATCGAGCCCACGAGCGGCAACACCGGCGTCGGCATCGCCTCGGTAGCGGCCGCCCGCGGCTACAAGGTGATCATCACCATGCCCGAGACCATGTCCGTCGAGCGCCGCAAGCTGATGCAGGCATACGGTGCGCAGCTCGTGCTCACCGACGGCTCCAAGGGCATGAAGGGCGCTATCGCCAAGGCCGAGGAGCTGCAGAAGGAGACTCCCAACAGCATTATCGCCGGCCAGTTTGTGAACCCCGCCAACCCCGCCATTCACAAGGCCACGACCGGCCCCGAGATCTGGGATGACACCGATGGCAAGGTCGACATCTTCGTCGCCGGCGTTGGCACCGGTGGCACCGTGACCGGCGTGGGCGAGTTCCTCAAGGAGCAGAACCCCGAGATTAAGGTCGTCGCCGTCGAGCCCGCCACCTCCCCGGTGCTCTCCAAGGGTCAGGCCGGCCCGCACAAGATCCAGGGCATCGGCGCCGGCTTTGTGCCCGACGTCCTCAACACCCAGGTCTATGACGAGATCATCCCCGTCGAGAACGACGACGCCTTTGCCACCGGCCGCGCCGTGGGCCACAAGGAGGGCGTGCTCGTGGGCATTTCGTCCGGCGCCGCCGTGTGGGCCGCACTGCAGCTGGCCAAGCGCCCCGAGAACGAGGGCAAGACCATCGTGGCCCTGCTTGCCGACACCGGCGAGCGCTACCTGTCCACGGCACTCTTCCAGGACTAAGGCCTGTCGCCCATAGGTTGAGCCCAGGACGAACCGGTCTCCTCTCTCCCGGCAGTCTGAGCCCATCCAATCAGGGTGTCCCACGAGACGTCCGAACTTGCTACAATGTCTGCGGCGCGGAACCAGCCTCCCGCGCCGCTTTTCTTTTTTGGCCACATGCCACCAAGGAGAACCTCCCCATGCACAACAAGCGCGTGCTCGTCGCCATGAGCGGCGGCGTCGATTCCAGCGTGACCGCGTACCTGCTCAAAAGCCAGGGCTACGAATGCGTCGGCGCCACCATGCGCCTCACCTGCCCCACGCCCGATCCCATCACGGGCATGAGTAAGGTCGACCGCGACATCGCCGATGCAAAGGCCGTCGCCGAGCGCCTGGGGATCCCCCATCACGTACTCGACCTGCAGCAGACCTTCGACCATAGCGTTATCGAGCGCTTTGTGAACGCCTACCAGGAAGGGCTGACGCCCAACCCGTGCATCATCTGCAACCGCCACATTAAGTTTGGCGCGTTGCTCGATGCGGCGCTGGATATGGGCTGCGACTACATCGCCACAGGCCACTATGCCAAAACGAGCCAGGCGCCCGACGGCACCTGGCAGCTGCATCGCGGCGAGGACCCCAAAAAGGACCAAAGTTACTTTTTGTATTCGCTTACGCAGGAGCGCCTGGCGCACACGATCTTTCCGCTGGCAGGCCTGGACAAAGAGCGCGACGTGCGCCGAATAGCCGCCGAGCAGGGCTTTACCAACGCCCAGAAGGCCGAAAGCGAGGACATCTGCTTTATTCCAGACGGTGACTACGCGGGCTATATCGAGCGCCGCTGCGGACATCCCGCTGCGCCGGGCGACATTGTGTGGCGCGACGGCAGCGTGGTCGGACGCCACAACGGCGCGCTGCGCTATACCATCGGCCAGCGCAAGGGCCTGGGCGTCGCGATGGCCCATCCCGTGTACGTAACGGGCGTCGATGCCGCCAGCAACACCGTACATCTGGGCGAGGCCGAGGACCTGACAGCCACAGCGCTCACGGCAAACGACTGGATCTGGAGCGCTCCGGCAGAGCGTATGGAGGCGGAGCTCGACGCCGGCGGCATTCGCGTAGGTGCCAAATACCGGTACCGTCAGAAAGACCAGGCGGCAGTGCTCACGCGCGGCGCAAACGGGCAGATGCTCTTGACCTTTGACGAGCCGCAACGAGCCATCGCCCCCGGCCAGGCCGTTGTAGTCTACCGCGGCGACGTCGTCCTGGGCGGCGGCACCGTAACCGCCGCCATCAGGTAGCCGCAGGATTATCGCCGCACGTATCGAAGCACTTCAACAGCAGCATTCACCTCGATTACGCGACGCTCGAGGCCGCGGCGAATGGACTCGAGCCGGCCCTCCGCCGTGGCCCATTCGCTCTGCGAAAGAATCTCAATCGCCTCATCAACAAATCCATTGAGTCGTGATGAATCGAACCAATCGAGTGAGTCCGCAAGCGCCAGCTGGACGGAAGGATTGGGCCCAAACGGCTTAGCAGCAAACCCAAACTCGCCAGCCGCGAGCACGGCAGTTGGCACGTTATACCACAGACAGTTACCGCTATCGAACAGCGGTGCAGGCCTTATCTCCAGGGTGTCGACATTGCGGATGATGCCGAAGTTTCGCCAATGGCGGTCGCTGTTGGCCAAAAGGGCATCGCAGACAATCATCTGCGACATAGACCTTCTCACAGCGGCCTCATCGGCACCATGCTTGCCAAGAAAGCGGCAGTACCGGTCGTACGTCGAGCTTCCTCGCTGTCCGCCAAGGGCGTTCTTAACGTAAACAGCCGGAACATATTCCTCACGGCCGTCAAGAAAACCCTCGCACAGGCACACGGGGCCATCGAACATGCGCTCAACCGTGTAAGGAACAAACTCGCCCTCCGACAGCAATCGACGATGTAGAGCCGTTGCAACCGCCTCGTTAAAGGGCCGTTGGTCGTCCATGCCACGTCCCTTGACCAGAACACGAACACCGTTGCGAATCATCCACGATTTAGGAAGCTCGCCTTCGGATGTGTTGTCGGGATTTTTAAGACCGATGCCCTCCAGCCAACCCGAACGTCCCTCGGGCGCCGATCGCTCAAATTCGTTCTCAAAGTAATTGATGTTTCGCCATTCGAGCCCGTCGCATTCTGCCGGGCGCAGCCAATAGCAATCCGAAAGCGAGAGGCCCAGGCACTGAACCGGCACCTCAACGCCGTTGACAATCCCCAGCTCGCGGTAACGCGAGATAAGCCCGGGGCGAACATCGGGCACCGACCGATGCCCCCACCACGCATTGAGCTCCCGCTTGTTCACCGTTGGAGAAGAGCTCGAGCATGTGCCAAACGGCATTCGTTGCGCATCGAGGACCTCGGCGATTTCGAAGGAAAACTCGCGCGTCGGATCAAATGAGACATGCGCGACCTCATGGTCGGCCGACATCAGCGTAAACTTGCGTCCCACATCGGCCGCAGGACGGCGTCCTCGCTTGCGGACCTTTTGATAGGCGATCGCAGAATTGTACTCGACCATCTTCCGGCCGCCCACAATATCGCACACAAGCGTCCCCGATGCGGCAAGTTGCGATATGCGGGCTTTCGTAACGCCCAACAGGTGGGCGGCATCACCCATAGATAAGTACTCAGATGTATTCATATGCCGCATCACCTCGTTAAGTAATTTACGCGTTTAGTTAATAGATTACATATATCATAATACTAAACGACCTAAAGCGAAAAAAGGCCCGAGAAATCGGGCCTTAGCGATTGGTCAGCCGAGTCGAAAACTGCTTCCCTAGCGCTGAACGTAGGCGCGGACGAGCTCGAAGGTGTTGCGCACGCCGTCGATGTGGCTGCGCTCGTAGTTGTGGCTCGCGTACACGCCGGGGCCAATCAGGCCGTGGCGAATGTCGTAGCCAGCCGAAAGCGTGGCCTCGACGTCGGAACCGTAATGCGGGTACACGTCGATGGCGTAATCGAGCTCCAGCTCGCGCGCGATATTGGACAGCGTGGTCACCAGGTCGTAGTTGTACGGACCGCCCGAATCCTTGGCGCAGATCGAAACCATGCGCTCGGTGCAGCCCAGGTCGTCGCCCACGCAGCCCATGTCCACGCTGATCATCTCGCGCGTGTCGGCCGGCACAAAGGCACCGCCGTGGCCGACCTCCTCGTACACGGTAAAGAGCAGTGACACCTTGCGCGAGAGCGTCACCTCGCCAGCGGCGACCGCACGCGCCAAGCCCAGCAAAATGGAGGCCGACAGTTTGTCGTCAAGGAAGCGACTCTTGATATAGCCGCTCTCCGTCACCGTGGTGCGCGGATCCATAGCGATGATATCGCCCGTCTGAATACCCAGCTCGAGCACATCGTCCTTGCTGTCAACGTTCTCGTCGAGCAGGATTTCCATGTTCTTCTCGATGGTCTTGACCGGCTCATCGGCCACATGCGCCGAAGGCTCGGTATTGAGGACCACGCCCGTGTAGACATTACCGTCACGCGTGTAGACGGTGCAGTTCTCGCCATCGGCCGTAGACCACTGATGCCCACCGAGCGTCGTGGGGCGCAGGCGGCCATTATCCTTAATGGAACGCACCATGGCGCCCAGGGTATCGACATGGCTCGCCAACACAAGCGGCTCGCCCTCGCCACCAAGTTCAACGAGCACATTGCCCTTGTTAGAACGCTCGGGCCCAAAGCCCATATCGCGCAACGTCTCCATCAGATAATCAGTCGCCGCACGGGTATAGCCTGTAGGCGAAGCAATAGAAGTCAGCGCCTTCAACTGGTCAGTAATATAGGAGAGCGTAGAATCCATCTTGGACACCAAAGTCACCCTTTCATATCGAATTAAACCCACAACAACGATACCACCGCGAACCATCTTTTTACCTAGCGAGATGACCCATTGAGTTCTTCAGAACTGCGCCCGCCACGATAACGAGCCGGCGGGCCCCCTGCCCGTTAGCCCCACAATCTTTCCGCAGGACGGAGGAAGCCCCCGCCGCACGAAGTGCGCAGCGGGGGTTTCTTGCATGTCCGAGGACGTTCTGAAAAGTAACTTCAGGGCGGGGCCGGACGAGTACAACCGACTAGAGGTCGATGTGCGATTCCTTGATCGGGAACGGCTCCGCGAAGTGGCAGGCGCAGCAGTGACCCGGTGCGACCTCCTTAAACTCGGGAAGCTTCTCAGAGCAGATACCCTGCGCGATCGGGCAACGGGTGTGGAAACGGCAACCGGTCGGCGGATCCAGCGGTGACGGCGGATCGCCGGCGAGGATGATGCGCTTGCGGGTCTTCTGGATATCAGGATCGGGCACCGGCACGGCAGACAGCAGCGACTGCGTGTACGGATGGTGAGGCTCGCTGTAGAGCGTCTTCCAGTCCGAAACCTCGACCATCTTACCCAGGTACATAACGGCAACGCGATCGGAGATGTGCTGCACGACAGAAAGGTCGTGAGCAATGAAGAGGTAAGCAGTACCGAACTTATCCTGAAGCTCCTTCAGCAGGTTCAAAACCTGGGCCTGAATGGAAACGTCAAGTGCAGAGACAGGCTCGTCGCAGATGATCAGCTTGGGCTTCAGAGCGAACGCGCGGGCAATGCCGACACGCTGACGCTGACCGCCGGAGAACTCGTGCGGATAGCGGTTGATGTGCTCGGGGTTCAGACCGACGACGTCCAGCAGCTCGCGGACGCGCTCGATACGCTCCTCCTTGGTACCCACACCATGAATGGTCATGGGCTCGGAGACGATCTCGCCGATGGTCATACGAGGGTTGAGCGAAGCATAGGGGTCCTGGAAGATGAACTGCATCTCGCGACGCATATCCTTGATCTCGTGCTTGCTCATCTCGGCAACGTCTTTGCCCTGGAAAAACACTTTGCCTGCCGTCGGCTTGGTCAGGCGCATGATGGTGCGGCCCGTGGTGGACTTACCGCAACCAGACTCGCCGACCAGGCCAAAGGTCTCGCCCGGATAAATCTCGAACGAAATGTCATTCACAGCAGAGACGACACGCTTGGAGAAGCGCTTGGCGAACATGCCGGACTCAGCGGGAAACTCCTTAGAGAGGTGCTCGACCTTCAGCAGCGGAGTACGCTCGTTGGTATCTGCCATTACGCCTCGCCTCCCTTCTTGGAATCCTTGCGCGTACGGGACGTCTCAGGAGCGTTCTTGAGGAACTCGGGGTCACCGGAGTAGTGGCATGCAGAGTAATGACCAGACTCGGTGACAACGCGCTCGGGGCGCTGCTTGCGGCACTTATCGGTCGCATAGGGACAACGAGGCGAGAACACGCAGCCCTCGGGCAGGTTCATGAGCGAAGGCGGGTTGCCGTGAATCGGCGTAAGCGGCTTCTTCTCTTCGATGGCCTGCTCCGGGATGGAGCGGATAAGGCCCCAGGTGTAGGGGTGGCGGCTCTCGTAGAAGATTTCCTCAGCAGTACCGAACTCGACGGGACGGCCGGCGTACATAACCATGATCTTGTCGGCCATGTCGGCGACGACGCCCAGGTCATGGGTAATCATGATGATGGCGTTGCCGTTCTTCTCCTGCATTTCCTGCATGAGCTCGATAATCTGAGCCTGAATGGTAACGTCCAGAGCCGTCGTGGGCTCGTCGGCAATCAGAATATCGGGATCGCAGGCAAGAGCCATGGCAATCATGACTCGCTGACGCATACCGCCAGAGAACTGGTGCGGATACTCGTTGACGCGCTTCTCGGGCTCGGGGATACCCACGAGGTCCAAAAGCTCGGTGGCACGCTTGAGCGCCTCCTGCTTGGAGTAGCCACGGTGCAGACGAAGGCCCTCGCCCACCTGCTTGCCGATCTTATAAACCGGGTTCAAGGAGGTCATAGGATCCTGGAAGATCATCGCGATATCGTTGCCGCGAATGTGCTGCATCTCTTCCTCGGTCATTTCGAGGATGGAGCGGCCGCGATAGCGAACGTCACCGCCCTCAATCTTTCCCGGAGGCATCGAGATAAGGCCCATGATGGTCATGGCGGTCACGGACTTACCGGAACCGGATTCACCGACGACGCCCAGGGTCTCGCCGCGATCGAGCGTGTAGGAGACACCGTCGACAGCGCGAACGACGCCATCCTCGGTGTGGAAATACATCTTAAGGTCATCGACCTCGAGCAGATGCTGGCCCTCAGGAACCGGCTGGTCCTTCAGGTCCACATAGTTCTTGTTCTTCTTCATCCTTATGCGTCCTTCATCTTGACGTCGAGGGCGTCGCGCAGACCATCACCCAACAGGGTGAAGGCGAGCACCGTCGAGAGAATTGCCAGACCGGGCATGATCATCATCCAGGGAGCGGTCAGAAGATACTGCTGACCGTCCTGAATCATGGAGCCCCACGAAGGCGTAGGCGGAATAACGCCCATGCCGAGGAAGGACAGAGCGGACTCGGTCAGAATGGCGCCACCAATGTTCATGGTCGCGTAGACCACGATGGAGGCGACGGAGTTCGGGAAGATGTGACGCACGACGATACGAGCATCAGATGCACCCATCGCGCGCGCAGCATCAACATAGTCGTTTTCCTTGACCGTCAAGATTGCAGAGCGGAAGACGCGCGCAATCGAAGGCCAGCCGAGAATACCGATGGCGATAAAGACGTTCTGAAGGCCACGGCCGATAACGGCGATCATGGCGACAACGAACAGCACGTACGGGAACGCCAGGAAGATGTCCGCACAGCGCATGATGATCGTATCCCAGATGCCGCCGTAGAAACCCGCCAGAGCACCCATGACCAGACCGATCAGCGTGGAGATCGCGGTGGCCATAATGCCGACGGACAGCGAAACGCGCGCACCGTAGATAACGCGGACGAGAATGTCACGACCAAGGGCGTCGGTGCCAAACGGGTGCTCTGCACACGGAGCCAGCAGCGACGTCTCGGCCATGGTGGTCGAGTCGGAAGCCGTCGGCGAACCGAGCCAGGGCTTAGCCCACAGATCTGCGGTCAGTGCAACCACAACGACGATGATGATCCAGCAGACACCGATAACGGCGAGCTTGTTCTTACGAAGACGCTTAAAAGCGTCGCCCCACAGCGTGCGGGACTTGGCGGGAGCAGATGCGGCCTTGGTGGCGGTAGCCTGCTCCTGAGACTGAGAATCAGTTTCCTGCATGAGACGTACCTCCCTTAGGCCTTATCCGACGGACCGCCAAGGCGGATGCGTGGGTCGAGGAATGCATAGCTAATGTCGACGAGCAGGTTGATCACCATAACGACGACGACGATGAGCGTAACGCCGCCCATAACGATGGGCCAGTCACGCATGCTAATGGCGCGATAGACCTCATAGCCGATACCGGGCCAGTTAAAGACCGTCTCGGTCAGGATGGCGCCCGAAAGCATGCCACCAAAGTCGACACCAATATAGGTAACGACGGGGATGAGTGCATTCTTAAGCGCATGCTTGACGATGATCGCGCGATTGGAGAGACCCTTCGCCTTTGCCGTACGGATGTAATCCTGGTTCATGACGTCAAGCAGCTGCGAGCGCATAATGCGGGCAGCATAAGCGGTCGAAACCGAAGCCAGCGTAATGGTCGGAAGCACATAGTGCATCCAATCCTGATACTGAGAGCTGGAACCGCCGGCACCCGAGATCGGCATGGAGATTGCACCGCCCGTGGCGTCCTTGAGGATGACGCCAAAGAACAGCTGCAGCAACATACCGAGCCAAAAGGCCGGGACCGCAACGAGGATCGACGTGGTGAGCGTTACCAAAATATCCCAGAAGGAATAACGCTTTACCGCCGAAATGATACCCGCACCGATACCCATGATTGCCTCGAGCACGATGGCGCACGCGGCAAGTTTGACCGTATACGGATACTTCTGGGCGAAGATTTCCGTAACCGGCAGCTTGCGCTGATACGAATTGCCCAGATCGCCATGAAGCAGGCCGTTCATGTAATACAAGTAACGGTCCACGAGCGACGTTTGAACGGGGTCGCCGTTCTCGTCAAGGATCGCGTTGCCGTCCTCGTCCGTCTGGACCAGGTGATAGCGGACGCGAAGCTGAAGCTCCACCTCGGGGGACAGAGCCTTGTCTCCACCGATCAGCTTGATCGGATCTCCCGGCACGATATTCTGAAGGGCGAACAGAATCAGCGTAACGCCCAAAAACACCGGGATGAACTGAAGCACACGTTTAACGATGTACTTACCCATACCACTCCCCTATCTAGGGATTAACCTAAATGGGATGCCGATCGCCAGACCGGCATCCCAAAATTACCATCAGCCAGTTTACCCCAGGTTAGGGAGAACTGTATGTTTCCCATGAGGTCTACGTAAATACTTGACCCTCACGGAAGCTGCAAACTCTTAGGCGAGCTCAGCGGTACTCAGATCGGCGTGCTTCTGCGGATCGACATAGAGGTGCTTGATGCGATCGGAGCCGGCGATGGTGTGCGTGTAGAACATAATCGGGATGACCGGGCAGTCGGCAGCGACCATTGCGTCGGCCTCCTGCATCTTAGCGACGCGCTCCTCGTCGTCAACAATAGTACGAGCCTCGTCGACCTTGGCGTCGAACTCGGGGTTGTTGTAACCGGAGCGGTTGTCGCCACCGAGGGAGTCGGAGTGGAACAGCGGATACAGGAAGTTGTCCATGATCGGGTAGTCGGCAATCCAACCCAGACGACCGAACTGATAGTTAAAGTTCTGATACTGCTCGAGCAGGGCAGACCACTCAGGGGTATCGGAGACAGCGGTAACGCCAACCTTGGCGAGGTCGCCGATGATGGACTCCATGATCTCCTTGTGACCGCCGTCCTGGTTGTAGGACAGGGTCACGCTAATGCCACGATCCCCGTTAGCGCCAGCGGGAGCAACCTTGTCGAGGTACTCGTTAGCCTTGTCGACATCGTAGGCGCAGAACTCCCATGCGCCCTCCTTGTAGCCATCGATGCCCGGAGGAACAATGCCGTCGGCAGGGGTACGGGTACCCTTGAAGATGGTCTTGCAGATGGCCTCACGGTTAATGGCCAGGGAGATGCCCCTACGCAGGTCGGCGTTGTTGAACGGCTCGGCCGTGGTGTTGCAGGTCAGATAGTACGTGGAAGGCTCGGCGCCGAGCAGCATGCGCTCGCCGTCACCCATGGTGTAGCCGTCCTTGGACACGCCGCGATCCTTCTTGGCGGCATCGATCTGAGCGACGGGAACGTCGCAGACATCGAGGTTACCGGCCTGGAACTCCTTGTAAGCGGTCTCCATGTCCTTGATGACCTGGAAGTGGATGCCATCGATCTTGGCCTTGTCGCCATAGTAATCGTCGAACTTCTTGACGTTGATCTCCTGGCCATCCTCCCACTTGCCGTCCATCATGAACGGGCCGTTACCGACCGGGGCAAGATAGAAGCTCTTGACATCGGACTCGGCGCACTCGGGAACCGGGGCCAGAGCCGGATGAGAGGCGACGAAGGGGAAGTCAGCGTAAGCGGAAGACAGCTTGACGACGAGGGTCTCATCGTCGGGGCACGTAACACCGCTGAGCTCGGTAGCGTTACCGGCAAGCAGGTCGTCATAACCCTCGACCATGGAAAGGTGATAGGAGACCTCGGAAGGACCGTACTCGGTAGCGATGGCCGACTTGGTGTTGACCAGACGCTCCCAACCGAGCTTGAAGGACTTGGAGGTAACGTCGTCACCGTTGTGGAACTTGGCCTTCTTGATCTTGAAGGTAAACTCGGTGGCGTCGTCGTTGGACTCAAAGGACTCGCAAGCCAGCGGAACGATCTCGCCCTTCTCGGCGTCGTAAGAGGTCAGAGCGTCAAAGAGCTGGTACTCGACCTGAGTGCCCTGGTCCTCCTGGACATTGTAGGGGTCGATGCAGACCGGGTTGTTGATGTAGAAGTTCAGCGTCGAACCGGACTCAGAACCGGAAGCGTCGCCACCCTTCTTGCCACATGCGGCAAGAAAAGCCATGGAGCTCGCAGCAAGGGTGCCGCCAACAAAGGCGCGACGACCCATAACGGGCTGGTGGAACATAGAATCAGCCATGCCATCCTCCTTATGAGATAGGACAAAGAAATGTTCAGTCGGACACATGTCGAAACAATCCGATCCGAACCATCAAAACGCCGCCCGCTGCTATGGCTGGTTATGCACAACGGACCAACGTTTTGCAATACAGTAGCGCATTTTATTCACGATTTGGGGCTAATTCCGGTTAACGGTCGAGAATTTCTTTAGTTGGGCGAAGTATGTGGGGATATTTTGACTCTGTTACAAATATGTAAACAAAAAGGGTCCCGCACTTACGGGACCCTTTTTGAATATTTATGCGGCTCGTGCTTAGTAGCCGACGATGCCCTGCGGGAAGAAGAACATGCACAGCACGACGCACACGGCAAACACGACAGCCATGATGACGGTCAGGCGGTCGAGGTTCTGCTCCATGACGCCCGTGGCAGAGCTGGAGTTATACAGCGAGCTAGCGATCATATCCGAAACGCCGGTGCCCTTACCGGAATGCATCAGGACGAGAATCGTCAGCGCCACGGCAGAGACAGCCCAAACGACAAACAGAAGAATCTGGAACGGACCCATAGATAAGCTCCTGAATAGAACAATTCAAACTCCAGTACTGTACCACAACCCCCAGCACTCCCCCACCTGCCATTTGGGGACGGGGTAGAAATGGCAGAAATACCAAAAAGGGGGTTGTCCGATTGTGGACAACCCCCTTACTAGAAAACGGTATATGTTTTCTATTAGGCCTCGGTGGCGAGCACGCGGCCCGTCATCTCGGCGGAAGGCTCAATACCAGCCATGGTGAGCATGGTCGGAGCGATATCGGAAAGACGGCCGTCCTCGATACCGGTGAGCTTGGCCTTCTCATCAACGATGATGAACGGAACGCGGTTGGTGGTGTGAGCCGTAAACGGATGCTTGGAACCGTCGGAAGCAACGTCAAACATGTGATCGGCGTTGCCATGGTCGGCGGTAATCAGCGCAAAGCCGCCCTTGGCGAGAATCGCCGGGACAACCTTAGACAGGGCATCGTCAACGGCCTCGACGGCCTTAACGGCGGCGTCGAAGACACCGGTGTGACCAACCATGTCGCAGTTCGCGAAGTTCACGATGTAGAAATCAGCGCGATCCTCGTTGATGGCGGCGACAAGCTTCTCGGTAACCTCGGGAGCGCTCATCTCGGGCTGCAGATCGTAGGTAGCGACCTTGGGGGAAGCGACGAGCACGCGCTCCTCGCCCTCCTTGGGCTCCTCGATGCCGCCGTTGAGGAAGAACGTCACGTGGGCGTACTTCTCGGTCTCGGCGGTGTGCAGCTGCTTCAGGCCGTTGGCGGCGATAACGTCGGCCAGGACGTTCTCGGGGAACGTCTTGGGGAAGGCGACCTCGACGTCAAACGTCGGATCGTACTCGGTCATCGTCACAAAGTGCGAAAGCTTGATCTGCTCGCGCTCAAAGCCGTCGAACTCCTTGTCCGTGAACACGCGGGTCATCTGACGAGCGCGGTCGGGACGGAAGTTGAAGAAGATGGCCGCGTCGCCCTCGTGGATGCCCTCGTTGTGGGCAGCGAAGGGCTCGACGAACTCGTCGCCGCGCGGATCCTTCTCGTAGTAGGCCTTGATACCGGCAACAGGGTCGACATCGGCATCGGACGCGTTGACCATGACGTCGTAGGCACGCTGGATGCGCTCCCAACGGTTGTCGCGGTCCATGGCCCAATAACGGCCCGAGACGGTGGCAACGCGAGCGTCGCAACCGGTCTCCTCGGAGATCTTAGCCAGGAAGGCGCAGAACTCACTCATGTAGCCAGCGCCGGACTGCGGGTCAACGTCGCGGCCATCCATGAAGGCGTGGACGCGAACGGTCTTGACACCGTGCTCGGCAGCCATCTTGACCAGAGCCTCGACGTGGTTCATGTGAGAATGAACACCGCCAGGGCTCATAAGGCCCATGAGGTGCAGGGTCTTGCCTTCGGCCTTGACGTCGTCCATAGCCTTGACGAAGACCTCGTTCTTGGCGATGGAGCCGTCCTTGATGGCGTTGTTGATGCGCGAAAGCTCCTGGAACACGATGCGGCCGGCACCGATGTTGAGGTGACCCACCTCGGAGTTGCCCATCTGGCCATCGGGAAGACCCACGTCCTCGCCCGAAGCGCCGAGCGTGGTGTGGGGGTACTTCTCATACAGGCTATCAAGGAAGGGCGTCTTGGCAGCGGCGACGGCGTTCTCGCCATCGGACGGAGCCAGGCCGCAGCCGTCCATGATGATCAGGAGTGCAGGAAGATGACGTTGTGCCATATGTCCTACTCGCCTGCCTTGACGACCATAGAGGCGAAGTCGGCAGCCTTGAGCGAAGCGCCGCCCACGAGGGCGCCGTCAACGTCGGGCTTGGCGACGAGCTCGGCGATGTTACCGGGCTTGGCAGAGCCACCATAGAGAACGCGAATGCCGTTAGCGAGCTCCTCGCCGAACATCTCCTTGAGGGTCTCACGGATAGCGCCGCAGACCTCCTGAGCATCCTCGGCGGTAGCGGTCTTGCCGGTGCCGATGGCCCAGATGGGCTCGTAGGCCACGACGACCTGCTTGGGGCAGGTGATCTCAAGACCAGCAAGGCCAGCCTTGACCTGGTTCACGACGTGCTCGACATAGGTGCCAGCCTCGCGGACCTCGAGGGACTCGCCGCAGCAGAAGACGGGAACAAGACCGGCGGCAACGAGGACCTTGGCCTTCTTGTTCTGATCCTCGTCGGTCTCGTGGAAGTAATCACGACGCTCGGAGTGACCGATGATGCAGTAGGTGCAGCCAGCGGACTTGAGCATGTCGCAAGAGGACTCACCGGTGAAGGCACCCTTGGCCTCCCAGTACACGTTCTGTGCACCGAGGGCGATGGGGGCAGCCTGAATGCGGTCATGAACCGTGGTGATGTCGATGGTCGGAGGGCAGACGAGCACCTCGACGCCAGCCGGAACCTCGGGCAGAGCCTGAGCCAGCTCGTCGGCGAGCTTGGCGGCCTCGGCGACGTCGTTGTTCATCTTCCAGTTGCCAGCGATAAGAAGGGTGCGATTAGGCATCGAGAAGCGCCTCCACTCCGGGCAGGGCCTTACCCTCGACGAGCTCCATGGAAGCGCCACCACCGGTGGAGATCCAGCTCATCTTGTCGGCCAGGTTGAACTTGTTGACAGCTGCGACAGAGTCGCCACCGCCGATGATCGAGGTGCAGTCGGCCTCGGCGACAGCCTCGGCAATAGCCTGGGTGCCGTGAGCGAAGTTGTCGAACTCGAAGACGCCCATGGGGCCGTTCCAGAACACGGTCTTGGCGCCCTTGACGGCCTCGGCGTAAAGCTCCTCGGTCTTGGGGCCGATGTCCATACCCTCACGATCGTCGGGGATAGCGTCGGAAGCGACAACCTCGGGGACAGCGTCCTCGCCAAAGTGATCGGCAACGCGGTTGTCGATGGGGAGCAGGATCTTGACGCCCTTCTCCTCGGCCTTCTTGAGCATCTCGCCGGCGCGCTCGACCCAGTCCTCTTCCTTGAGGGACTGACCAACGGACAGGCCCTGAGCCAGGAAGAAGGTGTAGGCCATACCGCCACCGATGATCAGGGTGTCAGCGGAGTCGATGAGGTGATCGAGAACGCCGATCTTGGAGGAAACCTTGGAACCGCCGACGATAGCGACGAAGGGACGCTCGGGCTCGGCGAAGATACCGGTCAGCGTGTCGACCTCCTTCTCAAGCAGGAAGCCGGCGACGGCAGGCAGGTAAGCGGCGGGGCCCACGACGGAACCCTGGGCGCGGTGAGCGGTGCCGAAGGCATCGAGAACGAAGACGTCACCATAGGAAGCGAGCTTCTTGGCGATCTCGGGGTCGTTCTTCTTCTCACGCTTGTCGAAACGGACGTTCTCGAGAACGAGGACCTTGCCCGGCTCGACGGCAGCGACAGCCTCGGCAGCCTTCTCGCCGTAGGTGTCGGCGACAAAGGCGACGTCGAGACCAGAGAGCTCGGCGAGCTTCTTGGCGACAGGCTCGAGGGAGAGCTCAGGCTGGAAGCCGGTGCCCTCGGGGCGGCCGAGGTGGCTCATGAGGATGACGCGAGCGTTGTGCTCAACGAGGTAGTTGATGGTGGGCAGGGCAGCCTTGATACGGGTGGTGTCGCCAACGACGCCATCCTTGATAGGCACGTTGAAGTCAACGCGGACGAGAACGCGCTTGCCGTCGACATCGATGTCGCGGACGGTCTTCTTGGTAAAGGCCATGTTTGCTTCTACCTTTCGTACGTGTCTGCCTCCCATTACGGCAGACGATTTCCTATAAAAAGGGCGCGACCCTAGGGTGTAAGCCCTATGAGGCCGCGCCCTTCTTTAGACGCTCAACGAGCTATTCGCTAAAAGCTAAATTAAGCAACGAACTTCTCGAAGTACTTGATGGTGCGGACCATCTGAGAGGTGTAGGAGTTCTCGTTGTCGTACCAAGAGGTGACCTGAACGAGGGTCTGGCCGTTGCCGAGATCAGAGCACATGGTCTGAGTGGCGTCGAAGATGGAGCCGTGGGTCTCGCCGATGATGTCGGTGGAGACGATGTCGTCCTCGTTGTAACCGAAGGTCTCGGAGATGGTGGCGGCGTAGGCCTTCATAGCGGCGTTGACCTCGTCGACGGTGACCTTCTTGTCAACGACAGCGTAGAGGTTGGTGATGGAGCCGGTCGGCGTCGGGACGCGCTGGGCGGCACCGATGAGCTTACCGTTGAGCTCGGGGAGAACCAGGCCGATAGCCTTGGCAGCACCGGTGGTGTTGGGGACGATGTTAACGGCGCAGGCACGGCTACGACGCTTGTTGCCCTTGCGCTGCGGGCCGTCGAGCGGCATCTGGTCGCCGGTCCAGGCGTGAATGGTGGTCATGATGCCGGACACGATGGGAGCGAAGTCGTTCAGACCCTTGGCCATCGGGGCGAGGCAGTTGGTGGTGCAGGAAGCAGCGGAGATGATGTTGTCCTCAGCGGTCAGCGTCTCATGGTTGACGTTGTACACGATGGTGGGCAGATCGCTGCCGGCCGGAGCGGAGATGACGACCTTTTTGGCGCCAGCGTTGATGTGGGCCTGAGCCTTAGCCTTGCTGGTGTAGAAGCCGGTGCACTCGAGAACGACGTCGACGTCGAGGTCGCCCCAAGGCAGGTTGTTGGCGTCGGCCTCCTTGTAGATCTTGATCTCCTTGCCGTCAACGGTGATGGAATCCTCGCCAGCAACGACCTCGTGATCGCGAGCGTAGTTGCCCTGCGTGGAGTCGTACTTCAGCAGGTAAGCGAGCATATCGGGAGAGGTGAGGTCGTTGATAGCGACGATCTCGGAGCCCTCATGACCGAACATCTGACGGAAAGCCAGACGACCGATGCGACCGAAGCCGTTAATAGCAACCTTTACTGCCATTGTGTCTCCTTTCGTAAGGCCCCCGCGAGCTACAGCGCCCGCCGTTGAGGCCCACAAACTAACCACTCGCCTAATATACCTTTTTTTTGACTTGAATTTCACGAGAATGCTCGAAATTGAAAATCAAATTTACGTTAAAACGTTTTAAAGAATAAAATAGCAGCTAAATCCGTATATAAGTCGATACTTCAAACTACCTGTTTGCTTCAATGAGCTTTTCAAGCCTCAAAACGCGATGGTACAGGGCAGACTTCGACAAGGGAGGGTCAGCCATCTCGCCCAGATCGCGCAGCGACAGATCGGGATAGCGCTCGCGCAGGTCGCAAAAGACTGCCAAGGCGTCCGGAAGCGTGTCGCGCAAACCCCGCTGTTCGAGCTCATCGATCAACGCAAGCTGATGCTGGGCGGCACCCGCACTTCTGGTCTGATTGGCCAGTTCGGCATTCACGCGACGGTTTACGTCGTTCTTAACCAATTTGACCGCGCGCGCTTCCTCGATCTCGGCAACGCTGCGCTTGGCGCCGACCAGCTTTAGGAGCTGCTCGATCTCCTCGGCGCTCTTAATGTAGACAGCAAAGGATCCGCGCCGCGCGTTAACGCGCGCATGGACCCCAATCTGTTCCAATAGATCGCAAAGCCCCCGGGCATACTGCTCGCCCTGCACCGCGATCTCCAAATGAAAGTCGCCGCGGGGATCGGCCACGAAACCGCCGGCGATGAGCGCTCCGCGGATGTAGGCAAGCCTGCAGCAGGGACGGGCAACGATGTGCCGGGGAACACCAGCGACGAGCCCTCCCCTGCGGTCGAGAATGCCCAGCAGCACCAGAGCCTTGTCCAGGTCGGGTTGATCGGGCAGGGTAATGAGATAGTTACGGACCTTATGCAAGACCGATTTACGAACGGTGAATTCCGTTTTGAGCTTAAGGATGCGATGCGTCAGTGTGATCATCGTACGCGCGACGGCACCCGTCTCGGTCGCGACCGTCAAACGATACCGCCCGGAGCCGGCCAGCGAAAGCGTACCGCTCACACGTGTCAGGGCGGCAAGCGTCGACAAATCGCAGTATTCACATTCGGGTTCGCAGCGCGCGAGCTCGTCACGCACCTCGGCGGTAAACGACATGCAGGCCTATGCTTTCGTGTTGGCGCGCGACAGGTCGCGATGGGAAATGCTCACGTGATATTGGGCGCCTTCCAAATAACGTGCCGTGGCCTCGGCGATGGCAACGCTGCGGTGTTGACCGCCCGTGCAACCGATGGCAATAGAAAGCTGCGGCTTGCCCTCCGCGATATAGCCGGGCATGACCGTATCGAGCAGCTGCGTCCAGGCCTTCCAGAACTCCTGGGTCTTGGGATGATCCAGAACAAAGTCGGAGACCTTCTTATCGAGACCGGTCATGGTGCGCATCTCGGGATCGTAGAACGGATTGGGCAGGAAGCGAACGTCGATCATAATGTCCGCCTCGACGGGCATACCGTGCTTAAAGCCAAACGAGAACACGTGAACGTCCATGAGCTGCTGGTCGGACAACTCGGAGAACGCCATGCGCAATTTGTTGCGTAGAGCAGAGGTGCGCAGGCGGCTCGTATCGATAATCATGTCAGCTCGGTCGCGAACGCCCTGCAGCTGCAGGCGCTCGCGCTGAATCGCATCGGCCGTAGTCTCCCCCGGCTTGGCAATGGGATGGCGGCGGCGGTTTTCGCTATAACGACGGATCAGCACCTCGTCAGAGGCCTCGAGAAACACGATGTCACAGCTCATCTCGCGCTCCTCGAGCGCGGCAACGGCATCGAGCAGCTCATCGAACAAGCCCTGGCTGCGCAGGTCGCAGGTGACGGCAAGATGCCTGCCCACGCCCGTATTGATGCCGACGAGTTCGGCAAGCTGGGCGATCAGACGCGGAGGCAAGTTGTCGATGCAAAAGTAGCCCATGTCCTCGAACACATGCATGGCCTGCGTTCGGCCCGATCCGGACATTCCGGTGATGATGACGATATCGGGGATGCGCTCCGAGCGCTCCGCCGCATCCATGGCATCTCCCTTTTGCATGTGTGCCTCCTAAAACAAGCGCGGGACCCGGCCAGCGGATCCCGCGCGATCAATTGCCTTTATTGAGTATACCGCCCCAAGCGGATACGAGGCCTGTCTTACGCCTCAAGCGCAGCCTTGAACCAACTCGTAATACTCGTGGGGTGCGTAATGGCAGTGCCTACGACAACGGCCCAGGCGCCCGCATCAATCGCGGCGCGGGCCTCCTCGGGCGTGTGCACGCGGCCCTCGCAGATGATGGGAAGACCGGGGAATTCCTCGGTCGCCTGACGCAGGAGCGGCAGATCAGGGCCATCGGCCATGGTGCAGTCGATGGCGGCGACACCGTGAGAAAGCGTAGTGGATACCAGGTCAAAGCCCATATCAACCGCACGGCGAATGTCCTCGATGGTGGCACAATCCGCCATCAGGAGCACGCCCTCCTCGTGCAGCGGACGGAAGGTGTCCTCGACGGTCTTGCCATCGGGACGTGGGCGATCAGTGGCATCAATTGCCACGATGTCGGCACCGGCAGCAACGCAGGCACGAGCGTGACGCAGCGTCGGCGTGATGTAAACGCCCTCGTGTCCATCCTTCCACAGGCCGATAACAGGTACCTCACAGCGACCCTTAATGGCGGCAATGTCGGCAAGACCCTGGCAGCGAATGGCGGCGGCGCCGCCGAGTTCGCAAGCGCGAGACATTTGAGCCATGGTCTCGGGCGTACGAAGCGGCTCGCCCATATACGCCTGAACGCTCACGACGAGCTTACCCTTCAGGGATTGAATCAAAGGATCAACGGTCATGTGCGACTCAACCTTTCTAAAAACAGCCTTCTGAGACACCGCACCTTGACGTTCAAACCGTCGCTCACGTACCGAAGTACGCTTCGCTCCTCTTTCACGTCAATCTGCGGCACCTCAGAAGGCGCACTTGGTAGTTATGTTTACTTCAACGATGCAAGAAGGTGTTCGGCGGCACCGATGAGCGGAGCATCACCCTCCAGAGAACCGATAAGGATCGGCGTGTCCTGAAGCGGATCGAGCGCCTGGCTGGCATAGCCCTCGTGCACCGAATCCTTCCACGTCTGCGAACGCCAATCGGGACCTTGGTGAATCACGCCGCCCGAAAGCACGATGACCTCAGGGTCCAGAATGTTAGCGAGCGAGCCCAAGCTGGCACCCAGCGCAAAGCCGGCGTCATGGATGACCTCGGTCGCCTTTGCGTCGCCCGCACGGCACAGGTCGTTCACGTCGCGACCGACCGAAGGACGGCTGGGGTCGACGCGACCGAAGCGCTCATCGTACATACGACCAATGGAAGTGCCCGAAGCAACCGACTCAAGATGGCCGGAACGCCCGCAGGCGCAGGGAATGCCAGCGGCAGCCGAGCACTCGATGTGGCCCATATGGCCGGCAGCACCATGGAAGCCCTGCATCACGCGGCCGTTCTCGACATATGCGCCGCCGATGCCCGTACCGATGCCCAGACACAAGACGGAGAACTTGCCCTTGCCGACGCCCCAGTGGGCCTCGCCCAGAGCATGAGCCTGCACGTCGCCCACAACGGCAACGGGAAGACCAAGGTCCTCGCGCAGGCGCGGCCCCAACTGAACGCCGGACCAGCCGGGCATGATCTCGTTGGCATACGCGATAGCGCCCGTCTTGGGATCGACGACGCCTGCGGCACCGATACCGACACCGAGGACCTCGACATCGGGATTCGCCTCAAGAGCGGCCTTGATGGACGCCTCGATCCGCTGGAAGACGGCCTCGCCGCCCTCCTGGGCCTCGGTAGGAACCTCGGCCTCAAATACGGGATGGGGCACGCTGCCGTCAGCCGGGTACTCCATAATGGCGGTCGCGATCTTAGTTCCGCCGATATCGACAGAGCAGACGTACTTGTTCTCCATGTCGTTCTCCTTAGGAGATAAAAACAACTACAGGAAATGCGGTCGGAATTAACCCCGCCGCACGGTAAAGGTTTCCCAGGTGCCCGAGGTTGGGGTGAAAGTGGTCGGGCGTTGACCTAATGGGTCACGCCCGACCACTTGAGCCCCAAGATCGGGTGACTGGGGAAGCTTTACAGGAGACCGTTGTCCTGGAGGACCTTCTTAATCGCCTCGACGTTCTCGCCGGTCATGGCCTTCACCGGGCGCGGCATGGTCGGGCTGTCGAAGATGCCCATGAGGTTCATAGCGGTCTTGAAGGCGCCGACGCCACCGGCATAGCCCTGAACGCCCGAGGTGACATCCCAGATGTGGGAAATCTCGTTGAGGCGATCCTGCTCGGCCTTGACGGTAGCCCAGTCGCCGGCCTGAGCGGCCTTCCACTGACGCACGTAGCCCTCGGGCTCAACGTTGGCGAGACCCGGGACGGAACCGTCGGCGCCGCCGAGGTAAGCACCGTCGACGACGACCTCATGACCGGTGAGGATGCTCATCGGATGACCGTTCTTCTCGTTCTCCTGAACGAGGTAGCGGAACGAGATGTCATCACCCGAGGAATCCTTGACGCCGGCCAGGACGCCCTCGGCGCCGAGCTTGGCAAGGAGCTTCCAGGGGAGCTTGGTGTGGACGCAGACGGGAATGTCATAGGCGAAGATGGGCAGGTCGAGCTCCTCGTGCAGGATGCGGAAGTGCTCCTCGACCTCGGTCATGCCCTGCAGGGCATAGAACGGGCAGGTGGCGACAAGCGCATCGGCACCCAGCTCCTGAGCGACCTTGCCGTGCTCGATCATGCGCTCGGTCTCGGTGTCGATGATGCCGACCAGAACAGGCACGCGGTGGTCGACGATGCGCACGGCCTCGGCGACAATCTGGCGACGGCGCTCGTCGGTGGAGAAGACGACCTCGCCCGAGGATCCCAGGAAGAACAGGCCATCGACGCCGGCATCTATCATGCGGTTGATGCTGCGCTCAAAGGAGGCAACATCGAGCTGGTGGTCTTCGGTATCGGGAACAACGACGGGAGGGATAACGCCGGTGAATTTCTGAGTTGCCACAAGAATCTCCTTAGTTGTCTGGCGAGCGGCCCTATGCCGCCCACTCTTGTTGGCAGTGTCCAGGCCGTCTAGGCCAAAGAACACGGGTAGAACGTTTGGTTCAAGAAGTCGACGACTTCGTTTTCGAACGCATTGATGCGCTCGTGAGCGTATTTGGCATAGATGATATGCCTCCGGTCACACTCAAGACCGTTGAATACGGCGAACTGGCCCTTGGGATCGCTCACGGCATCCATGAGCGATGTGCCCATGAGCACCGATCCGCGCACCCGAGACGACAGAGCCTCAAGGCCACCGGGGATTGGATTGGCAACCGCCGTGCACGCAAGGCCCCGCTCGTCCAGAGCAGAAACCGCCAGCGCGACTCCGCCGCCAAGGCCCTCGCCCCATGCAAAGATGCGGTCGGGGTCCATGCCATCAAGATTGCGCCCGACCTTCGCCATCGCGCAACCCCAACGGACGCGCTCGACAAAAGCGGGCGAAGCAATCCCCTGCTGCAGGTCGTCCGCACCAGCAACATCGTCATCCAGCGCGAGGACGGCATACCCCATGGCGGCAAATCTCGTCATGTGATGCCAGCCGCGCACAGGCCGATCGATGTCATGGAACATCAGGCACAGCGGCACGCGCTCAGATACTCGGGCACGACCAACAGGCTCAATCAAACGAGCGTGGACCGCATGGTCACCGAGCTCAAAGGAAACCTCCGAGTAACGGGCGCAGGGGTTAACAAAGTCAATTGCCGTAATGGCCAGGCCTTGAATCTCAAGATTCGAAGCGCATGTCTCTAAATCAGAAACATCTGCTTGGACATCACCGTGCCAGTCCTGATATTCTGCGAGCCTTGACGAAACCGTTCCAGGAATTCCCACGAGCCCGGGGACTATCAGCTCGTCAACATTGCTCTCGCACTTAGACATGAGCCTCCCCTCCCTCACAGAAAAACGGAATGATCAAATCATCAAAGTCCTGAATCTCCTCGTGGCCAAAGCCCTCAAAGAACTCATGACGCTTGTCGCAGGACAGGTTGTTGTACACCGCAAACTGCGTTGCCGGCGGACAGACGATATCGGCTGTGCCCGTGCCAAACAGCACGGGGCATTTGACCATGGGGGCAAAGTTCTTGGAATCGAAGTACGCCAGCTTGGCATAGGCCTCCTCGATACGGGTCGAGTCCTCGTCAAACCAGCGCGACCAATAGCGCAGGCCCTCGTAGGCAATATCGTCGGCGTCCAGATCCCAAACCAGGCGGAAATCCGACAGGAAGGGATAGAGGATGGCGGCGCGATTGATAAGCTCGCTGTTAAGCGCGCAGGTCGCAATACCCAAACCGCCGCCCTGCGATGCGCCGTTCACATACACGCGGGTAAGATCGATGCCCTCGAGCTCGCGAACGATACGACACAGAATGCGGATATCCTGATGTAGGCGGACATAGTAGAGGTTGGCCGGGTCGCCGTCGATACCGGCGACGATATGGCCCGCGACCGTCGTGCCCTCAAATCCACCAATATCCTCGGAGGGACCACCCTGGCCGGGACAGTCGAGGGCGATGAGCGCCATGCCCATGCCCGCAAACGACGCCTGCTCAAACCAGCTGCGGCTTGCACCCGGATACCCATGGAACTGAAGTACCAATGGCACAGGCTCGTCCGAGACGGGTTTAAGGTACTTGGCATGCAGGCGTGCACCACACATGCCGGTATACCAGAGGTCGAAAAACCGACAGGTCGCGGAATCCGCAACCGAAGCCGCCTCAATCTCGTAGTCGAGCTCGACAGCGTCGGCCTCGGCCATGCGGTCCTTCCAAAAGAGATCGAAATCCGATGGACGGGGCATAGCGCCTCGATATTCACCAAATTGCTGTTGTAGCTCCTGAGCACTTGGCATGGCTCGTGAACCCAGCCTTTCGAAATCGCAACGGAGGTGCGCCCGGCAAGGGAACCGGGCGCACGGGAGGGAAAGCGAGGCTACTCGCCGAGCTTGGGATGCAGCAGCGACGGCGCAGCGCCGAGCAGCATCTTGGTGTAGGGGTCCTGAGGGTGCTGGAAGACCTGCTTGGCCTCGCCCTGCTCGACAATCTTGCCGCCATTCATAACGATGATGTCGTCAGAGATATAGCGGACCGTCTGGATATCATGGCTGATGAACACCATGGCCAGGCCGAGCTCCTTCTTAAGGTCGGTCAGCAGGTTCAGAATCTGTGCGCGGACCGAAACGTCCAGAGCCGAGGTGGGCTCGTCGGCGATGATGGCATCGGGGTTCAGCGACAGGGCACGGGCAATTGCGACGCGCTGGCGCTGGCCGCCCGAAAGCTGGCCGGGAAGAACCTCGGCGGCGGAGCTGGGCAGACCGGTGAGCTCCAAGAGCTCCTTGACGCGCTTCTCCTGCTCGGCCTCGGTACCCAGGTTGTGGACGCGCATGGGGTCGAGCAGTTGCTCGCGAACGACCATGCGGGGGTTGAGCGCCGTGGCCGGGTTCTGGAACACGACCGAGATGACGCGGCCCATGTGGCGACGGTCCTCGGCGGTACGCTTGGTAACGTCCTTGCCCTTAAAGTAGACTTTGCCGCTCGTGGGGGCCTGCAGGCCGCACATGACGTTGGCGGTGGTGGACTTTCCGCAACCGGACTCGCCGACGATGCCGATGGTCTGTCCGGGCATGAGCTTAATCGTTACACCCTGGACGGCGTGAACCAGGTTGGGGTGCAGAATCGAGCCGGTACGGGTCCTAAAGGTGACGTGGACGTCATCAAGGAAGATGATCGGCTCGACGCCGTTGACTGCGGTCTCGCTCATCTACATCACCTCCGCGTGAGGGGTCAAACCATTTGCCTTGAGCACCTCATCGGGGAGCTCGGAATAGAAGTGCTCGGTGCCGGGCACGCGCTTGAAGACCGGACGGGTGTCCAGGCCAATGCGCGGATGGCTCGAGCGGGGTGCGAAGCGATCGCCCTTGGGGAAATCGCGCGGGCTCGGAACGGCGCCGGGCACCTGGTGCAGGCGGCCCGAACCGCTCTCGATGGACAGGACGGAACCCAGAAGACCGCGAGTGTACTCGTGGATCGGGTTGGTGAGCAGCTCCTTGGTGGGCGCCTGCTCGATAACCTGACCGGCGTACATAACCGTGATGTTATGAGCGACCTCGGCGACCAGTGCCAGGTCGTGCGAAACGAAGATCATGGCAAAGCCGAGCTTGGCCTGAAGGTCGTTAAGCAGCTTGATGACCTGCTTCTGGACGGTAACGTCCAGAGCGGTCGTGGGCTCGTCGCAGATGACCAGCTTGGGGTCGCGGGTAAGGGCCATAGCGATCAGAACGCGCTGACGCTGACCACCGGAAAGCTCATGCGGATAGCTCTCGAGCGTACGCTTGGGGTCGAGGCCCACGAGCTCCAGGAGCTCCTCGGCACTACGGGTGCCGCCACGCTTGGTGAGCTGCTTCATCTGGGCGGAAATGAGCATGGAGGGGTTGAGCGAGGACAGGGCGTCCTGATAGACCATGGCGATATCGGTACCGCGCAGGCCGAACCACTCCTTCTTGCTCATCTTGAGCAGGTCGCGGCCCTCCCAGAGAACCTCACCGGAAAGATGCTCGTCATCGTCGGTCAGGCCCATGATGGCCAGCGTGGTGATGGACTTACCGCAACCGGACTCGCCTACCAGGCCCATGGTCTGGCCGGGACGGACGTCAAAGTTGACGTGGTCGACGACGTTGATGTCACCGTGGTGCTCAAACTGGATGCAGAAATCGCGGACCGAAAGGATCGGCTCAACGGACTCATCGGGCACATGGCGGTCGTTACGCTTGAGTTCGACATCACGCAGAGCGCCAAGACGGGCGGACAGGGACTGAGCCTGCTCCTTGTAGGCGCGAACGGGGTCGGAGACCAGCAAGTCGGCCTCGCGGCGCTTGGAGGAGTCGGTCGGATCCAGGGCGGCGGAGGGAGCGGCAGCCATAGCGTCGGTAATGCCCTCGGACAGGATGTTGAGCGCCAGGCAGGTGATCATGATGGCCAGGCCCGGGAACAGCGCCTGCCACCAACGGCCAGCGAGCACGCCGCCGCGAGCGTCGGCGAGGATGTTGCCCCAGGTAGCGGTGGGCTCCTGGATACCAGCGCCGATGAAGGTCAGCGAGGCCTCGAAGATGATGGCGTCGGCGACCAGGGTAACGGTGAAGACCATGATCGGGGCGATGCAGTTACGCAGAACATGCTTGATCAAAATCCACGGAGCCTTGGCGCCGGAAACGATGACCGCGCGGACATAGTCCTCGCCGTACTCGGACACGATGTTGGCGCGCACGATACGGGCAATCTGCGGAGTGTACATAAAGCCGATGGCGAAGATGATCGACGGCACGGAGTTGCCCAGGATGGAGACGAAGACGGCAGCAAGGGCGATGCCCGGGATGGACATGATGATGTCCAGGATGCGCATGATCGCCTCGGAAACGGACTTGCGCGAAACCGCCGCGAGGGCGCCCACGACCGAGCCGCAGACCAGAGCCATGGCAGTGGCGCCAAAGCCGATGATCAGCGAGTAACGGCCACCGTAGAGCATACGCGACAGAATGTCGCGACCCTTATCGTCGGTACCGAAGATAAATCCGTTGCCGGGAGCCTGGCGAGCAGTGAAAATCTCGACCGGGCTATAGGGGGCGAGCAAGGGAGCAAGAATCGCGGTCAGGGCGACCAGCACCAGCACGACGGCGGCGATCTTAGAAGACAGCGTCATCTTCTTCCAGCCACCGAGCTTGAGCCCCTTGGAGGCAGCTTTCTCGAGCTGCTCGGTTTGCTTCTCTCGAATCTTTACCATAATCTACACCGTCCTGATGCGCGGGTTGATGAGCAGGTAGAGCATGTCAACCACGATGTTGATGATGATGAAGGCAAGAGCAACGACGATGACGACGCCCTGAACCAGGTTCGCCTCGTTGCCCTGAACGCCCTGCAGAATCGCAGTACCCATGCCGGGGAGGTTGAAGATGACCTCGATGACGACAGCACCGCCCATGAGGTAGCCGATCTTAAGACCGAGGGTGGTGACCGGGGTGATCAGCGCGTTGCGCAAGACGTTGATGCCGACGACGACCTTCTCGGGTACGCCGGCGCCGCGAGCCATACGGACATAGTCCTTATCGAGCTCCTCGACCATGGCCGTACGCACGATACGAGTCATCTGGCCCGTCAGCGGGAATGCCAGAGCGATAGCGGGCATGATCATACGTCCCAGATAGCCAGCCGGGTTGGTGGTAAAGTGAGGCAGAGCACCGGACGCCGGGAGCACCTTAAGGTAGGAAGAGAACAGCAGAATCAACAGAACGGCAAGCCAGAACGACGGGGTTGCCAAGCCGGCGATGGAGAAGACGCGGATCACTTGGTCCGGCCATTTATCGCGATACAGTGCCGCGATGACGCCGAGCAAAAACGAGACGACCGCGCCGATGGCAAGACCGATAAAGGTCAGCTGCATCGTGACGGGCAGGGCCGTGGAGATACGCTTGGCAACGGAGTTGCGAGCAGCACCATAGGTGCCCATGTCACCATGGATCAGATCGCCCATATAGCGCACGTAGCGCACGGGCCAGGGGTCGTCCAGACCATACTTCTCATGGTACTCGGCAACCGCCTCGGGCGAGGCACCGTCACCCAACGCCGTATAGGCGGGGTCGGTCTTGGAGAACGACATAAGGAAGAACACCAGGACGGTGACGCCCAATGCCATGATCGGCAGCGCCACGAGACGCCTTCCAATCAAACGTAGAAAGTTGTTCACGTTCTCTCCCCTTTCTTTTGTCGGTAGGACCAACTGGTATATGAGTATGGATACTCATTACAAGACCCGAGCGACATCGAGGCCGCCCGGGTCTTTGTTTCAACTATGAGGACGTTGCCTTACGACCGACGCCCCACATATGACTCAAGCGAGTCTTAGGCCTTGACGGTCGCGACGCCCCTGAAGGACATGCTCGTCGTGCCGATGCCCTTGAAGCCATCGAGGGCCTCGCCGTTGGGCGCGGTGGACGGATCGTCCCAGGAAGCGGAGACAGTCTTGACGTGGACAACGGGGTACAGAACAGCGTTGTCGGCGATGATGTCGAAGCACTCGTTCCACTTCTTCTGCTGCTCGTCGCCCTCAGCGGCAAGAGCCTCGTCCATGAGACCGTGGAGCTTCTCCCACTCAGCGGACTCCTTCCACGGGCAACGGGTCTGCATCCAGACGTTGTCGCCGTACCACCAGTTGAGCAGCAGGTCGGGGTCAGCGCCGAAGCAGGACGGATCGCCAGGGGCAAGGAGGATATCGTAGGCCTCGCCGCCGTCGATGGCAGCGTAGGTGGCCGGCGAGGTATCGGTCTGGATGGTCACCTCGAAGCCGAGAGCGTCGAGGTCGTTCTTGACCTGGGCGGCCATGCCCTTAATCTGCTCGTTGTCGGTGGTGCGCAGGGTGATGGCACCCGGGGTGATGCCGGACTCCTCGATGAGCTTCTTGGCCTTCTTGGCGTCGGTCTTGTACACCGTGGAAGCCTCATGATAGTTGGTGAAGCTCTTGGGCAGGTAGCAGCTGGCAGCGGTGGCAAGGCCGGCGAAGGTGTTGGTGATCATCTTCTCGGTGTCGAGCGCGTACATGACGGCCTGACGGACCTTGACGTTGTTCCAAGGCTCCTTGGCGACGTTGAACATGATGAAGCGGGTGCCGAAGCCCTGGACGTTGTCGATCTTGCAGCCAGCGCTCTCGAGCTGGTCGACGGCGTCAGCGGTGACGAGCTCCATAACGAGCGTGGAGCCTTCCTGCTGGGCGGTAACGCGAGCGGTGGGGTCGGTCAGGATGCTGTACTGGATCTTCTTATCCTCGGCAGCATACTCACCGTTGTACTCGGGGTTGGGAACCAGGGTGATCTCGGTATCGGAGATAGAGTCGTACATCCAGGGGCCGGAACCGATCGGCTGCTTGGCGCGATCCTCCTCGGACTGGGTAGCCGGGGTAACGCGGATGATGGCCAGACGATCCTTGAGCAGGGAGAAGTTGGGGACCTTGGTCTTGACCGTTACAGTGCTGGCGTCCTTGGCCTCGATGGACTCGAAGGGCTGGAAGAACGGAGCATAGGTAGCGGAAGCAGCGCAAGCGGTGTAGGAAGCGACGACGTCGTCAGCGGTGACCTCGGTGCCATCGGAGAACTTGGCGCCCTTGCGGATGGTGACCTCGAAGGTGGTGTCGTCCACGGACTTGGGATCGTCGGTGGCGAGCTCGTTGAAGGTGCTGTAGTCGTGGTAATCGATGCCGTAAAGACCCTCGACGACGTGCCAGTTAGCGCCCAGGCCCACAGCGGAGCCGGTGCTGGCGGGGTCGAAGCTGGACGGAGCGTAAGCGGAACCAGCGGTGATCACGCCGCCGCCACGGTTGGCGGAATCGGTGGAACCGGAAGCGGAACCCTCGTCGCTGGAGTTGCCACCGCAGCCGGTGAGACCAAGCCCTGCGACAGCAGCGACGCTGCCGGTGAGGCCGAGGAACGAACGCCTGGACATACCCTTGTTGATGATGGCCATGTCTTCTCCTATCAATAGAGAATCTTACCCGGGGGCACCTAGACTTGCCCCCGCGCAACTTGCGGACGATATATACCTTACCTACCGACGAACCCAACTGAGGTGCCGCGCTCGGTGACCGATACATACATACGCTTGAACGGTATTTACTACCGTTCACCGAATTCATTGACAAACGATTCGCCAGACAGTATGTATCGACGAGGTGAGATATCAGTCTTCGTCAACCCGCAGGATAGCAGGGTTATTCACCATGGCTAGTCAAACGTTTTAGCGTTAATTAAACCCGAAATCAGTAGGTAATCGCCGCGAAATAAATGATTGAAAATCGGCAAATCATGTATACCAGTTGTTTAGAAGCGCGTTTAGTTTTCGGAACGGCTGGCCGATGCCTGGGCGCGCTCGGCATTCCATACGACAAGTGCCTCGTGGACCGCTTTGGCGACATCGGCCGGAACGCCTCGAACTTCCGCAATCTCCTGCTCGCTTGCCGCGCGCAAGCGCTTCATCGAGCCAAAATGGCGCATAATGGCACGTTTTCTGGTGGGTCCCACGCCCGGAACGTCGTCAAGCACCGAAACCGTCATAGCCTTATCGCGCAACTCGCGGTGGAACGTAATCGCAAATCGGTGGGATTCATCGCGGACCTGCTTGATCAGATAAAGCGAAGCGGAGCCGGTCGGCAGCACGACGGGAGTCTCGTCCCACGGCACGAAAACCTCCTCATCGGCCTTTGCCAAGCCACAAACTGGTATATCGAGGCCAAGCGCCTCAAGTTGCTTAATTGCAGCGGTCAATTGCGGCTTGCCGCCATCGACAACGAGCAAATCGGGGCGTGAGCCAAAGCGCTCGTCCGCCATGCGCTCGGGAGCATAGCGACGCCCCAGAACCTCGGACATCGATACGAAGTCGTTCGCCTCGTCCAATTCGGCCTGAATTTTAAAGCGACGATACTGGCTCTTGTCGGCGCGTCCGTTGGTAAATACCACCATCGAAGCGACGGTAAAGGTACCATGCAACGTCGAGATATCGAAGCACTCGATGCGCAACGGCGGCGCAGGCAGCGCCAGCGCACTTTCGAGCTCCAGGAGCGCCCGATTGGTGCGATCGTCAGCATACCCCGTGCGCATCATGTAGCGCATGAGGGCATGGCGCGCATTTTTGGAAGCCATATCGAGCAGACGGTGCTTTTCGCCGCGCTGCGGCCTATGGAGATGGCAAGAGCGTTCGCGCTTGCCCGCAAGCCACTCCCCCAACGCTTCGGCGTCCTCAAGCTCGACAGAGAGATTGATCTCGGCTGGAATATCAGCCGTCTCGTCGTAATAGCGCTTAAGAAAGCCCGATTGAAGCTCTTCCTCGTCGACATCCAGGCCTTTATCGAGGATGAACTCACAAGTTCGAACCGTTCGGCCCTCGCGAACGACAAAGACACAGGCGGCAGAGATAGTCTCTTCGCGATAGAAGCCGATGACGTCGATATCGACGCTCGATGGAAAAACGACCTGTTGGCGATCGTCCAGGCCCCTAATGACTTCCAGACGACGCTTGACGCGAGCCGCACGCTCAAAATCGAGTGCCTCGGCTGCCTCCGTCATCTCGGACGTAAGCTCGTCGACGACATCCTTGCGATGGCCCGACAAGAAACGTTCGACACGCTTGACGTTCTTGGCATAGTCGGCAGGGGAAATCGCGCCGACGCATGAGCCCGGCCCGCGCCCGACATGGTAGTCAAAGCAAGGACGCCCGTTTTGCGCGCAAATCATATTAACGATGTCTTCTTCGCCCTTATGAGATTCGACGATGCGTCGGCAGCGGCGCCATTCCGCACAGGATGCCGAGCAAATAGGAATAACCTTGCGTAGCGTATCGATGGTCTCACGCGCCGCACGGCTATCGGTATAGGGGCCAAAATAGCGCGTTCCCGGTTTATGACGCTCTCGCGTGTATTTAATAGCCGGAAACAAGTCGCTCTTGGTAATGGCGATAAAGGGATAGCTTTTATCGTCTTTGAGATCGACGTTAAAGTACGGATGGTACTGGCCAATCAGATTGCGCTCGAGCACCAATGCCTCGTGCTCGGTCTCCACCACGATATAGTCGAAGCTCGCCACCAGCTGCATCATGAGCGGAATCTTTTGACGCTCGTCCTGCAGCGTCACGTATTGACGCATACGGGCACGCAAGTTTTTCGCCTTACCCACATAGATGACATCGCCCTTGGCATCTTTCCAAAGGTAGCAGCCGGGTTGCGTGGGAACGCGCGAAACCTGCTCGGCAAGTGTTGGAATGTTGTCGTGACCTGCCACGCGCACCTACTTGCGACGAAGCAGCGCCGAGACCTCGGGCATCTTAAAGACGAAGGCAAGACCAAAAGTTACAGCGAGCGAGACAACGCCTGCAACACAAACGTAGCCCAGGGTAATGAGGATCGAGCTGCCAAGCACTCCGACAAAGTGCTCGAGTGCCCACATGACGCCGGCGCCCGCGGCAGCGCCCAAGCCACCGAACAATAGTCCGAAGAAACCGCCGTGCAGGATAGACTTGACCTGAAGGCCATGCAGACGACGGCGCAGCCACCACAGTGAGCATCCGACCAAGACCACGTAGTCAACGACGTACGAAAGCGCAATAGCCGGCATACCGTAGCCCAGCACCACGCCAAACAGCAGCACCGAACCGGCCTGACCGATAGCGGAGTACAGGCAATAGCGGCTATAAGGTTTCATATCGAGCAGGGCCGAGAAGCTCTTCTGCATCAGCACGACCACGCCGTAGAGCGGCAGGGAAAGTGCCAGATAGATAAGAAACTCCGACACCAGCGCCACACCGGATTCATCGAACTTGCCGGCGCAGTAGATCATGTTGAGCGGACGGGCGAAGACGATCAGATACATCGCAAACGGAATCAGGAAGAAGAGCATCTGGGCGACACCGCGCGAAATGCCCGTGCGGACGCTGTCGTAATCCTTCTCCTGCGCATCGTGAGAGAGTTCGGTATAGAGTGCCGTCGAAAGCGAGGCGGCGATCAGCGCATAGGGCAATGTGTACCACAGGCGCGCATATGCGATAACGGAAGGGCCGGTCTCGGGCTGCACCACAAGCGCGGCGGCATTAGTAATAGAGGTCGAGACAAACATGCACACCGTGGCGAGCAGCGTCGGGATACCAAGCGCGATCGTCTGTCGCAGTGCGGGGTCCTTAAAGTCGATATGGATATGAGGATGCACGCCATGCTTGCCAAGCGCGGGAATCTGGCAGGCCATCTGGACAAAGACGCCGAGGGTCGTACCAGCTGCGATCAAGATAATACCGGCCTGCCCGCCAAATTGTGCAGACACGGGAGCAAAACCCATAAAGCTGGCGATGACGATGACATTGTTGAGAACCGGGGCAAACGTCGACCAGAAGTAGTCGCGGTGTGCGTTGAGAACGCCCGAGAACACCGAACCCAAGCCATAAAACACAATTTGGATAGCAAAGAAGCGGAACATGAACGCAGCGATATCCATGCTGCCGCCATCGCCCGAAAGGAACGACTGCGTCCAAATAAAGCCGGGAGCAAACACGGTGCCCAGCAGCGAGATACCGCCCAGCAGCAGAAGCAGAATACCGAGCAGGTTGCCGACATACTCGTTCGATGCCTCACGGCCCTGCTCGCGCCTCACGCCCATATACACCGGCAAAAACGCCGTAACGAGCATGCCGCCCATCACGAGCTCGTAGAGCATGTTGGGCAGGTTGTTGGCAACCTGATAGGAGGACGAGAGCAGCGACATGCCGATGGCGGCCGCCATGGCCCACGTGCGGATAAACCCGGTGACGCGCGACACGATGGTCAGCACGGTCATAAGGCCAGCAGAACGACCAACCGTGGAGTAGTCCGACGAACCCATATCGTCTACGTCGTCCTGAGAGTCCTCATGAACCTCATCTTGTGGCAGTAAATCGTCCGCGACGGCAAAGGAGCCGGTCATCGCAAAGGGGTCGTCAACCAAAACGGCGTCATCGGCAGGTGCGACGTCATCGCTGTTCGGCATGTTGTTTCCGGATACGGCATCATCATCGAATATGGCATGGTCGCCAAACACCGTGTCAACTTCTTTGGCGGCGACGGTTCGGGCAGAAAACGACAGAGGGTCCCAATCGTCATCACCGTCGATGGCCACGCCCTCGACGGGATCGGTCGAACCAAGCGGCGACCATTCGTCATCCGAAAGAAGCGGTTCGCCATCATCATGAGCCGCGGGCTTGGCGGAACGAGCGGCAGGAGCGCTCTGCGGCGTGCTCTTTCCCTGGGCTGCCATCAAAAATACCGCCGTCTCATCGGGACGCGGCGCACGAGGAGCCTCGGAGGCGATCGGCTTCACGCTGGCGCTCGATTGAGCGGCGGCCAAAAAGACAGCCGTCTCATCGGGACGAGCCGAAGAAAGAACCGTACGGGGAAGCGCCGTGCCGGCACCGGCGGCACGCAAGTACACGGCCGTCTCGCCCGGGTCAGCGGCAGCGGACCAAGCGTTTCGAATCTCGTTATCGAACGAAGTGGCCTCGGGCGCGGGCGCCTGAGGAGCCGACCCTTTTGCAAAGTGAGCTCCGCGCTTTGATTCTTCCTGCGGCATCGCTCAGTCCTCTCTCGTGATCGGGGCAACCGTCGCCCCGCAAAATGCAACTAAGTCATCGGGAGCAAGCTCAAGCTGATAGCCGCGCTTGCCACCCGAGATAAAAATGGTATCCCAAAGGACGCATGTCTCATCGATCAGCGTCCGGAAGCGCTTTTTCATACCGACCGGGCTGCAACCGCCGCGGACATACCCCGTCGCGGCAAGCAAATCTTTGACATGCATCATGGTCAGCGACTTTTCGCCTGCGGCGCGCGCGGCGGCCTTGAGGTCGAGCTCGTCGGCAACAGGAATGCAGCACACGACATGGTCGTTGGACGGCGTCGTGCAGACCAGGGTCTTAAATCCCTGACCGGGCTCCTCGCCAAGCTGCTCGGAAATCGCGACGCCCAGACCTGACGATTCATCGCCATCGTCTTCGTACGTATGGAGAACATAGGAGATGCCGGCGCTTTCTAGCTCGCGCATCGCATTGGTTTTTGGCGTCTTAACAGCCTTTGCCATGGCACATCCTTTCCCTCGCAGAGCGACGCAGGGATTAAGTATAGGGCCAATTCCGTCGCATATGCCATCTCGACACACAGAAGCGCCACCGAATCAGGAGGAATCGGTGGCGCGTCGGTACTACAACGTCTCTTTACTGCGCGTCGAGCTGCGCCTGACGCTCACGGTCGCGCTTGAGCAACGGCGCCAAGAACTTGCCCGTGTAGCTCTGCGAACATGCCGCGACTTGCTCCGGCGTGCCTGAGACCACGACGGTTCCGCCGCCATTGCCGCCCTCGGGGCCCATATCGATCAGGCGGTCGGCAACCTTGATGACATCAAGGTTGTGCTCGATCACCAGAACCGTGTTGCCCGCATCGACCAGGCGCTGCAACACGTCGAGCAGCTGGCGAACATCCTCAAAATGGAGGCCGGTTGTGGGCTCGTCCAAAATGTAGAACGTCTTGCCTGTCTGACGACGATGAAGCTCCTTGGCGAGCTTCACGCGCTGCGCCTCGCCGCCCGAAAGCGTCGTAGCGGGCTGGCCCAAGCTCACGTAGCCCAGACCCACGTCATATAGGGTCTGCAGTTTGCGCTTGATCTGCGGGATATTCCCAAAGAAAGCCAGTGCTTCGGTGACACTCATGTCGAGCACGTCCGAGATTGTCTTGCCGCGGTAGGTAACCTCGAGTGTCTCGCGGTTATAACGCTTGCCGCCACATACCTCACAGGGGACATAGATATCGGGAAGGAAGTGCATCTCGATCTTAATCTGGCCATCGCCCTTGCACGCCTCGCAGCGACCGCCGCTTACGTTAAAGGAGAAACGTCCCGGCGAGTAGCCGCGCGCCTTCGACTCCGGCGTGCTTGCAAATAGCGCACGCAGATTATCCCACAGGCCAATATAGGTCGCAGGGTTCGAACGCGGCGTGCGACCGATCGGTGACTGGTCGATATCGATTACCTTATCGATGCACTCGATGCCCTCAATCTTCTTGTAAGGCCCCACGGGACGCGTCGAACGATGGATGGCATTCGTAAGCGCGGGCGCAATCGTATCGGTGACCAGGGAGCTCTTACCCGATCCCGAAACACCGGTAACGACCGTGAGCGTACCGAACTCAATCTTGGCGGTAACGTTTTTGAGGTTATTAGCGCGGGCACCCGTGATCTTAAGACAGCCACGGCCGGGCTTGCGGCGCTCATCGGGCACGCGGATCATCCGCTTGCCGGTCAAATAAGCACCCGTCATGGAATCGGGGCATGCCATGATATCGGCAGGCGTTCCTGCAGCGACCACGTGTCCGCCGTTAACGCCCGCACCGGGACCCATATCGATCACGTAGTCGGCAGCGCGAATTGTATCTTCGTCGTGCTCGACGACGATAACGGTATTACCGATATCGCGCAAGCGCTCGAGCGTCTTGATCAGGCGCTCGTTATCGCGTTGGTGAAGGCCGATCGACGGCTCGTCCAGAATGTACAGAACGCCCATGAGGCCGGCGCCGATCTGCGTTGCCAGGCGAATACGCTGGGCCTCGCCGCCGGAAAGCGTCGCCGAGGCGCGATCGAGCGTCAGATAGTCGAGTCCGACATCGACCAGAAAACGCAGGCGCTCCAGGATTTCCTTGACGATGCGCCCGCCGATAAACTGCTGACGCTCGGTAAGCTCCAGGCCCTCAAAAAACTCGAGTGACTCGCGACACGACAGGCAGCAGACATCGTAAATGGACTTGCCGCCCACGGTGACGGCAAGCATCTCGGGACGCAGGCGAGCACCGTGACAGCTCGAGCATGGCTCTTCGCGAATGTATTTCTCCAAGCGAGCCCTGGTGTTCTCGTTCGTCGTCTCGCTGTAGCGCTCGTACAGGATGTTGCGCACGCCCGAGAACTTAGTGTCCCACTGGCTGCGACGCCCATCGAGCTTTTGATAGTCGACCGAAATCTTCGTGTCGCCCATGCCATCCAAAAACGCACGACGCACCCGCGGGGGCAGGTCCTCCCATGGCGTATCGGCACTCACCTTAAAGTGTTTGCAGACCGCAGCAAAAATCTGCGGATAATAGTTGGAATTGCCGAACAGGCTGCCAAAGACTCCATCGGCAATCGACTTTGAGGGGTCTTCAATCAGCGCCTCGGCATCGACCGTCTTTTTAAAGCCCAAGCCATCGCACTCGGGACATGCACCATAGGGCGCGTTGAACGAGAAATCGCGCGGCTGCAGGTCGTCGATGGAATGCCCATGTTCCGGGCACGCCAGTGCCAGCGAATACTCTAGCAGCTCGCCCTCGGTTCCCTCGGGAGCGCCGCGGTCGGGCAGCATGTACACGTTCACGTTACCGTGCGCCAGCGACGTCGCCTGCTCAACGGACTCGGCAATGCGACCCAGGGAGTTCTCTCGAATCACGATACGGTCGACCACGACCTCAATGTCGTGTTTGAACTTCTTGTCCAGGTCAATCGGGTCGTCAAGCGAGCGCACCTCGCCGTCGACGCGCACACGGCTAAAGCCCTCCGCACGCAGGTCCTCAAACAGCTTGGCATATTCGCCCTTGCGTCCACGAACCACCGGCGCCAACACAAACGCGCGACGGCCCTCCCCCGCCGCCAGCACCTTATCGGCAACCTGATCGGTCGTCTGACGCTCAATGACACGACCGCATTCGGGACAGTGCGGGGTGCCCACACGGGCGAACAGCAGGCGCAGATAGTCATAAATCTCGGTTACGGTGCCAACCGTCGAGCGAGGGTTTTTAGACGTCGTCTTTTGGTCGATCGACACTGCCGGCGAAAGGCCGTCGATTGAATCCAGGTCGGGTTTGTCCATCTGACCCAAGAACTGGCGCGCATAGCTCGAAAGGCTCTCGACGTATCGACGCTGGCCCTCGGCATAGATAGTGTCAAATGCCAGCGAACTCTTGCCCGAGCCAGAAAGACCGGTAATGACCACGAGTTGGTCACGCGGAATGGAAACATCGATATCACGGAGGTTGTGCTCACGAGCGCCGCGAATAACGATAGAAGAATCAGACATGGAAGCTCCTTGCCTCCTATTGCATCGAATCATACTGTCGATGAGTTTAGCGCACTCGACGCGCACAGATGTTCGTAATACAAGATTCGCAGACCTTTAGCTTTGCGTATCGGGCGCTTTGTTTCTCGAAATGTCGTGGAAAGGTTACAGTAATCTAATACTGAACTTAATTTGCCGTAACAGAGGAACGTCCATGACCGAAGATATCCCCCTTGAAATCACTTCGAGCGACATGGCCAATCTGCCCATATTCATCGCCGTCCTTATCGTGGCCATCGTCGTGGTGCGCGTATATTTTTCAATCAAACACAATGAAAAGCCGCCCATTGCCCGCGTCTTTTGGTGCGCGACGCTCCTCATCCCGCTCGGCATGGTAGCTGCATGGATTACGAATCAATTGCTCGTAAATGAGGACAATTCCCTATGGGTCCTTTCTTATTCGGCGCTCGGTGCTACCGCCGTCATACTTCTTGTCGAGCCCTTGGTTTCGGGACTTATCGACCAAACCGATCTTGCGACGGGAACGGTTGCCTGTATTTGCCGTGACATCCTTGTCATCGCCGCTGTTTCAGCGCTCTCGTTCGTTTCACTCGAAATTGCCTGCAACGAAACGTTCTATCGCATTCCCGCCAACTCATTCGGGTTTTCCGTCGGGCTGCTCGCGACGGTTCTGCTCTCCCTTTATTTGCTGGGACAGCGTCATGGAGGCGTCATGGCCCTCGTGCCCGTCGCCTGTTGCATCCTTGGCATTGCCGAGCACTTCGTCATAACGTTTAAAGGCGAGGCCATCCTGCCAAGCGATATCTTGGCCCTTGGCACCGCAATGGAAGTGAGCGAGGGATACGAGTTTACCTTTACCGCCGGAATCGTAACCTCTCTAGCCCTGCTGGAGATTTCCCTGGGGCTTCTTTCGCTTATCCGACCGAGAAAGCTCCGTACGCCCACCCATGTCTTCCCCGCAATCGCCGCTAACCTCTGCGCTTTTCTGCTAGTGACCGTTGTGGGGCTCTCGGGCTTTTCCAGCATCGACTTGGAGCAGGCGCTGAATTTTGGATTTGACCGTTGGCAGCCCATCACCACGTATGCGTCTCAGGGTTTTATCACTTCGTTCACCGAAATGGTCAACGAGTTGCCCATTGAGAAGCCCGAAGACTATACGCCCGATGAGGCGCGGAGCATCGAGCAGGAGCTCGCCGCCACCTACGACAGCACGTATGGCTCGAGCGAGCAGCGCGCGGCGGCCGTTGCCCAGTTCAATGAAATCAAGCCGACGATTGTTGCCGTCATGAATGAGAGTTTTAGCGACCTTTCGTGCTTTGAGCAGCTCCAGGCGGCCGGGTACACCGGCCCGCATTCTACAACTCGCTTCCCGACACACTTGTTCGCGGCACCATGCTCGCTTCGGTCACCGGTGGCGGAACGGCAAACTCCGAATTCGAATTTTTGACCGGAGCGACAACGGCCTTTGTCGGATTAGGCAAGATCCCCTATCAGCTGTATCAGATGAATGGCGTCAACAGCCTGGCAAAGGACCTTAAAGAGCTTGGGTATACCGCCACCGCTATGCACCCGCAAAACCCCGTCAACTACCATCGAGATAAAATCTATCAGCAGCTGGGCTTTGGAGACTTTCTTTCAATCGGCGATTTCGAAGGTGCGCCCTGTTACCATGCCGGCGTATGCGACTACGCCACCTACGACAAGATACTCGACCTGCTTAGAACCAACGAAGCGCCGCAGTTCATCTTTGACGTCACGATGCAAAATCACGGCGGCTACGACTATGGCACCGTTCCCGCCGAGGAGCTGACAAACTATTGGGTCGAGGGAGCCAGCGAGGGTGCCAATAGCGCGCTCAACACCTATCTTACCTGCATCAACGCATCCGACCGGGACCTCGAGTACTTTATCAACGAGCTCCGCAATATCGGCAGACCGGTTGTCCTTGTCTTTTTTGGCGACCATCAGCCGAGCGCCGCAACGACTCTCAACGACGAGCTGTACCCTCAGGAAGATACGGCAAGCCACGCTTTCCGTATCTATCAGTCGACATATTTTGTCTGGGCTAACTATGAAATCGCCGGCAATACCGAGCTCAACGTCTACGACACCGTCGGGGCAAACGAGATTGCAGCCATTACCCTTAATAAGATCGGCGCCCCGCTCACCGACTATCAAAAGGCTCTGCTTGCAACAAGGTCAGATGTGCCCACCATCAATGTCGCCGGCTACCTTGGTGCCGACGGGCTGCGCTACGACTTGGAATCTGAAGACAGCCCATACGCCTCGACGATCGACAAGCTGCAGCGCATGCAATACCTCGAGTTCGCTAGCAAAGTTCAGTAAGCCCGCCCATTCGCTTGGACCCATCGTATTGCAAGCACGCTCGGCCCAAATGCATCGCAAATGACTCCCGCTCGCAAACGAGGGTACAATGACGCTCGTGTCACATCACGGGGCTCCGGCCCCAACACATACAAAGGAGTCATACATGGGTTGCGAGCACGCACAGGCCGCCGGCGGACAAACGTCGCCGTCGCAATTTGAGGAGAACACGCTGTCCGAGGTCAAACGCGTCATCGCCGTGCTTTCCGGCAAGGGCGGTGTCGGCAAGTCGTTTGTCACCGGTGCCATCGCTACCGAGCTTGCCCGTCACGGCCACAAGGTCGGCGTCCTCGATGCCGACATCACCGGTCCCTCTATCCCCAAGATGTTCGGTATGAGCGGACGCCACGTCCATGCCCTTGGCAACCTTATGCTGCCCGAAATCTCCGAGCACGGCGTCAAGGTCATGAGCTCCAACCTGCTGCTCCAAAACGAGACCGACCCCGTCCTTTGGCGCGGTCCGGTCATCGCAGGCGCCATTAGGCAGTTCTGGAGCGAGACCTCGTGGGGCCCCATCGACTACCTGCTGGTCGACATGCCCCCGGGAACAGGCGACGTCGCGCTCACCGTCTTCCAGTCGCTGCCCGTCGACGGCATCGTCATCGTCACGAGCCCGCAGGATCTGGTCTCGATGATCGTCGCCAAGGCGGTCAACATGGCCGAGAAGATGAACGTCCCCATTCTGGGCATTGTCGAGAACATGAGCTATATTGAGTGTCCCGACTGCGGCAAGAAGATCGAGGTCTTTGGCAAGAGCAAGCTCCCCGAGGTCGCAGAGCGCTATAACCTCGACATCTTGGGCACGCTTCCCATCAATCCGTCACTCGCCGAGGCCTGCGATAAGGGCGAGGTCGAGACCGCGCTGCCCGATGGCATGTTGCCCAAGGCAGTCTCTGCCGTCGAGGCCATTACCCCGCACGAGACCGACGAGGCCTAAGTGAACACGAGCGCCTTCTATGACGTCCTGGTAATCGGCGGCGGGGCTTCAGGCCTCGCCGCCGCCATTACGGCCGCACGTGCTGGCAAAAGCGTCTGCATCGTTGAGCGCGATGTCGCCTGCGGCCTTAAGCTCCTTGCGACCGGTAACGGCCGCTGCAACCTCTCCAACGAATCGATTGATCCTCAGCGGTATAACCACCCCGCATTCGTCGAATCCGTCATGGGCCCCCAGCCCGAACAAGAGCTTATGGGTTTCTTCTCCTCGCTGGGCATCATGACAACCTCCGAGGAAGGCCGGCTGTACCCGCGCTCCCTTCGCGCCGAATCGGTGCGCGACGCGCTTCTCAACGTTTGCAACCGCCTAGGTATCACCTTAATCTGCGGAGCCAACGTTGCCTCGGCGCACAAAGTTTCCGAAGGCTGGGCACTCCAAATAGACCGTCCAGCGCGGGCGCTCAAGGCAAAAAAGCACGACGACCGAAAATCGGAGCTCCGCTCGCTTCGGAAAACGCTCGCCGATGTCCCTCGCAAGAACGAGGCCCTGCAGGCACATGCCGTAATTATCGCCACGGGCGGCAACCCCACCGGTATCGCCGATACGTTTAGCCTCCCCCTCACTTCGCTGCGCCCCATCCTCTGCCCCGTATCGGCAACGGTCGTCGGCGATCGGACGGCACTCAAGACGTTGGATGGCCTGCGCGTCCGCGCCCGCTTGACGCTCGCCCGCAATCATAATGAGCTCTGGCACGAAGACGGTGAAGTCCTGTTTCGAGCCTTCGGCATCTCGGGCGTCGCTGTCTTCAACCTCTCCCGTCGTATCCAGCGCGGCGATACGATCCTGCTCGACGTTTTCCCCGACCTCTCCAAAGACAAGCTGCTCGATATGCTCAACCGACGCGTTGAGCTGCTCGGCGGCTTTTCGCCCCGCGATCCCCGTTGGCTCGACGGCATGCTCGCCCCGCAACTCTCCCGCGTCGTCTGCACGGCGTTCGAGCAGTGCCATCCAGGCTCCAACGATGTCATCCACCTGGTCTCGGTCCTCAAGCACTTTAAGTTGCTCGTCGAGGGAACAGCCGAGGAGCGCTCGGCGCAGGTCACGCGTGGTGGCGTATCTGTCGAGAGCATCTCAACACCCAGTCTACGCGCGTGCAGCGTTGTCGACGCCCCGCTTTACGTCTGCGGCGAATCGCTCGACATCGACGCCGATTGCGGAGGCTTTAACCTTGCGTGGGCCTGGCTCTCGGGCATTCGCGCTGCAAGCAGCCTGTAGCCGCTCAGTCTATAATCAAAAACGCATTCGGGCCGTCTGGAATACCGGACGGCCTCTTTCTTGCCTCTAAGGAGACCTCGATGATCGAAATCACCCAAGTCAACGCGTCGCTCGATGAAGCCGGCGATGAAAATGCCTGTCTCATTGTTGGCAAGCGAGTCGCCAAGCGCGTCCTACGTTGCAAGGACTCCGAGATCAAGTCCATCGAGCTCCACCGCAAGTCAATCGACGCTCGCAAAAAACGAGACGTCCATTTTATCCTGAGCTTTCGTGTTGAGCTGACTAGCCCCCACCTCGAGCAAGAAGCGGTCGACAGCGTTGCCGAGCGTGACCGCTCGCGCGTACGCGCGATAGAAGACGATGAGCCTTCATTCCCCTCCCCCGTCTCCGACGCACCTCAAGAACGCCCTGTCGTTGTCGGCGCCGGATGCGCCGGCCTTTTCGCTGCGCTCACGCTCGCCGAAGCAGGTCTTAAGCCCTTGCTTATCGAGCGCGGCGACCCGGCATTTCGCCGCTCGCAGGCGATCGACCTCTTTCTAAAGGAGCGCATCCTCGACCCCGAGAGCAATATTCAGTTTGGTCTGGGCGGCGCGGGGACCTTCTCGGACGGCAAGCTCAATACGGGAACAAAAAATCCCGCCCATCGCCTTATCCTCGAAACCTTCGTCGAGGCGGGTGCGCCCCGCGATATTCTGTGGGATGCCAAGCCGCACATTGGCTCCGACATCCTTCCCACGGTTGTCACCGCTATATCCCAGCGCATCGAGCAGCTCGGAGGTGTCGTCCGTTATCGAACGAAGCTCGTCGACATTCGCATCGACGTGTCTGGCGCCATCACCGGCATTGATGTCCAATCGTCCCAAGACGCCGCTTACGAGTCAATCGAGACAAAGCACCTCATCCTCGCCTGCGGGCATTCTGCTCGCGATATTTTTGAGCTCCTTAAGGACCACAACGTGGCCCTCGCACAAAAGACCTTTGCCATGGGCGTTCGCATCGAGCATCCGCAACGCGACATCGACAGAGCCCAATATGGAGCCTCGGCGGGACATCCAGCGCTCGGGGCAGCCCCCTACAAGCTCGTCGCCCATCTTCCCAACGGCCGCAGCGTGTTCTCGTTTTGCATGTGCCCCGGCGGACAGGTTGTTGCCGCCTCTTCAGAACCGTGCCATCTGTGCGTCAACGGGGCCAGTCTCAATGCCCGCGACGGACGCAACGCAAATGCCGCCCTGCTCGTTAACGTCACGCCTGAGGACCTTCCCAACGATGACCCGCTCGCCGGCATCGAGCTCCAGCGTGCCTGCGAGGCGGCCGCCTATCGCCTGGGCGGTTCCAACTGGAACGCACCGGCACAACTCGTCGGAGATTTCCTCGCAGGACGCGCCAGCAAGGCGCCCGGAAAGGTAAAGCCCACCTATCCGCTCGGTGTGACCTGGACGGCAATTGACGAAGCCCTACCGCAGCATATCGTCGAGTCGCTCCGCCTGGGACTTCCCCTACTCGGAAAAAAGCTACGAGGCTACGACCGTCCCGATGCCGTTCTTACCGGCGTGGAGACTCGTTCGAGCTCACCGGTCACTGTCACCCGAGACCGAACGTGCCATGCCGTGTCGACCCCGGGCCTCTACCCTTGTGGTGAGGGAGCTGGATATGCCGGCGGCATCATGAGCGCGGCCACCGACGGCATCCGTTGTGCTGAAGCCCTGATCGCAGACCTCTAACGCACAAATTCCAGCGCGCAAAAGACATAGGCCCCGAGCTCCACAGGGAACTCGGGGCCTGTTCGCGGCTATTTCTTAAACCGTGCACCCTGGCGTTTTCTGCCCGATGCGAACGTGGAACCCTTGCGGGCCTGCGAGCGTAAGCGCTCGATCGTCTCGTCCTCAGACGCACCCTCGAGCATCGCCCGAATCTGAACGACAACATCGCGCAGGCGCGCCGCCTCCTCAAAGTCCATAGCGGCAGAAGCGTTACGCATATCCTCTTCCATGGTTTCGACGATCCGCACAAGCTCGTCATGCGGCAGTTCTTCCAACTGCTCCGCAAGTGTCTGCTCGGGCGCCACCGTTTCCGGCACACCGCCCTCGCCCGACTCATCGGGCGTATAGAATGCGCCATGGCCAAGAGAGTCGCCCTTCGAGCGTCCCTTGGAGCCCACAGTTTTTTCGGCCTCGGCAATAAAACTTGAGATGTCGTTGATGGCCTTGCGCACTGTCTTGGGCACAATGCCATGTTCTTCGTTATATGCCATCTGAATCTCGCGACGGCGCTGCGTCTCCTCGATGGCCTCTTTCATCGAATCGGTCACAACGTCTGCATACATGATGACTTCGCCATCGGCGTTACGGGCCGCACGGCCAATCGTCTGAATCAGCGAACGGCGGTTGCGCAAGAAGCCTTCCTTATCGGCATCGAGAATTGCCACCAGTGAGACCTCGGGAAGATCCAAGCCCTCGCGGAGCAGGTTGATGCCAACGAGAACATCGATCTTGCCCTCGCGCAGCGTTCGCAGGATCTCGACACGGTCCATTGTCGCCGTATCAGAGTGCATGTAATTGACCTTAATGCCCGCATCAAGTAGATGGTCGGTCAGGTCCTCGGCCATGCGTTTGGTCAACGTGGTCACCAGCACGCGCTCCTTGCGGGCAACGCGCTCGCGAATCTCGTCCTCAAGATCGTCAATCTGACCGCGAACTGGACGCACGTCAATCTTGGGGTCGAGCAGGCCGGTCGGACGAATAATCTGCTCCACGTCGTTTTGGCTCACCCGCAGCTCGTAGTCGCCCGGCGTGGCCGAAACATAGATAAACTGGGGGATCCTTGCCTCAAACTCATCGAAACGAAGCGGGCGGTTATCGAGCGCCGAGGGCAGGCGAAAACCGTGTTCCACCAGCGTCACCTTACGCGAGCGGTCACCTTCGTGCATGCCGCGAATCTGCGGCACCGTCACATGGCTCTCATCGATGATGCAGAGCATATCCTTGGGAAAGTAATCGATTAGGGTAAACGGCGGCTCACCCGGCTTGCGACCGTCCAGATGACGCGAGTAGTTCTCGATGCCGTTGCAAAAGCCCATCGTCTCGAGCATCTCAAGATCATAATCGGTACGCTGCTGCAGACGCTGCGCCTCGAGCAACTTGTCGGTCGCCTTGAGCTCCGCCACGCGCTTCTCGCATTCTTCGCTGATCGATTTCAGAGCCGCCTTGACCTTCGGCTTCTCGGTCACGTAGTGCGATGCCGGCCATACGGGAATGGCCTCGTACTCACGAAGCATCTCACCGGTGACCTCATCGATCTCGGCAATCAGCTCGACCTCGTCGCCAAAGAACTCAAACCGCAACGGATGCTCGGCATAAGGCGGATACACGTCAACAACATCGCCGCGCACGCGGAACGTGCCACGTGCCAGGTCATAGTCATTGCGATCATATTGAATGTCGATAAGTGCATGGATAAAGTCATCGCGCTCGAGCGGCACCTTCTTGTCGACGTTTGGAGCCAGACCCGCATAGTCCTCAGGAGAGCCAATGCCATAGATACACGAGACCGATGCGACAACGATCACATCACGTCGAGAGAGCAGTGACGCGGTCGCCTGATGGCGCAGCATCTCGACCTCTTCGTTAATCGAGGAGTCTTTCTCGATATATGTATCGCTTTGCGGCACATACGCCTCGGGCTGATAGTAGTCGTAGTACGAGACGAAGTAGACCACAGCGTTGTTGGGAAAGAACTCTTTGAGCTCGCTCGCAAGCTGAGCAGCGAGCGTTTTATTGGGGGCCATGACCAGCGTCGGCTTTCCCAGGGCCTCAATAGTCTTTGCCATCGTGAAGGTCTTGCCCGAACCAGTCACGCCCAGCAAAACCTGATAGCGGTCTCCGTCCCTCACGCCCCGCACAAGTGACTCAATGGCCTTAGGCTGGGAACCAGCGGGCTCGTATGGAGACACGACCTTAAACGGCACATCAGCGCCCTCAACGCCAAAGCGCTTAAGTTCACCACCAACGCGTTCTACTTCAAATTCCGCCATGGATACTCCTAACTCGTACATCTGCAGTATACGCAGGCGGTGGGCTTAGTCCTATACGAACCGATCGGGATAGAGAGTCTTATATCGAACCCAGGCATTATTGACGCGAATCAGATACGCCTGCGTCTCGGGAAAGGTAATTGCATTATGAAGCGACGTACCCTGCTGCGCCCATCCGTCGACATTGCCCATACCGGCGTTATAGGCGGCGATGGCACTATCCGTCGACCCGTTGAAATAGGCGAGAAGATACGAGAGGTATGCGCAGCCAAACTCGATATTCGTAGCCGGATCGTTAAGATTGTCGACCGAATACTCCCCTCCGTCGACAAGGCCCTTGGCGATCATGTCCTGGGCAGTCTCGGGCATCAGCTGCATCAATCCCTGAGCACCCTGATTCGACTCGGCCTCGGGATCCCAATTCGATTCCGACTTAATGACAGCGCACACCAGATACGGATCCAGATTATGCGAAATACTGGATTGCTTTACATACGCCTCGTAGTCAATCGGATACAGCGGCTTAAAGAAAGCGGCAGGAGCACACGAGTAGACGAGCGAAATAAGGCCGAAGACGAACACAACGGCAAGTGGCGCCACGCGATACCACGTAAAGAAACGTGCCTTAGGCATCGGCCTCCTCCTTATCCGGAGTATCTATAAACCCGTGGCATGCAAGCCATGAGTCAAGCTGCTCAAAGAGCGAATTATCGGCTGCCGAATTATCAATCACCGTTGTAGCGAGATTGCACAGCGCAGACTCATCGGGCTGGCAAGCAGAACGGGCATCGAAATCAGATGGCTCCATGCCACGTTGAATAGCGCGCTCGCGACGAACTGACAAAGGGGCGCTAATGACCAGAATTTCATCAGCCAAGCCAAATGCATCCTCAAAACCAGTCGGAGCTGAAACCTCGACCACCGCAAAGGGATAACGGGGAGATGAAACCGTACAACAAACCGGATCGAGAATCCTAAGCGAAAGCTGTTCAATCAGAACGGGATGCACGATGCCATTGAGCCGTGCGACCGAATCAGGAGAAGCGAAAGCTCGAGAAGCGAGGATACTGCGGCGAATGCCTCCTTCCTCATCCAAAATGTCCCAACCGAATTCATCCGCGAGAGCATTGACGATATCAGAGCCCGGCACATACAGCGATTTTGCAAGCTCATCCAAATCGATAAGCATAGCGCCACGAGATTCGAAATAGCGGCAGGCAGTCGACTTACCCGAAGCAATATTGCCCAAGACAAATACGGTAAACATCAAGCCCTCCCTAACGCCAATGCGAGTAATTATCGCTCAAATAAACTAGATGGACTCAAAAAACAGCCAAACAGTAAGAGCGCATACGGGGAAGCTAGGTCCCAAAGCACAACATGTATATAACGCAAAAAGGGGGAGGCCGCGAGGCCTCCCCCTTCTAAGTTCAAGCGTACGGCTCGGTGCCGTCCACCGGTCAGCGGCGCCCTGGCCTCCCACGGGCTGACCCCGCAGTACTCTCGGCGCGATGGGGCTTAGCTTCCGGGTTCGGAACGGGACCGGGCGTGCCCCCCA
>DBGAPG010000107.1:0-4164 GCA_048438765.1 Collinsella sp.
GGGGAAAGGTGTTGAAAAATGGGGCGGTTCCCCATATTATTAATGACGTCGACAGGCGGGGTGGTTCCCCGCGTACGTGCCATCTGAGTAACCGAGGGGAGGGCGCACATGGGAATGACTGGTGCATACGAGCGCAATCTCGATGCAAAAGGTCGTCTGTCCCTGCCTGCACCCCTTCGTGAGGAGCTTGGAGAGCATGTTCGCGTGTTCAAAGCCCTGGATGTCGATGCTCTGTACGTGTTCTCTGCCGAGGCCTTCGATAAGTGGGTCGAAGGACTCTTCGCGGGTCGTGAGGGCCACGAGGGTTTTAACCCGCGTGACATTAACGACCAGAAGCTCATGAGGGCGATCAACAAGCGCACCACGTCGATGGACGTGGACAGCGCCGGTCGTATCGGTCTTTCCGAGTCTCTCCGCAAGCAGGCGAACCTCGACCGCGAGGTCACGGTTGTGGGCAACTACGACCACCTTGAGGTTTGGGATCGCGCCGCGGCCGATGAGGACGATGACGATGAGGCCCTGCTGGACCTCTTCTTCTCGTAAGGGCAAGGCACGGGTAACGGATGGAGCGTGGGATCTTGACACAAGAATATCGGCATGAACCTGTCATGCTCGGCGAAGTGCTTGAGTCGCTGCGGCTAAAGAGCGGCTCCGTTGTCTGCGATTGCACCCTTGGCGGTGCCGGCCATTCGGTAAAGATGGCCGCGCAGGTGGGGGAGACGGGCCTTTTGCTCGGCGTCGATCAGGACGACATGGCCCTCGAGGCCGCTGGCGCCCGTCTGGACCGCGAGGTTCCCGGCGTTCCGCACCAGCTGCTGAAGGGCAACTTCGGCGACTTGGACGAGCTGCTTTGCTCGGCCGAGGTGCCCGGGGTCGATGGCTTCCTGTTCGATTTGGGCGTTTCGTCACCGCAACTCGATATCCCTGGCAGGGGCTTTTCGTATAACGAGGACGCCCCATTGGACATGCGGATGGATCCGGGTAATAACACCTTAAACGCAGCTGAGGTCATCAACACCTATAACGAACACGACCTCGCCCGGATTCTACGCGTCTACGGCGAAGAGAAGTTCGCCTCGCAGATCGCGCGAGAGATCGTGCGCCGCCGCGAGCAAGAACCGATCGAAACCACCGGCCAATTTGTCGAGATCATCAAGGCGGGTATCCCGGCTGCCGCTCGTCGGCATGGCGGACACCCGGCCAAGAAAAGTTTCCAGGCCATTCGCATCGAGGTCAATCACGAGCTCGATGTGCTCGAACGAGGGCTTGATGCCGCCACCAGGTGGCTCAACCCGGGCGGACGTATCTGCGTCATCTCGTATCACTCGCTCGAGGACCGTATCGTAAAGAACCACTTTAAGGAGATGAGCCAGGGGTGCACGTGTCCGCCGGAGATTCCGGTGTGCGTGTGCGGCAACGTGCCGATACTCAAGGTCATCACCCGCAAACCCCTGGTTGCCCAGCCTGATGAGGTTGAGCGCAACCCTCGGGCGAGATCAGCCAAAATCCGCGTGGCGCAGCGTCTGTAGGCGCGACCGCGCGATATTGGACCTCCCGCTCGCACCATAAACGAAGCTTAAACACACTACCAACGTACTCGGGATGGGAGGCGGCATATCATGGGCTACAACACTTCAAGCGCAGCACTCGCCTATGATATGAACGCCATGCCCGCCTATCGTGAGACGCCGCAGGCCCCCGCTGCTCCCCGTGAGCAGCGCACGCCGCGCTTTGATGTCTACACGGGCGCGGGCCGTCAGGCAAACCAGGCGGTAAGCCCGGTTTTCATGAGCGTTCTTAAAACGTTTTGCATCATTGCGGCTATCTTCATGACGATCGGCGTCGCCCGCGTGGCGCTCGCCGGCGTTACGGCCCAGGTGCTCAACAGCAACGCCGAGCTTACCAACACGCTCGAAAAGGCGACCGATGAGAGTTCCGACCTGGAGGTCATGCATTCGGTCTATGGCGCCGACACGCGCATTCGCGACCTTGCGGGCGCTTATGGCATGGTGGAGCCCAGCGAGAGCGTTACACTTGACTTTTCGCAGGATGCAGCCGCGGGCGCCAACGCGACCGCGACCGCTCAGTAGCAAGACGGTAGCTGAGTATGACAAATGACTATCGCCGCGGTTCCGATGGGGGCCGCGGTTCTGGACGTCCCTCGTCGCGGGGACGTTCTGGTTATCAAGGAACGGGTCGGCAATCTTACAACGCCGGGCAGTCCCGTGGCAACGACCCGGCGTCGCGACTTCGCGGCTCGGGCGGCCCTCAAGTGCATAACACCAGGTCGCGCAAGAGTTCGTCGACCGAATGGCTCACAGGCACGCCTCTGCCTCGCCGCAAAGCCGTCATGGGCTTCATTGGGCTTGGCTTGGGCTTGGGCGTCTTTCGCCTTGCCGACTATCAAATTGTCGAAGCCGATAAACTGCGCGAGCGTGCCGATGCGCGCCGCCTGCTTGCGCAGACCCTCTATGCCAAACGTGGCACCATCTACGACCGCAACGGTAACGTGCTAGCGTCGTCGGTCGAATGTCGCAACATCGCCGTGAACCCCCAGCTTGTCGAGGATGTTGACAAGACGGTGTCGGCGCTGGTCAAGGCAACTGGAATCGATAAAAAGACCTGCCGCAAGCTCGTTGAGTCCGATGGAACCTGGGTGTATATCAAGCGCCAGGTGGACGAAGACGACGCTGCGGCGCTGGAGAAGAAGAACCTGCCCGGCGTGCTTTTTGAGCAGGCCATGAAGCGCGTATATCCATACGGCAATCTGGCATCGCAGGTGCTGGGTGTAGTGAATGTAGACAACGACGGCTTGACTGGTCTCGAAAAGCAATACAACAAGCTTCTGACCGGCACGAACGGTTCTCTCGTACGCGAGCGCGCGAGGGACGGCAGCTATATCGCGGGCGGTGCCTATAAAAAGGTGGCTGCGGTCGACGGCGTTGATATCGTGACGACGCTCGACGTCAATATCCAGCGTGCGGCCGAGGATGCCCTGGCAGAGGCTGTCGAGAAGACAAAGGCCAAGAACGGCTCGGCGCTGGTCACCGATCCTACGACAGGCGAGATCTTGGCAGCCTGCTCGTACCCGACCTACGATCAGACCGATCTGGAGAACGCCAAGACCGAGGATATGAACCTGCGCCTGGTCACCGACGCCTACGAGCCCGGCTCGGTCTTTAAGACGCTCGTGGCGGGCGCCGGCTTCGACTTGGGCGTCGTGCGATCGAGTACGTCGTTTGAGGTGCCGGTGAGCATCAAGGTGGGCGACGATACCGTCACCGATGCCGACAAGCGCGACTATGCCATGACCATGGATGTGCGCGAGATGATGCGCCGTTCGTCCAACGTGGGCTTTGTCCTGGTGGGGCGCAAGATCGGTGCCGACGACTTTGCCGCCTATGTGGACAAGTGGGGCATCGGTCACAGCTCGGGTGTCGATTTTCCGGGAGAGAGCCTGGGTATCGTCAAGGAGCGTGACCAGTATGACGGCGCCACGCTGGGCTCGATGAGCTTTGGACAGGCACTGTCCGTCTCGCCGATTGAGATCGCACGTGCCGTGGGCGGCATCGCCAACGGCGGCGTGATGATGACACCGCACTTCTATAAGTCCAGCAAAGGCGACGAGAAGGACTGGGGTGAAGGCGAGCGCGCGATTTCGGAGGATGCCGCATCCCAGGTGACATCGTGCATGCAGACGGTCGTGTCGGAGGGAACGGGCGTTGGCGGCGCGGTTGACGGCTATGACGTGGCGGGTAAGACCGGTACGGCCGAACGTGCCGACGAGAACGGCGGCTACCTCAAGGAGAACTACATGTCGTCCTTTATGGGCTTTGCACCGGCACAATCGCCCAAGGTGCTGTGCTATATCACGCTCGACGGAACGCCGAGCGGCTCAGATGCCGCTGCGGTTCCGTTCCAGTTCATTATGGCCAACGCGCTCGACGTGCTGGGTATCCCGCACACGAAGTAGGGGGTTACAATCTTTGGGGCGTGGTTTGTTGTCCCATATGAGGGGTGTTCACATGCCCTGCACCACGCATACGCGGCGCTGGGATACAATACGCCGATAGCATTATTAGGTTTACAGGGGAGCTGCAATGATAGAGATCGCCGTCAACAACCTCGCGGCCGCAACAGGGGCCCGAACCGTGACGGGAGAAG
>DBGAPG010000108.1:0-13920 GCA_048438765.1 Collinsella sp.
CCCCATCATCGCGGTCTACGGGGTCAACGATATGGCACCGTGGGGACACATGTATGTCAATCCTGGTCTAACAGAGCCTTAAAAAATCATTAGGTACAAAATGATTTTTTAATCCCCGTCCCAGAAAAATCATCGGTAAACGCGCTACTTTGCGCTGGTAAGAACGCCGGTGGTGTCGAACGCCGGGGTGAAGCTCTCATCTACCGCTCCACCTTCTTGCCAGAACATCGTCGTAAAGCCCAGGTCGTCGGCATGGTCGAGCACCTGCTCGTACTCCTCGCGCGTCACGGCGCGTGCCAGGTCGCCGCCCTGTTCGCGCATGAGCGCATTGGGCGTGTACTGGTTCATGACCGAAATCGGCACGTCGCCCACCGTCTGCCACACCAGGTCCAGCACGCGGCACGAATCGTCCGCATGACCCGGCAGCACCAGATGACGCACGATCATGCCGCGCTTCATGAGCCCCTCGTCGTCCACCAGCTCTCCCCCGCGGCGCTCGATCTCGCGCGCCATCTGAGCCAGGCCAGACACGGCTACACGCGGGTAATCCTGAATATGAGAGAGCGACTGCGCAAGCTCGGCATCGGCATATTTAAAGTCGGTGAGCCACACATCAACCAGATCGCCGAGCGCCGCAACGGCACTCGCCCGCTCATAGCCGCTCGTGTTGTAGACGATCGGGATGTCCAGCCCGCGCGCCCGTGCCGCGGCAATAGCAGTCGGCAGCAGGTGCGCGTAGTGTGTCGCCGTCACCAGGTTGATGTTGTTGGCGCCCTGGTCCTGCAGCTCCAGCATAATCTCGACCAAACGCTGGGGCGTAATCTCAAGACCGAAATTGCCCGTCGAGATCTCGTGGTTTTGGCAGTAGACGCATTTGAGCGAACAGCCGCTAAAGAAGATCGTGCCCGAGCCAGCCTCGCCCGAAATGGGCGGCTCCTCCCACATATGGAGCGCCGCGCGGGCGACCTTAAGCGTGTCATCGGCGCCGCACACGCCACGCGCGCCCTCGTCGCGTGCCGCGCCGCAACGGCGTGGACACAAATGGCAGGCGGGCGAAAACTGTTCGGTCAACGACGTCGGCATAAAAACATGCTCCAAAACAACGATTCAGCAGCTCAAACGTAAAGGGCCAGGCCGCGTAGACGACTCCGTCCCTAAGGCGCCGTAATCGTCCGACACGATTTTTGTAATGTCAAGACTGGAATCAACAAAGTGCCGCTTTATGATGTAGGTATTCCGCCCCCCGCGGAGCAACTGGGTGAACCGTCGCGTTTATTTAGGGAGCCCACACAGTCGTACTTAGTACAGGTATCCTTCGTTGTTAAGGACGCTGGAACAGTCGATGAGGGCACCCACCTGTTTTAGGTGGGTTCATTTTCGTAACGTGGGGGGTGGTTTTCTTTTGCCGATTTTGCCAAAAATTGCCATCGCAGATCCCGTATGACACCCAACGGCACTTGGCAGAACCCCCCCGCCAACATCCCAATATCTGGTAAGCGCGTGATAATCGCACGGCGCAAACCCCCGCACCCCCTCGGTCGAGTATCATGGGTCAGCTATGCCCTTTTGCGCGTAGCGCCCCTTGACCTTTTCCTTCGACGCTTGGCGGTTTTCGATTCATGGCTTCATCCACGAGCTTCATACCGTACCTATGCGTGGCGGCCGCGGCTTTTATCACGACCTTCCTCACGGTGCCCCTGGTCAAGCGCCTGGCAATCAAGCTCGACGCCGTTGACTATCCCTCAAAGCGCCGTATCAACACTAAGCCCATCCCGCGCATGGGCGGCACGGCGGTCTTTTTGGGCCTCGTCGTTGCCTGCATCGTGCAGATCCTGGGCACCTGGTACCTGGGCTGGCCGCCCGTTTTGGTGCCTCATCCCCTCTTGCACATCAGCTACCCCATACTGGCGCTTTCTTTTACCGTGATCTTTGCGACCGGCGCAATCGACGACGTCTACCAGCTCAAGCCCAAGCAAAAGCTTGCCGGCCAGGTGCTCGCGGCGCTCATCGCCTGCGTGGGCGGCCTGCGTATCGGCGTCATCGTCAACCCGTTTGCCCCTGGCGATATCATGCTTGGCTGGCTCGCCTACCCTATCACCGTGATCTACCTGGTGGCGTTCACCAACATCATCAACCTCATCGACGGCCTCGACGGCCTGGCCACGGGCATTTGCGGCATCGCATCGTTCACCATGTTCACGATGGCCATGCTTTCGGGCCGCATCGACGCCGCTGCGCTCTCCATCGCGCTCTTTGGCTCGTGCGTGGCCTTTCTGCATTACAACTTCAACCCCGCAAGCATCTTCTTGGGCGACTCGGGGTCGCTGCTGTTGGGCTTCGCCTTGGGCTCCATCTCGCTGCTCAACGTAAGCCGCACCGCCGCGCTCACCTCGCTCATCATCCCGCTCATCGTGGCAGGCGTGCCCATCATCGACACGTTCAGCGCCATCGTGCGCCGCAAGCGCGCCCACATTAGCATTGGACAGGCCGACAAGGGCCACATTCACCACCGCCTGATCCAAGAGGGTTACAACCAAAAACAGGCCGTGCTGCTCATCTACGCCTGGTGCATCATGCTTTCGGCCGGCGCCGCCGCGATCAATCAGGTCGAGGTGCCCACGCGCGTGCTCATCTTTGTCGTGCTCGCCATTGGCTCGGCCGCCTTCGCCAAGCACCTGCATCTGTTTGAGCCCGTCCTGCGCCACCATTACAACAAGCGCACACACGAAGACGAGCTGGTAACCCCCGACGACCCCGCCTTTAAACAGGAGGAGCAGGCAGCCGAGGAGCGCAAGGAGGAGCGCCACCACAGGCGCTAGGTTTTATTGCCGAGGAAGTGACTCTTTGCTGCTGGCCGCTCGCGACCGCGTCGCGACCGCCGCATAGCCCTCGCCCTACCGGCACCTCACCCACTTACGCCCCACCCCTTTCAATAAACGCGTTATCATCTTGACCAATACGCATACGTTAGGAGCAATCATGCCAAACGAGAACAGCTACGAAGTCGCGCTGCAAAAGAGCAACGCCATTCGCGAGGGCTTGGCAAAGACGCCCGAGAAGTTCACCATGCTCACCGGCGACCGCCCGACCGGACGCTTGCACCTGGGTCATTACTTCGGCACCCTCAAGGGCCGTGTTGAACTGCAGAACATGGGTGCCAAGACCAACGTGCTCATCGCCGACTACCAGGTCATCACCGACCGCGACACCACCGAGCATATCCAGGACAACGTGTACAACATGGTCATGGACTACCTTGCCTGCGGCATCGACCCCGACAAGACCATGATCTACGCGCACTCCGCCGTGCCCGCCGCAAACCAGCTCATGCTGCCGTTCCTGTCGCTGGTGTCCGAGGCCGAGCTGGCGCGCAACCCCACGGTCAAGGCCGAGATGGAGGCCTCGGGCCACGAGCTTACCGGCCTTCTGCTCACCTACCCGGTGCACCAGGCCTGCGACATTCTGTTCTGCAAGGGCAACGTGGTGCCAGTCGGTCGCGATCAGCTGCCGCACATCGAGCTCACCCGCACTATCGCTCGCCGCTTTAACAACCGCTACGGCAAGGTATTTCCCGAGGTCGACGCGCTGCTGTCCGAGACCCCGCTGCTGCCCGGTCTTGACGGTCGCAAGATGAGCAAGAGCTACGGCAACGCCATCAATATCTCGATGACCGCCGAGGAGACGGCCAAGCGCATCAAGAAGAGCCAGACCGACTCCGAGCGCATGATCACGTTTGATCCCGAGAACCGCCCCGGTGTGTCCGGCCTGCTTTCGACGGCCGCTATCTGCACCGGCCGCTCCGAGGTCGAGATTGCCGAGGAGATCGGCATGGGCGGCTCCGGCCAGCTCAAGAAGTATGTGACCGAGGCCGTCAACGAGTACTTCGCCCCGATCCGTGAGCGTCGCCAGCGCTACGAGAACGACCTGGATTACGTCAAGGACGTGCTGCACGAGGGCAATCGCCGCGCCAACGAGATCGCCGAGCAGACCCTGGCCGAGGTTCAGGACGCCATGGGCATGGTGTACTAGGCAAAGCGCTTTCGCACAACATAGACGGTGAGATTAGATTTCTCCCCAAAACAGGAACAGGCCCGCTGGCAGTTAATTGCCAGCGGGCCTGTTCCCGAAGTACACCGTTGAATCGCACAGAGGGGAGGGATGCGAATCAAACTCAACAGGGCAGGCTTTTTCATCGCCTATTGCCTGCTCCGTTGCTGAAACCAATATAGTTCACCATGGTTTACTTTCTAGCGTCAATATGCTCCGCCATAGCTTCTCCATAAGTTAGCCCCGGTAAACCTGAAACGGAAAACCACCACAAAGGGGACAGGCACCTTTGTGGTGGTTTTGGCCACGGCAGAGCCGCTAGAGCCCTGCTGGCCAGCGACAGGCGGCCAAGTCGACGTGCATGTCGTCCTTAAACGCCACACCCTCCCCTAGCAAAAGCTCACGCTGAGCATCGGGGCCGCCAAAGGCAAAGCCCTCGCAAATGCGACCGTCGGCAAATACCACGCGATGACAGGGAATCTCGCCGGGGCGCGAATTGCTATGCAGGGCATACCCCACGTACCGCGCACTTCGTGGACGACCGGCAAGCAGCGCCACCTGACCATACGTGGCGACCATCCCCTCAGGGATCTGCTCGACCACCTCGTACACCCGCTCAAAAAAGCCCTCAGACGCCAACATGCGCTCCTTTCAACCGAAACCAGCATAAACCACCACAAAGGTGCCTGTCCCCTTTGTGGTGGTTTTGACCGGATAGCTAGTTGGCGGGGCGGAAGAAGGCTACGGCTACGGCGCCGGGACCCACATGGGTGCCGATAGTGGCGCCGATGGTATGGACGGGAAGCTCGCTTTCGGCATGGCCGGTCCACAGAGCGGCGCTGTCCTCGATGTACTTCTTGAGCACCGCGTCCGAAAGACCCGTATAACCAAGCGCCAGCGGCATGGAGAAGTCGACGCCGCCCGCCTGTTCGACCTTCTGGTTCAACAGGTTTCGACCGTTTTTGGAACCGCGCGCCTTGCCCAACTGCACGATGAGGCCGTCCTCGGCGGCCACGACCGGCTTCACGTTGAGCAGCGTGCCCACAGCGCCCGCGGCAGCAGACAGACGACCGCCGCGCACCAGGTACTCCAGCGTCTCGAGCAGGCCGATAACCACCACGCGGTCGCGCACGGCCTCGACGGCCGCCGCGATCTGTGCCGCACTGCGGCCCTCGTCCACCAGGCGCAGCGCATACTCGACCAGAACACGCTCGCCCAAGGTCACGTTATTGCTGTCCACGACGAACACGTCGCCGCCCGGCGCCTCGGCAAGTGCCGTACGAGCACTCTGGTTGGTGCCCGAAAGCTTGGCGCCCACGGTAATGATCACGGCCTCATCGCCGGCCTCACGTGCTTCGGCAATCGCCTGCGAAAAGGCGTACGGGTTGACCTGACCGGTCTTGGGCAGCTCGTCGCGCTCCACGAGCATCTCGTAAAAGCGCTGGTGATCGATGTCGACACCATCCATGTACACGTCGGTGCCAAAGGTGACGGACAGCGGCAGAACACGCAGCGCGGGGTGCTCAGCCGGCGTCATATCGCTCGCGGAATCGGTAATAATACGAATGGACATAGCGAATCCTTTCTTGCGCGTACCTTGCGCGGGGAATTTTGACAGCAATGCCCCGGCACGGTATACGCGCTCAAACGGGACTATGCAGTTGTTAATGGGAAGCAAATGCCTTGGCGGCCTTAGATCTCGCGTAGAGTGTTGAGAATCGTACGCAGCGACGCGTACATCTGCTCGCGCTGCTCTACACCCATGGCCTTACCGGTGGTGTCGAGCACTTCGCGAATGATGCGATCGGCCTCGCTCATGCTCTCGCCGCCCAGGGCAGTCAGGCGCACCGGGGCACGGTACTTGACGGCCGCATCGCCCGAGTCGTCGACCTCGACGTAGCCGCCCTCCTCCAGATGTGCCAGCGTGCGCGAAACGGCGGCACGGGTAACGCCGGCCATGCGGGCGAGGTCGGCGCCAGTCAGGCCGTCCTTGCTGCGCTCAAGATAGTACAGGCACATGACGTCGGAGCCCTTAAGGCCGAGCCTTGCGCCCTCGGACGTCTTGATACGCTGAATCTCCTTGTAGAGGCCGCTGATCAGTCCGACAAAGTCCTCAAAACGTGTCTCGTCGTTCCACTGCATGGTGACGACCGCCTTTCGCTTACATGATGCTAACGGGTAAACATCTTAGCCGCATGTGCGAACCCCCATACCCAAATATCCCAATTGTTAACCCATCAACATAAAAACCACCACAAAGGGGACAGGCACCTTTGTGGTGGTTTTCGACGAATGTGGACCGCAAAAGTTCCTATAGCTCCACGCAGGGATTGTCGCGGGTCACTAGGGTCTTAACGACGACCGTCGCTCCCAGATAGCGCTCGAGCAGCTCGGCCAAGCGATCGATGGCAGCCTGGCAATCCCCCATCCGCTCGGGCTCCACGCACTCAATCGCCAGAAATGCGTCCGCCGAATCGTCGGACAGAGCCGTGCGAACGCCGTCGCGCCAGTTCCAGCAACGGCACACGGCGCCCGCATCATCGATATAGGCAAGCTCACCGGGCAGCGTCGGATCATCTGCCTCCTCGCCAAGTGGCAAGAACGCATCGCCACCGTCGGTCACCTTCAGGCGAAGGTCCCCCTCGATCGCATGCAGATCCTCGCCTCCCACGGGCAGCGCGTAGGTCAGCGACACCGTGTTGTAAATATCCACCGCGGGCGTAATGTGGCCCACCGGCTTGCCTTTGAGCACGCGCTTGAGCAGGTTCTCAACTGAGCAACGCGCGCCCTTCTTGGTCTTGAACAGGCGATACGCCTCGCGCCATGCCTTAACCGGCGCGTTCTCGCTGATGGTATCGCTTGTCAGATGGCGCTCCGCATCGGTGTTGGCGCGGTCAAGCAGCGCGGCGATCGCATCCACGTCCTCCTGAGGAATCTGCGCCGCGGGCTTCATACCCTTTACGACCACGACGCCGACCGCCGCCTGCGGAAACAGCTCCCAAAACGAATCCTCGGCAACGAAACTCTTCATGTGCTCTCCCTTCATAGCGTGCGCCCGAGCCCGGGCGCCTAAACAAAAAGCGCCCTCACAGCGGCCACCTTCAAAGTCCTACGGTGCCGCCACAAGAGCGCTTACGCTGCCCCCATCCGGAGAAGGGGGCGATATGTCAGGCGTATTGTAACCTGAGTCATCCGTCCAAGCAAAACCACCACAAAGGTGCCTGTCCCCTTTGTGGTGGTTTTGAACTCGCGGCGACGCTAGTGGCGGAGTCCCAGCAGGCCGCGGCCGCGATGACGGGCCTCGGCGGGCACCTGGGCGTGCGGGCCGGCGGCTTTGACGGACTCGGGCAGGTGCGAGTACTTCTTCTCGAAGTTCTCCTCGAACATCACCGCCAGGTTGTGCGCGGCCTCGTCGTAGCGCGCAGTGCTCTGCCAGTACTGGCGCGGCACCAGGATACCGTCGGGCACACCGTGGCACGTAGTGGGAATGTCGACATTAAAGATGTCGTCGTGCACAAACTCGCTGTCCTCGATGGTACCGTCGAGGGCGCGAGCGACCAGTGAGCGCGTGTAGGCCAGCTCGATGCGATGACCCACGCCGTAGCCGCCGCCAATCCAGCCGGTGTTGACCAGGTAGACGCGCGTGCGTCCGTCGGCGATACGCTCGCCGAGCATCTTGGCGTAGACCATGGGGTCGAGCGGCATAAACGGCTCGCCAAACAGCGACGAGAACGTAGGCGTGGGCTCGGTGACGCCGACCTCGGTGCCGGGGATCTTGGCCGTAAAACCCGTTACAAAGTGATACATGGCGGCATCGGCCGTCAGGCGTGAGATGGGCGGCAGCACGCCAAAGGCGTCGCAGGTCAAAAACAGCACGACGCTCGGAGTGGTGCCCATACCCTTGGTCCACGCGTTGGGAATGTGCTCCACAGGGTAGGCCACGCGCGTATTGTGCGTGATCGAGACGTCGTCGTAGTTGGGCTTGCGATTCTCATCGAGTACCACGTTTTCACAGATGGCGCCAAAGCGGACGGCGTTAAAGATCTCGGGCTCGTGGAACGCGTCCAGGCCCTCGCACTTGGCGTAGCAGCCGCCCTCGACGTTAAAGATGCCCATATCGGACCAGCCGTGCTCGTCATCGCCGATCAGCAGGCGTGTGGGATTGGCCGAAAGCGTGGTCTTGCCGGTGCCGGACAGGCCAAAGAACACCGCGGTCTCGTGCGTGACGGGATCCATGCTGGCCGAGCAATGCATGGGCAGTACGTCATCCTCGACGGGCAGCAGGTAATTCATGACGCTGAAGATGGACTTTTTGATCTCGCCGGAGTAGCCGGTGCCTGCGACCAGAATCACGCGCTCCTGGAAGTTGATGACCACCGCGGCGCTGGAGTTGAGGCCCTTGATGGCAGGATCGCACTGATAGCCAGGTGCGGCAAGGACGCAGAAGTCCGGCTCGCCGGTGCGTGCGATTTCGCGGGCAAGCGGGCGGGCGAGCATCTGCTTAATAAAGAGCGCCTGGCTGGCACGCTCACAGGCGACAAGCAGGCGGCGCGTGTGGTTACGATCGGCACCGGCCATACCGCGAGTGACGAACACATCACGCTCGTTGAGATAGTCGACGATGCCGGATTTGATGGCCTCGTAGCTCTCGACGGACAGCGGGCGGTTGACAGCGCCCCAGGCAATCTTGTCGTGCACGTCGGGCGTATCGACGATAAAGCGGTCGTTGGGTGAACGTCCGGTACGCTCCCCCGTCTCGATCACCAGTGCACCGTTGGAGGCCATGCGGCCTTCTTCGCGACGGATGGCATACTCGACGAGCTCTGCCGCCGGCAGGTCCACCAGCAGGCGGGGTTGGTTCTCGGCGGGATCTTCGACCAGCGTAAGACCAAAGTTGGACAGAACTTCTGCAGGGGTAACACCAGGCATGGGGCCTCCTTTAAAAGCGCGACACGCGGACGCGGCGCGCACTTTACTCACGTAAAGCCCGTTGTACCCGATATGCAAAAACGTTTTTGCGGCAACGGCGAAGCGCCCGCTCAACGGTCAAAAATCGCACGCAAGCGGCCTAGTCATTGGGGACGTTCTTAAACGACTAGTCGCTGGGGACACTCTTGAACAGGCAGCAGCCAAGGAGTGTCCCAAGATGCCGGCACTTGGGGACGTTCCCAAAGTGCCGGCACATAAGGAACGTCCCTAAGTGCCGACTATAGCGGCAGGCCTTGGCCGAACATGGCGATGGCGCTCATGAGGACCAGCATGCCGGCGGCGTAGGGCAGCACTGCGCCCAGGAGCTCGGCGTCCTTGCCGCGCACGTGAACGGCGGCAAGACCAATGGCGAGCGTCTGCGGCGAGATCATCTTGCCGGCGGCGACACCCAGGGCGTTCAGCGCGACCATCCAGTAGTCACTCACGCCCAGCGCCGTAGCCGCCTGGCTCTGGATGGGACCAAACAGCATGCCCGAGGACGTGCCCGAACCAGTCACGAATGCACCGACGGCACCGATCCACGGGGCCAGAATCGGGTACAGACCACCGGCGATGGCGATGCAGAACGCGCTAATCGAAGAAATCATGCCCGCATAGCCCATCACCTTGGCGCAGCCCAGCACCGAAAGCATGGTAATGACCGTCGGCATCATCTGCTTGACGGTCGCGGCCAGTACCTCGCCCATCAGACGCGGCGAAGCTCCCTGAATCGCGCCGCCGACAAACGCGGCCAGGAAAATCCAAACACCCGGCGTGTTGATCCACGAAAACGTAAGCGCACCGGGGTTCTCGCCGCAATACACCTGCACGTGGCTCGCAAACGGCGCGAGCGCGGCGTGCACGACGGGCACCAGGTTGGAGGTACCCAGCAGCAGCACAAAAATCAGAATGAAGCACGACCAGGCCGAAAGCGCCGATTTAACGGTGAGCTGTTCGCCGACCTCGATATTCATATGGAAGCGCGCGTCCAGGTGACCGGACTTCTCGGCGCGCATGGCAAGCGCGGCGGTCAGTGCGAGCGACAAGATGGAGCCCACGACCACGGCAAGCTCGGGGCCCACAAACATGGCGACGACCAGGGCCGCACCAACAAAGGACACACCGGAAAGCAGTGCCACTCCGGCAACGCCGTGCAGACGCTCGTTCACGCTCGCAACGTTGCCTTGGTCATCGGCAACACGGCCCGCAACCAGCACGATAAGCAGCGGCATCGCCACAAAGAAGGGCGCGAGCTGCACCAGCTGAACGGTAGCTAAATGCAGGGAATCCAGGCCCACCAGGTCGGCAACGGACACCGTGGGGATGCCAATGGAGCCGTAGGGCGTGGGCACGCCGTTGGCCAGCAGGCAGATCAGCACGGCAGGCACGACCTCAAAACCAAGGCCCGCGAGCATGCCGGCGGGAATGGCAACGGCGGTACCAAAGCCGGCCATGCCCTCCATAAAACCGCCGAAGCACCAAGCCACGAGCAGCGCCAGCAGACGGCGGTCGCTGCTGATGGAGGTGATCATACTGCCGATCACGTCCATGGCGCCCGTACGCACGCACAGGTTATACGTGAACACCGCCGCGATAATCACGAGCACGATGGGCCACAGGGCCATCAAAAAGCCCTCGAGCGAAGCCGAGGCAATCTGCGCCGCCGGAAAATGCCACCACGCAAAGGCGAGCACGCACGAAAGAACAAACGAACCGATGGCGGCCTTCCAAGCCGGCCATTTAAAGCACAGCAGCATCACGACGAGCCAGATGATCGGCACAAGAGCCAGCAAAAACGCGGCGACATCCATGGATAAAAAACTCCTTGGTACCGCGCAAGCGGCATCGGGGGGGTCACAAAACTTCAACAGGATACCGCACGTTTACCGACAAATTACAGCCGCCCGCCGAAACTATTGAACAACCTGTTCAAAAACACGAATGGACACCACCGCGACTATACTAGAGCGCAGTAAGAGAAAGGAACCGCCTTGAGTATCACGCCCCTCGATAGCATCCGCCGCGCCATCGCCCGCCGCAATGGCGTCGCCGACCCCACCGTATCGGGCGAGGCGCACGGACAGGGCGGACGCATCGAGAACGGCTTGTTCCCCGCATCACACACCGCCGAGGAGCTCGCGCGCATCCAAGAGCTAAGCCAGCGTAACGCCGGCGGTCCCGACAGCAGCCAGACCACACGCCGTCGCCGCGAGCGCGATCGCCAACCCGGCCCCATCCACCGCATGGTCAATGCCTGGTGGAACCGCCTGCTCGGAGCCGTCTACGGCGGCGGCTTCTCCACGCAAGAAGCCGAGTACGAAGATCACGCCACCCGTCGCGACTACCTTTGGAATACCTTGGGCACCGCCGTATGGGGCATGGCGTTTCCGCTGCTCACCATTGTGTCGACGCAGCTCGTAGGCGCCGAGGAGGCCGGCAAGTTCTCCATCGCCTTTGTCACCGGCACGCTCATCATGATCGCGTGCAACTACGGCGTGCGCAATTTCCAGGTCTCGGATATCGACGAAACGACCTCCTTCGCCTCCTACCAGCTCAACCGCTGGCTTTGCGGAGCGCTCGCGCTGGCATGCGGCCTGGTATACAGCAGTGTCCGCGGCTACGATGCGCAGATGGCCACGATCGGCCTGGGCGTCTACCTGTATAAGGTGATCGACGGCGTGGCGGACGTGTACGAGGGCCGCCTGCAGCAGGCCGACAAGCTCTATTTGGCCGGCATGAGCCAAACGCTGCGTTCCGTCGGCGTCATCACGGTCTTTAGCATGGCACTGTTCCTCACGCGCAGCATGCCCATCGCGGCCATGGCCATGGGTGTCACCGCCATCGCCTCGCTCGTGCTGGTCACCGCCCCGCTCGCCCTGCTCGAAACCGAAAAATCACGCCGCATGAGTCTGCGCGAGACTGGCCACCTGTTTATCCAGTGCGCCCCGCTCTTTGGCGCGCTGTTCCTGTTCAACCTAATCGAGAGCATGCCCAAGTTCGTGATGGAGGGCACGCTGGCCTACAAGTATCAGCTGTACTTTAATGCACTGTTCTTTCCGGCGCAGGCCATTTTGCTGAGCATCGGATTTATCTATAAACCGCAGCTCCTGCGTCTGTCGAGCATTTGGGCGAATCCGCGCAAGCGTCGCCGCTTTGACCTGATTATTGTTGCCGTTATGGCGCTAATCGTGGTCATTACCGGAGCGTGCGCCGCATTTATGACAGGCCCCGGCATCCCCATCATGAGCTTTATGTACGGCCTTAACTTTGAGCGCTACCGCACGCTGGCGCTGCTAATGGTTGTCGCCGGCGGCGTCACCGCGGCAATCGACTTTATCTACGCCATCATCACGGTGCTGCGCCACGCCGGCGACGTCACCAAGATCTACCTGATTTGCTTTGCCGTGAGCGTGATGCTGCCAGTAATCCTGATTAAGCTGCTGGGTCTGATGGGCGCTGTGGTGAGCTACCTAGCCATCATGGCCCTACTCCTGGTGCTACTGATTATCGAGTACGCCCACATCCGCCAACGCATCGAACGCGACCGCAACCCATACGGCGCCTAATTAGCTGCCCCCGGTCACCGGAATTTGCGATGGAATCACCCCGACCGGGGTCTCGTTGCGCACAATATGCATCACGCAAAACTAAGTGAGTAGTCTTTTTCCGAATCCCCGACCACACCGACAAAGCACAAGTCTGTGACCTGCGGTTTTATTGAGGCAAATATGTTGGGTGCTCTGCATTACCAAAAAAGTCTACTCACTTAGCCAGCGGGTAGCCAAATGATTATTTAATCCCCGTCCGAGAGAAGTCAATTAGCGGGCAGAAGGGCAAAAGTAGTCAAAAAAGTCCCGTCCCAAATTAGCTACCACTTGCACCGATTATTCGCCCGGGTTGATGTTCGCGTAGAACTCCGCCCCGTCGTCCAGGCGCAGGATGCCCACGCGGCCGAACTCGGAGCCGGTGGCGGCGGCGCAGTCGATGTCGATGCGATCGGGCACACCGGCAGTGTCCTCGCCGCCCAAGCGCACGATCTGCCCGCGTCCCGATTCCTCATCGAGCCCCGCAAGACCACCGACCTCGCAATAACGCCCGAGCGACACCGTTGGCGTGTGGCCACTCACCACGACCGAACCCTTGCCCTCGGCAGAAAGCAGCCCCGTCGGGGCATCCCAATAGCCATGGCGAATCCAGAGCAAGTCATCGGACGACTGTACGGCGAGCATTTGCTGCAGCAGCTCGCGATCGGCATCGACCGCTCCCCTGCCGTCGCCGCAATCGACACCATGCTCAAGCAAAAACGCACGCGCCGCCTCGGTCTGAATGCCGGCGTGCACCAGCAGGTACGGCCGCTCGGCAGTCTCGACCACCGCGTAGAGCGGCAGCGCGGCCATCCATCGCACGAGCTCCTCGTATGCCTCAAATTCCATGTCGTTGAGCTGCTCGCGCGTCGTCCAGCCACCGTTGATATCCCAGGTCTCGGCATCGAGCGGATCCTGGCCAATGATGGCATCGAGCATGATCTGCTCGTGATTGCCCTTGAGCACGCGGGCGTTGGGCAGCGAGCGCACGAGCTTAATAACACCGACCGGATCGGGCCCGCGATCGATCATGTCGCCCAGCACGTACAGTGTGTCGTCGGACGTCAACGAGATCTTAGACAGGGCCTCGTCAAGCGCACGCACGTGCCCGTGAGCGTCAGATGTCACATAGATCGCCATGGTACGCCTCTCCTTGCATTGCGGCCGAAGCCCGGTGCCGCAACTAAAACTTCAAGTTGAACTTAAACGTTACCCATTGTACTCCGTTGCAATATAGCTGGAAAGGGTTTCCGAGCAGAGGCAAAGACGGCAGCCGTCTATGACGATATCGCGCACGCCCGCAATCCAACCCCATAAACCC
>DBGAPG010000109.1:0-7434 GCA_048438765.1 Collinsella sp.
TCCAAATGATCAACGATATCGCGTTCCACCAAAAAGAATTCCAACCCGCGGGCATTTATACCGCCATCGCACTCACCGTTATCGAACTCGCCATCTTTTGCTATTGCGCTCTTGCGCCGCGCTTTGGAATGCAGGGCAAACAGTGGAAGGAGCTGCAGAGCAGGCTCGCGGTAGCCCAGACCAACAAGGACCGTTCCGCGGAGGTCGCCGGCGTGCTTGCCACGCAAGCTGCCGGCCGCCTGCTCAAGAACAGCGATAACGATCTCGCGCGCAACTTGGGCGGTGCCGCCGAGGTCGCCGGCGCCGTAGGGGCAGTCGCCACGGCGGCAGACGTGCTAGCCGAAACCTCGAGCAATGCCGAGGCCATGGCAAACGCATACGGCGTGACGATTCCAAGCGTCAAGAAGCAGATCATGGCTCTCGCGGTGTTGCCCGTCATTGTGCTGCTTGGCGTCTACATCCCGCAGTTTGTCCAGGGAAATAACGAGCTTCAGGCAAGAAAGGCTGCAGCCGCCGAGCAGCTCGCCATCGCGCAAGATGCCCTGGAGCCCGTGTGCGAACGCGTCGCAGCAGACGACCCATACGAGTCGTATCACGACTACGGCTACCGCATAATCGGCTATCTACGCGATAATGACCTCGGCGCTCAAGCAGCCTATATCTACCTTTCTTTTGATGTAGACGGCACGCTCACGGACGTCGATTACGTCAGTCAGATCGACCCCGAGGCAAGCCTTGCAGACAACCTCGCCCGCGCCGAGCAGGATATCGCGACGCTCTGTGCCCCGCTCAATGGGCTGGACGTTTCCGTTGCCACACCGGGCCTCCTCACGCCATGCAGCCTGTCGGATGAATTTAAGCAGGCATTTTTAGCCGGCTCCCAATATGAAGAAATCAGCATCAAGACGGAGGGCGAATCCATCAGGTCGTACTACGCCTTTGACACCGAGCCCAAAGAAGAGTTCGACGAATACACCCATCCGGAAATTAGGCTCATGCTCTCTGCAAAGAAGAACTAAAGGCTTACGCTCTAATTGCCGCTCGCGAACATCGTCTATATCTCGAGGTCTAATACTTTTCCGAGAAGTGAATGGCTATATTTGAACCCCCGAAGCATCGACATTTTCTGACGCCAAAACCGCAGGATTCAACAATCAAAACCGCAGGAAATTGCATCTCAAAAGTGTCGACGCTTCGGGGGTCCATTTTGACTCGTTCACTTCTCGGAAAAGTATTAGACCTCGAATTCACAAGCCGCTCAATGTGACAAAGGGACCGTCCCTTGTCACATTATTCGGAGCGCAGGGCCTCCACGGGATCCTTCCTGGACGCGCTGCGGGCGGGCAGCAGGCCGGCAACGACCGTCAGTAACACCGAAATTGCAATAAGCACCAGCGCATCCCGCACGGGCAGACTCATCAGATTGGGGACCTGTTTGGCAGCAAGCGCCCAGGCATTAACCGGAAAGCTCACGGCCACCACAACGACAATGGCAAAGACGCCGGCGATAAGGCCCTCGATAAAGGTCTCGGCATTGAATACGTTGGCCACGTTACGCTTCGACGCGCCGATCGCACGCAGGATGCCAATCTCCTTTTTGCGCTCCAGCACGCTGATGTAGGTAATGATGCCGATCATGATGGAGCTCACCACCAGACTGATACTCACAAACGCGATGAGCACCAAGCTGATGGTGTTCACGATGTCGGTCACCGAACCCATGATGATGCCCATGTAGTCGGTGTACGAAATTGCCTGCTCATCATGGCCAGCGACTTTGACCTGCTTGTTGTACGCATCGATGTGATCGAGTACGCGCTCCTTGGCCTCAAAGTCGCGCGGGAAAATCTTGACCGAGATGGGGTCGGCCTCGTCCGCATAGCCCAGTGTGGTCAGATTGTTATCGTAGGTGAGCTTCGACGCCTTGGCATAGCTCATCATGAGCGAGCTCAGGTCCTCGGCGTCCATGTTGAAGTGAATGGCATGAGCAAAGGCACTCGCATCCACGCGCATGGCGCTCGCCAGGCTAGCAAAACTCGACGACATCCGCGTCGCCATCTGGCCCATGAGCCCTGCTGCGCCTGCCTTGAGCTGAGCTGACACCGTCGCCGCAATCTGATCGCTGATCGACTTCATCATCTGATCCATAGCCTGCTGCAGATACGGAGCCAGCTGCTTTTGCACATAGTCGGTCATCGCCTGTTGCAGGCGCTCGGCCAAGGCATCGCCGCCGAGCGCTTTGAGCTGGGCCAGGATTTGCTGGGCTGCGGCATCATTTTCAAGATACGTCGAGAATGCGGCAGCGAGCTTTGACGCGTCTTTAAGATCTTCGGGTGTCAGCGCCTTAAACTGATCAGACTGCAAAAAGCCCTCAAACAGTTGGTTGGCTAGTGTTCCCACCTGCTGCATTTGCTCGGGCGTGAGTTCCAGACCGTCAAAGATGCCCGAGAAATCTGGGGCCGGTGCTTTTGCCATGATGTCGCTGAAGTCGATGTCCTTGCCAACGCCCGAAAGGTCAATATCCAGCCCGGACAAATCAAGACCCGACAGGTCCATACCGCCGGCAACACCCGAGAGCGCAGACGCATCGAACGAGAACGCACTCTTGAGCGCCGCCTCGTCCACACTGAACATGCTGCCCAAATCCACGCCTTGCTTGGCCTCGCCCTGCAGTTCATCGAAAGACTTGCCCGTAAAGACATCCGTCTCGGGGCGGGCGAGTTGCTCCTGCACAATCTGCGAATCGGCGGCGCGCTCCATAAGCCGGCGAGTCAGCGCATGCGTATAGGCAATGCCCGGAGACAACGCGCTCGCATTGGCCGTCTCGTTAGGTCGCACCACGCCCACAATGTGCACGTCGATACCGTCGGCAACCTTGGCGGCCATAAAGTCGGCATCACCAGACATGTCGGTCCATATGCCGGTCTCTTCGTTTTTGCGATAGACATCGGCCGGCGACAGCATCTTAAACGTCGTGGACAGCGCATCGTCGTAGGTAAAGTCGGTACCGGTCTCGGGTGCTTTGACCCCACCGTCAGCCGTCATGGCGCTGTTTACCAGACCGTTGAGCTCATCGATATCCAGCGCACCGATGCTATAGAGCGTGTAGTCGCCCACCGTACCGTGGCTCGAAAGCACCATCACGGCTTCGTTGGCAGACGTGGGCCAATGACCGGCGACGACATCGTACTGGCTGTCGAGCAGGCTCTGGTCGTCAATCATCTCGTTAAAGACCGAGGTTCCCATGGATTCCATGCTCACCGTTGCCGCCGAGCTCGCGCCTCCGCTCATGGCCTCGGTCATGGCGTTGGGCACCAGCCGGACGGGCTTCTCGTCGCCCTTGCCCGCACGATAGACAACCGGCGTCACGCCGTAGCCGTACTGGATAGCGTTGACTTCTTTATCGATGCCGTCGCCGCCGCCGTCAAGCCATGCCTTAAAGCTCGTCATATCGTTAGATTTAACACTTGCGAACATATCCTTTACGGCTGTGACCACGGGAATCTTATCGGTCCCCTTAGCCTTGCCACCGATGGCGTCATCGGACGAGCCCTCGCCCTTGGATGCCTCCTCATCGGTAGCCCCCTGACCGCCCATCATGGACGACAGGTCGTAATCCTGCTTGGAAATGGTGAGCGGGTAGCTCGAGAGCGTATCCTCCTCGACCTTTTTGATGTAACCGTTTACGCCATTGGACAGCGCCAAGATCGCCGCGATACCGATAATGCCAATCGAGCCCGCAAAGGCAGTCATGGCCGTGCGACCCTTCTTGGTCATAAGGTTGCGGGCAGAAAGCCCCAGCGCCGTCACAAAGCTCATCGAGGTTTTGCGCGTAGGCTTGGCCTCGCGGCGCGTGGCGTCAGCGACATCGAAGGGATCGGAATCGTCGGTGATCTTGCCGTCCGCCAGGTTGACAATGCGCGTGGCATATTGGTACGCCAGCTCGGGATTGTGCGTGACCATGATAACCAGGCGGTCGCGCGCCACGTCCTTGAGCAGATCCATGACCTGTACGGATGTCGTTGAGTCCAAAGCGCCGGTCGGCTCGTCTGCCAGCACGATCTCGGGATCGTTAATCAGGGCGCGGGCGATGGCCACGCGCTGCATCTGTCCGCCCGATAGCTGGCTCGGGCGCTTGTTAACGTGCTCGCCCAGGCCGACTTTCTCCAACGCCTCGCGCGCACGCTGGCGGCGCTCGGCATGCCCCACGCCCGTGAGCGTAAGCGCCAACTCCACGTTTTCCAAAATGGTCTGATGCGGAATGAGGTTATAGCTTTGGAAAACAAAGCCGATGCGGTTGTTGCGGTAGGCATCCCAATCGCGATCGTGAAAATCCTTAGTCGAAATACCGTCGATCAGCAGGTCGCCAGAATCGAAATGATCGAGTCCGCCGATAACGTTGAGCATCGTGGTTTTACCCGAGCCCGAGGGACCCAGAATGGCCACGAACTCGTTATCGCGAAAAGACAGGCTTACGCTGTCGAGCGCCACCTGCGTAAACGACTGCGTAACGTATCTTTTGCAAATACCTTTGAGCTCCAACATGGACGGCAACCTCTCCCACGCGGGCGCACTCGCCCACTCTCCCCCGCCGTTCGTATTCGACGCGTTTGTCCTACTCTATCCCCATTTTTCACCGACACCAGTGAGGAATGTAGGGAACCGCGCCAAAAAACGAACGGAACGGCGCCCAAAAAAGAGGCCCCAAGTGGGGCCTCTATATGGTGGAGATTATCTTGAAAGGCAGCGGACTACTCCGCACAGCGACACACGATCCTCGCGATGCTTTACGTGTTTTTTACTGCTCGCTATTCGCAATCGCCTGGTCGATAAGTTTGTTGAGTGCAGCGCGCTGCTCGGCGGAGCTGATGGCTCCCACGATGGGCTCCCCTACGATGTTGCCATTCTGATCGATGACATACGTTGTCGGGAACGAGAACAAATTTGACGTGAACTTACCGGCCTCGCTATCCGACTTGAACCAGATGTTCTTATACGTCACGCCCTTCTTGCTCAGCACGTCCTTGGCATCTGCAATCTCGCCCTTGTTGCCATCGAGCGTAAAGGAATTGACGCCCACGACCTGGCCGCCCTTCTTGGCAAGCTCCTGATTCAGTTTCTCAAGATCGCCCAGCTCGCCCACGCACGGCTTGCAAGTAGTGAACCAGAAGTTCATGACGGTGACCTTGTTCTTAGAGAACAGCTCGTCGCTGTTCACGTCGTTGCCATCCAGGTCCTTGCCCGTAAAGCTGGGGAACTTCGTCGCCTCGTTCGAAGCATTGGCACCAGCCGTCATGCCAGCGGTCGAAGCGTCGACGCTCTCGCCTGCACTCGGCGTGCTTCCACAGCCGGGGAACTCCTTCTCCAGGCTCTCGAGCTTGTCCTCGATCTCCTTGATCTGCTGTGCACCGGCCTTGAGCGTCTTGAGCTCATCCGCCGTGAACTCATCCTTGGCGCCGTCGATGGTCTTGAGCAGGAAATCGCCGTAATTGCTGCCGTCCTCAATCATTGCCGAGTCTTTATTTGCCGCATTGAATACCTTTTCCCACAGCGCGTTATCACTCGAAAAGATCTCGTTCTCCTTTTTCATGAGCTTCGCATACAGCTCGGCGGCCTCGTCGGCATTGGCCGGCTTCTGCGCAGTGAGTTCTGCGATCTTAGGATCGGAGCTCGCAGATTCGCTCGCATTGCCACCGGGCGCCGAACATGCCGCAAGGCATAAGGCCAATACCGGCACCATAAACAGGGCCGCAATCTTAGAAAGCTTCATAGTCGTTCCTCCGTTTTGTCGAAGCTTGTTTACTTTTTATCGGCGGTCAAGGGGAGCTTTTCCGCCGACACATCCAGGCCATAGCGATAGCTAATGGCATCGACGGGACAGGCCCCGATGCACTTTCCGCACCGGATGCATTCGGCATGATTGGGTGCGCGGACCACATCAACGTCCATCTGACAAACCTTTGAGCACTTGCCGCACGAGACACATTTGCATGCGTCAACCCGAATCCCCAGTAGGGACACCCTATTCATGAGCGCATAGAATGCGCCGAGCGGGCAAATCCATTTGCAGAAGGGGCGATAGAACAAAACGCTCAGCACTACCACGGCAATGAGAACGACAAGTTTCCAAGTAAAGAGCTGTCCCAACGCAGATCGAATGCCGGCATTGGCAATGGCCAGCGGAATGGCGCCCTCGAGCACGCCCTGCGGACAGATGTACTTACAAAAGAACGGGTCGCCCATGCCCACGTCGTTAACCACCAAGACGGGTAGCAGCACCACGGCAAACAGCAACACGACGTACTTGATATACGTAAGCGCCTTGAGCCTTTTTGTCGAAAGCTTTTTGCCGGGAATCTTGTGCAGCAGCTCTTGCAGCCAGCCAAACGGGCACAGAAAGCCGCATACAAAGCGTCCCAGCAGCACGCCGAGCAAAATGAGCGTACCGGTGACGTAGTAAGAAAAGTTGAACTTGGATGAACCTACCACCGACTGGAACGACCCGATGGGGCACGCACCCGATGCCGCGGGGCACGAATAGCAATTAAGTCCAGGTACGCAGACTGTTTTTCCCGCGCCCTGATAGATGCCGCCTTTGGCAAAGTTTGGCAGGTGAATGTTGGTAATAAGTGTTGCCGCCGCCTGAATGAATCCGCGAAATCGGGCCAAAACATGCGACGCAGTGTTTTCTCTTTTATCCAATTCCGATACACTCCAAGCACAGCCTAATCGCTTTGGCCAGCACGGCATCCGCCTCGCCACGCATAACGCCAAAGCACACCATGGCCACACCGACGATCAGCAACGCAACCTGCATTACAGGTTTTATCGCTTTGAACAACTTGACCACTCCTTTCGTCACGCGACCTATTGGACCATATCGACTATAAAATCCGTGTTAAGCGCGATTTGAAATGTGCAAGGAGACTGTTATGCGTATTTTGATCGTCGAGGACGAGCAGGCGCTGTGTGACGCAATCGCGCGCAGCTTGCGAAACTTGGCGTACAGCGTCGACTGCTGTCACGACGGACAGGAGGCGCTCGACCTACTGGACGTTGAGGTCTTCGACCTCGTGGTACTCGACCTCAACCTTCCCCGTATCGACGGCATGACCGTACTCAGGGAACTTAGGAAAACCGACTGCGAGACTAAGGTACTGATTCTGTCCGCACGTGGCGGAGTATCCGATAAAGTCGCCGGACTCGATGCCGGCGCCAACGATTACCTCACCAAGCCGTTCCATCTGGACGAGCTTGCGGCAAGGATCCGCAGCCTTACCCTCAGGCGCTTCGCACAAAGCGACATAGTATTAACCTGCGGAAAGCTCCGCTTTGACACCAAGGCGCGCATCGCTTCCGTGGACAGCGAGGCTTTATCTCTTACGCGCAAGGAAACGGGAATCTTGGAATACCTGATGCTTAATCAGGGGCGTC
>DBGAPG010000110.1:0-9573 GCA_048438765.1 Collinsella sp.
CTTGATGATGTCCTTGAGGTACACAACGCCCAGCACGCGGCAGTTCTTGGTCACGACCAGCGGGGTGCCGCCGGCCTTGGCGATGCGCTCGACGGCCTCGTCGCACTCCTGGGAGAACACGCCGCCGGCTGCCTCCACATAGGTGCGCACGGAATCGGCAGCGCCCTTGCGGATCTCATTGCCCTCGTAGTTCACACCGGACATGCGGGTCGCCGCGGTGAAGGGGATGAACTCCATACCCTTATCCTCGAGTGTGCGGCCGCGCAGACCGAACCGCTCCTTGGCGAGCACGACGATGGAACGGCCTTCGGGGGTCTCGTCGGCCAGCGAGGAAAGCTGGGCGGCATCGGCCAGCTCCGCGGGATCGATGCCGTCGACCGGGATGAACTCGGCGGCTTGGCGGTTACCCAGGGTGATGGTGCCGGTCTTGTCGAGCATGAGGATGTCGACGTCGCCGGCGGCCTCGATGGCGCGGCCGGACATGGCCAGCACGTTGGCCTCGTTCAGACGGCTCATGCCGGCGATGCCGATGGCGGAAAGAAGGGCGCCGATGGTAGTAGGAGCCAGGCACACGAGCAGCGCCACGAGCGTGGTCACGGCCGTGGGGTTGTCCATGTCGTTAAGACCGACCGAGAAGCAGGAGTAACAATACAGGGCCAGCGTGACCAGGATAAAGACGATGGAGAGGGCCACCAGGAAGATCTCCAGAGCGATCTCGTTAGGGGTCTTCTTGCGCGCGGCACCCTCGACCATCGCGATCATCTTATCCAGGAAGCTCTGGCCGGGCTCACTGGAGATCTTGACGATGATCCAGTCGGACAGCACCGTGGTACCGCCGGTAACGGCAGAGCGGTCGCCGCCGGCCTCGCGGACCACGGGGGCGGACTCGCCGGTGATGGCGGACTCGTCAACGGAAGCAGCGCCCTCGATGACGTCGCCGTCACCGGGAATCTGCTCGCCGGCGCGTACGATCACCAGGTCGCCGCGCGTGAGCTCGGTGCCGGGAACGACGGTGAAGTGCTCCTTGTCCTCAACGGACTCGATGCGATGGACCTCGACATCCTTCTTGGCCGCACGCAGGGAATCGGCCTGGGCTTTACCGCGGCCCTCGGCAAGCGCCTCGGCGAAGTTCGAGAACAGGTCGGTAAGCCACAGGATGACCGCGATGGCGACCACATAGTAGGTGGGCACACCCGCGTCCTGCACACCGAAAATGGAAGCGACGGCCAGGACGGAGGTCATGACGGCGGAAAGCCACACCAGGAACATGACCGGGTTTTGAATCTGGACGCGAGGATCCAGCTTGGCAAACGAGTCGCGGACCGCGCGGCCCATCATGTCTTTTTGCATAGTCATAAATCTGCGCCCTCCTTTACGCAATCATCTGGAAGAACTCGGCAACGGGGCCAAGCGCCAGGGCCGGGAAGAAGCTCAGGGCACCGATCAGCAGAACGATGAACACGAGCAGGAATACGAACATGCCGTTAGTGGTAGACAGGGTACCGGCGCTCTCGGCGACCTTGCCCTTCTTGGCCAGCGAGCCGGCGATAGCCAGCGTACCGATGATAGGCATGAAGCGGGCGAACAGCATCTCGAGGCCGAGCATGACGTTGATCCAGGGAATGTTGCAGTTCATGCCTGCAAACGCCGAGCCGTTGTTGCCGCCGCATGAGGTGAAGGCATACAGCGCCTCGGAGAAGCCGTGCGCGCCACCATTGTTGAGCTGGTCGGCAAGACCGGGCACCATGCAGGCGATGGCCGAGCACACCAGAATGGCAAACGGAGTTGCCAAGCACAGGACAACTGCCCAGCGCATCTCGCCCGGCTCGATCTTCTTGCCCAGGAACTCAGGCGTGCGTCCGACCATGAGGCCGGCGATGAACACTGTGAGGATGGCGAAGCCGATCATGCCGTACAGGCCGCAGCCCACGCCGCCGAAGACGACCTCGCCCAGAGCAATCTGGAGCATCTGGACAAAACCGCCCAGCGGGGTGTAGGAGTCGTGCATGGAGTTAACCGAGCCGTTGGAAGCAGCCGTCGTGAAAGCGGACCAGGTAGAAGAGGAGGCGATACCGAAACGGCTCTCCTTGCCCTCCATGTTGCCGCCGGCCTGGCCGTCGGTCATCTCGATATTGACCGCTCCGCCATCGGCCAGCTGCGGGGTGCCCGCATGCTCGTTGACGGCAATGATGCCGGTGAAGATCACCAGCAGGATGAACATGGCGGCAAAGATGGCCTTGCCCTGCTTGGTGTTCTTGACGCCGATACCGAAGGCGAAGCAACAGGCGGCCGGGATCAGCAGCAGGCTGGTCATCTCGATGATGTTGGTGAAGGCACTGGGGTTCTCATACGGATGGGCGGAGTTCACGCCGAAGAAGCCGCCGCCGTTGGTGCCGGACTGCTTGATGGCGACCTGAGGAGCCGCGGGACCCTGGGGCAGGAACTGCTCGGTGACCACGCGCGCGCCCCCGACAACCTTGCCGTCGACCTTGACCGTATCGCCCTCGATCTGGGCGCCGTCGATGACGTTCCAGCCGCCGTCTGCATTAGGCTGGACAGCGACGGGCTCTACGAGCTCAGCCTTCTGAGCCGGCTGGAAGTTGGAGATGACGCCACCGGCAGCCAGGCAGATGCCGAACACGAGGTTCAGCGGGATGAGCACATACAGGACGGTGCGGGTGAGGTCGACCCAGAAGGAACCCAGACCCTGCTCCTTGACCTGACGGAAGCCGCGGATCAGCGCGAACATGACCGCGATACCGGTGCCAGCGGAAACGAAGTTCTGCACAGTGAGACCCATGAACTGCACAAGGTAGGACAGGGTGGTCTCACCGGAGTAGGACTGCCAGTTGGTGTTGGTTATGAAGGAAGCAGCCGTATTGAACGACAGGTCCCATGACACACCCGGCAGGTGCTGGGGATTGCCTGGCAAGAAGGACTGAAGCGCCTGGAGTGCCACAAGAGTCACGAGGCCGATCCCCGAAAAGACCAGCACGCTCGCCAGATAGCGCCTACACCCCATCTGTTCTGCCGCGTCGATGCGAAGCAGACGATAGACGCCACGCTCCACAGGAGCAATCACAGGCGACAGGAACGTATGCTCACCATCCATGATATGGGCCATGAACCGACCGAGCGGAACGGCCAGGACGACGAGTACGGCAAAGTACAAGATGTACTGAATCGCAGCGTCCATAGTTTACGAATCACTCCTCATCAGAATGTAGATGTAATAGATAAGAAGTCCAATGCAGACGACTCCGATGATGGGAATGAGGATGTCCATTTACCGCCCCTTTCACACGCGGTCCGATGTCTCGGACGCCTGCCCTCGCAAGCGTCTGGGGACAGTAAACGCTTCTAGGGATTAAAGAGGCGTGAGGGCCGGGGCTCACGTCCTTAAGATGCCGTAAAGATGCAGGTAGAAAGCACTATTGCAGCTGCAGTGCGCCTATACTCGACCTCGCGAGCATACAGTGGTGTCTTCACCGCGTATGCACGCATGGACAACGCTTCAGAAAGGCTACGCTATGCAGCGCGACGCATCGGACACTCGCGTCAATCCAGACCTCATCCTCAAGGCAATTGAGAAAGACGAGGTCGCCGATGACGCTCGAACCAGCCGGGGACACCTCAAGATTTTCTTTGGCTACGCTGCAGGCGCAGGCAAAACCTATGCGATGCTTCAAGCCGCCCACGCCGCCAAGCGGCGAGGTGTCGACGTCGTCGCGGGATACATCGAGCCGCACGAACGTCCGGCAACTGCCCATCTTGCACAAGGGCTTGAGAACGTGCCCTGTAAACTCATCGAGCACAACGGCATTGCGCTCAGCGAGTTCGATCTAGATGCGGCTATCGAACGCGCCCCTCAGCTCATCCTTGTCGACGAGCTCGCCCATACGAATGCGCCGGGGTCTCGCCACGACAAACGCTATCAAGACGTCGAGGAGCTTCTACATGCGGGCATCGACGTCTATACGACCGTGAACGTTCAGCATATCGAGAGCCTAAACGACATGGTTGCATCCATCACCGGCGTTGTCGTGAGCGAACGAATCCCCGACCGTATCTTCGATGATGCCGAGCAGGTCGAGCTCGTCGACATAGAGCCCGAAGACCTACTTGAGCGCCTTCGCGCCGGCCTCGTCTACCGTCCCGCACAAGCCGACCGAGCGCAACAGCATTTTTTTACCGTCGAAAACCTCACCGCACTCCGAGAAATCGCACTGCGCCGCTGCGCCGATCGCACCGGCCACCTCACAGACGCCGCACGCGTGCTGGGAAACCGTGACTACTACACCAAGGAGCGTATCTTAGTCTGTGTCTCCCCGGCGCCGACCAATCCCCGCATCGTCCGTGCCGCCGCACGCATGGCGAAAGCGTTTCGCAGCGAGCTCGTCGCCCTGTTCGTAGAGAGCCCGCGCACGCAAGCCATGAGCGATGATGAGCGCGCCAAGCTTGCAGCCAATATCGCCCTAGCCGAGCAGCTCGGAGCACATATGGAAACCGTCTATGGCGACGACGTCGCGTTTCAGATCTCCGAGTTCGCGCGCCTGTCGGGTATTTCGAAGATCGTCATGGGGCGCACGGGCGAGCGCAGCAGCGTCCGTCAGGCCCTCTTTGGCCGCAAATCTCTCGTAGAACAGCTCATAACATTCGCCCCGAACCTCGACATTTACATCATTCCAGACCAGTCGACTCCGCCCTCCCGGCCCAAAGGACGCCGCCGTGCGCTCGCCCTGCAGCCGCCCAGCAGCCGAAACGTGCTTCGCACGCTGGCCCTCTCTCTTGTCGCCACGGCGATCGGCACGGCTTTCCGCCATCTGGGATTTGCCGATTCCAGCATCATATCCCTCTATATCCTCACGGCCCTGCTGACCGCCGTCACCACGACGGGGCGTATCTGCACGATCGTATCGAGCGTGCTCTCTGTAGTGCTTTACAACTTCTGCTTCGTCACGCCTCTGTTTTCGCTCGCCAGCTACGACCGAAGCTATCTGGTCACGTTCGGCATCATGTTCGCTACCGCAATGGTCGCCGGCGAGTTAACTGCGCGCATCGCCGACAACGCCCGTACCTCCGCCGAGAACGCATTCAAAACGCGCGTACTCCTCGAAACGAACCAGCTCTTGCAGCAAGCCCATAACGCGGAGGAGTGCGCCCGCGTCGCCATGAACCAACTCATCAAACTGCTAAAACTCGACGTGGTCTTCTACCCTGCCGAACACGGCACGCTCGGCAAGGCGCTCTATGAGTCCGCTGGCACCGAAAACCGATCCGCGTCGCTGCTCACCGACTACGAGCGCGCCGTTGCAACCTGGACCTACACCAACAACAAGCGCGCGGGCGCAAGCACGCGGACCCTGCCTGAGGCGCGCTGTCTCTACCTCGCGGTTCGCACCGGCGACAAGGTATTCGGTGTCATCGGCATCGCCCTGGAGGGGCGCGAGATCGAGGCCTTCGAGCATTCGATCGTCCTATCTATCGTAGGTGAATGCGCCTTGGCGCTCGAAAGCGACCGGGCGGCGCAAGAGCGCGAAGAGGCTGCGGTCTTGGCGAAAAACGAGCAGCTGCGCGCCAACCTTTTGCGCTCCATCGGCCACGATTTGAGGACACCCCTCACGGCTATATCCGGATCTGCGGCAATCCTTCGGAAGAGCGACGAGAAGCTCAGCCTCGAACAACGCTGCGATCTTGCCGATGCCATCTACGACGACTCCCTCTGGCTTATCGATACCGTGGAGAACCTCCTCGCCATCACGCGCGTCGAGGACGGCACCATTCGCCTCAACTTAACATCCGAGCTCATCGACGAGGTCATCGAGGCCGCCCTCAGCCATGTCGCCCAAGCATCGCATGGACGTGCCGTCACCATCGAGCACACTGACGACATCCTGCTGGTACGCATCGACGTCCATCTCATCATGCAGGTGCTTACGAATCTCATCATGAACGCCTTCAAATACACGCCCGAGGACTCGACTGTCACCATCAGCGCACGTCGCGAGGGCGCGTTCGTCGTGGTGGACGTCGCAGACGATGGGCCGGGTGTGGCAGACTGCGACAAGCCTCATATCTTTGAGCGCTTCTTCACCTCAAGCAATACGCGGCCCGTGGATTCGCGTCGAAGCATCGGCCTTGGCCTGTCGCTCTGCCGCTCCATCGTGGAGGCGCATGGCGGCGTCATCGAAGTTCGCGACAACCACCCCCATGGGGCTGTCTTCCGTTTTACCCTGCCCGCCGAGGAGATTGAGATTCATGAATAATGCCGCTAAGCCACGCATCCTCCTGGTCGAAGATGACCCGACCGTTCAAAACCTCGTTTCGACCGCGCTTGACCTCCACGGCTATGTCGTGAGCAAGGTTTGCAACGGCCAAGCCGCCATCATGGATGCGGTGTCGCACGGCCCCAGCCTCATCATGCTCGACCTCGGCCTTCCCGACATTGACGGTATCGAGGTCATCACGAAGATCCGAAGCTGGTCGGCAGTCCCCATTATCGTCATTTCGGCGCGCACCGAAGATTCCGACAAGATTGCAGCACTTGACGCGGGGGCAGACGACTACCTCACCAAGCCCTTTTCTGTGGATGAGTTGCTCGCGCGCGTCCGTGCGAATTTGAGGCGCTCCTCGATGGCGTCGAGCGAGTCGACAGAAGCGAGCACGTTCGACAACGGTCCGCTGCATATCGACTACGCCGCGGGATACGCGACGAAAGACGGACGCGAGCTCTCGCTCACCCCAACCGAGTACAAATTGCTCGTCCTTCTGGCGAAAAACGTCGACAAGGTGCTCACCCACACCTTCATCACCCGCGAGATATGGGGCACGAGCTGGGACAGCGATCTGGCGAGCCTGCGCGTGTTCATGCGCACCCTGCGCAAGAAGATCGAGGCAGACCCCTCTCACCCCAAGATGATTCAGACACACATGGGTGTCGGGTACCGCATGCAGCGTCTCTAGCCCGCCCAACAAAAAGTTGCGGTGGAATACGGAGTGGATAAGGCCTTTGACAGCCAAAACAGTCCGTATTTCACCGCAACTGATTTAACGATGCCCAAAATTACTCTTCAACTCGCCGCACTCGCGCCCAAATGCACAAAGCGCCCCGCGAATGGATGCTCGCGAGGCGCTTGGATATCTGGACCTTATTTGATACCGCGGCCCAAGTCTTCGGCGATTTTGTCTACGCCCTTAAGTGCGGCGCACGTCTTTTTGTTGGAGCAATGCCCCGTGCAAACGCCGCCCTGAGCGCAGTCGGCGCAAGTGCCCTTGCGGTAGATGCGCACGCATACCGCGACAAACGCAATACCGATAACAGCCAGTACAACAATATCGATAGGTGCCATAGCAAGCCTCCTCTAGTTAACCATCACTTACTTTACCCCATTCTCCACCTACCGCATAGGGACAGGTTTAATTTGGTCAGTTTTATCTGCGGAAATGCCATATCTCTCCCACCAAAAAACCCGAGTGTCGCTGAGACACCCGGGCTCGTGGAAAGGGGCTAATCCTTATTCGGACTTAAGCGGAAACTGCGGCGGAAGCAGTGTTGGTCTCGTCCCCGTCGGTCCATGCATGCTTGGGCATGGGACGGAAGATCTGGAAGAGCATCGCAACCAGCAGCACAATGGCCACAATCGTCCAGATACCAAACTGCCCAAGAACAAGCAGGTTGTAGAACTGGTTGATGAACAGGCCGATCACCCAGGCAAAGGCGCACTCGTAGCCGATGGCAATCGCGGTCCACTTGCCGGAGTCCATCTGGTTGCGGATGGTGCCCATGGCGGCAAAGCACGGAGCGCACAGCAGGTTGAAAGCGCCAAAGGCAACGCAAGCGCCCATGGTGGGGAACATGCCGGCAAACGCGGTCCACAGGCTCGGGTCGGTCTCGGCGGCGTCGGCAACGGACAGCAGCGAGCCGGCGGTGGCGACGACGTTCTCCTTAGCGACGAGACCCGAGACGGTCAGCGCGGTGGCCTGCCAGGTGCTAAAGCCGAGCGGGGCGAAGATCCAGGCGACCAGGTTGCCAAGCATGGCGAGCACGGAGTAGTCCATGAACTCCTCGGGGATGCCGTCCATCGCAGGCAGGAAGCCAAAGGAACCGTTGTAGCTACCAAAGTTGGAGAGGAACCAAACCACGACAGTAGACGCGAAGATGACCGTGCCGGCCTTCTTGATAAAGGCCCAGCAGCGCTCCCACACGTGCAGCGCCCAAGAGCGGATCGCCGGGAAGTGGTAGGCAGGAAGCTCCATAACGAACGGCGTCGGGCGACCGGCGAAGAGCTTGGTCTTCTTGAGCATCAGACCCGAACCGATGACGGCGAAAACGCCCAGGAAGTAGAAGAGCGGGCTGATCCACGCGGCGGTGGTGGAAGAATCGCCGATGATGGAACCCATGAGCAGGGCGATGATCGGCAGCTTAGCGCCACAGGGAATGAACGTGGTGGTCATGACCGTCATACGGCGGTCCTTCTCGTTCTCGATGGTCTTGGTGGCCATGACGCCGGGGACGCCGCAGCCCGAGGACACGAGCATGGGGATGAAGGACTTACCGGACAGGCCAAACCGGCGGAACACGCGGTCCATGATGAAGGCGACGCGAGCCATGTAGCCGCAGTCCTCCAGGAAAGACAGCATCACAAAGAGCAGGAACATCTGCGGCACAAAGCCGAAGATGGCGCCCAGACCGCCGACGATGCCGTCGCAGACCAGCGAATCGACCAGACCGCCGTCCTCGGTGCCACCCGCTACAAGCGCGTCGTGGACCATGGTGGTAATACCCGGAACATACGGGCCATACTGCGCCGGGTCGACCGAGTCGGCGTTGTCGCCCGCGGCCTCGACGGCCGCGTCGTAGGCGTCGCGGCCCTGACCGAGCACGTACCAACCGTCGGTACCAAAGAGCTGGTCGTTGGTGAAGTCGGTCACCGTGCCGCCCAGGGTGGAAACGGCGATGTAGTACACGCAGAACATGATGACCACAAAAATCGGCAGGCCCAGGATACGGTTGGTAACCACGCGGTCGATTTTCTCGGAGGTGCTCATCTTGGCCGGAGCCTTGGTGAGGCACTCATCAATGATGTGCGTGATGACGCCATAGCGCTCACCGGTGATGATGGACTCGGCGTCATCGTCGCAGTCCTGCTCGCACTGAGCGACCAGCTCTTCGACGCGAGCGGCCTTCTCCTTGGTGAGGTTGATGAGCTTGCAGGCATCCGCATCGCGCTCGAACAGCTTGACGGCATAGTAGCGGCGCTTGTTGGCGGGAACGCTTGCCGGCAGGTTGTTTTCGATGTGGTCCAGAACGTCCTCGATGGAGGAGTCGAACTTGTGCTCCGGCACCTGGCCCTTGGAAGCAGCGGACTTCTTGACCTGCTCAAAGAGCTCCTTGATACCCTTGTTCTTAAGAGCGGAGATCATCATGACCGGGCAGCCGAGCTTCTTGGACAGCTTGGCGGTGTCGATCTTGTCGCCGTTCTTCTCGACCCAGTCGGCCATGTTGAGGGCGACGACTACGGGCAGACCGGTCTCGATAACCTGAAGCGCCAGGTACAGGTTGCGCTCGAGGTT
>DBGAPG010000111.1:0-4727 GCA_048438765.1 Collinsella sp.
CCATGGGGTCGATACCCGTCTGGCCGCAGCTCTGTGCGCTCATGATGGTGGTGACAAAGGTGAACAGCGTGACGATGACGGCCGGAACGGGGCCAAGGTCAAGCACGATGGCGATGACCACGGCGATGGCGGCAGCGCCTAGGCCGATGATGCCGGCGTCGAGCTTAAGGGAGCCCGAGATGAGCGACTGCTCGTCGGTGTCGGTGGAGCTGTCGGCGGCAAGACCGCGGACGATGCCGGCGACCTGCGGCAGGATGTCCTTGAGGACGACGGCGACGCCAAAGCCCATCATAAGGCCCATACCGAGGGACTTGACGATGCCCTGCGCAGTCACAACGTCGAACAGACCGGCAGCGGTGCCGCCCACGATGATGCCAAAGTTGCCCAGCAGCGCGCCGGCAAACCAGAAGGCGACCGGGGCGAAGCCCACGAGGAAGCCGACGGAGAGCAGCATGGGCGAGTTGTAGATACCAAAGGTCACGCCGGGAATGTTGAGCGTGCACAGCATGCTGGGCACAATGCCCAGGGCGTCGCGCAGCACGCTATAGATGCCGGCGATGGCCATGGAACCAAAGAGCTGCTTGCCGGTTTTGCCGCCAGCCTCGGTCGCGCGCAAAGTCTGAGCTGCGGCGTTGCCGGTGGGGAACTCAAGCGCGGCGTCCACGATAAAGTGACGGTGGATGAGCGCGGTGGCCAGCAGGCCCAGGATGGTGCCGGCGAGTGCCACGATAAACATGTCGAGCCAGCTGATCTGGTCGGCATAGCCCAGCATCCAGGCGCCCGGGATGGTAAACGCCAGGCCGCCGGCGACCATGGCGCCCGCGGACATGATGGTGTGGGTGACGTTTGCCTCGTTGAGGCTGGCGTTGCCCATGAGCTTAAGGAAGAACAGCGAGATGACGGCAGCGAAGACGATCGGCCAGGGGAGAGCGCCCATCTTGAGGGCGGTGTAGGCCGAGCTTGCCGTGATAATCACGCAGCCAAGGACGCCGATGACGACGCCGCGCAACGTGAGTTGCCCGCGCATCGAGGCGCGGTTCGAGGGATTGCTCATATAAAACTCCTTTGCGTATATCCGCTTCCCCCGGGAGCGCCGTTACGGATACGGCGCGGGAAGTCGGGTTACCAAGGGCCGCCGCGTGAGCTCGCAAACGACCGCGCACCAGTATAACCGCAAGGTAGTCATTTTGGGACGGCTGGTTTAGGTAGGCGATATACTGCTGGGCAGACGAAAGGAGCGCCGACGATGCTTAATGGGTGTGCATATATATTGACGGTCGACGTGGGCAACACGTTCATTCGCTTTGGCCTGTTTGCCGAGGATTCAGCCGCGGCACAGGAATGCCCGCTCGCGACGTGCGAGATCACGACGCCGTCGAGCATCACAGCAGACGAGGCGCGTATGCGTCTCGCTCAAGTCATGGCCGCGCTGGCGGCCGATGCGGGCATGCCCGGCGCGCTCGTTCCCGCGGGCGCAGTGCTGAGTTGCGTGGTGCCGGCGCTCGAGCGCCCGTGGAAGGCGGCGCTTTCCCGTACCTGCACGGGACGCGTGCTCACGGTGGGACCGGGACTTAAGACCGGCATGCCCGTGCACTACGACGACCCGGCCGAGATCGGCCCCGACCGCATCGCCGACGCCGTGGCGGCCCGCGTCGTCTACGGCTCACCGTGCATCGTGATCGACCTGGGCACGACGACCAATATCGAGGTCATCGACGCGCACGGTACCTTTGTGGGCGGCGTCATCGCGCCGGGTCTGGCGCTTGGCGCCCGCTCGCTTTCGGCTGCTGCGGCGCGTTTGCCTCAGGTCGAGCCTTCGGCGCCAACGCACGTCATCGGCCGCAACACGCGCGAGGCCATGCGCTCGGGCGTGGTCTTGGGCGAGGTAGCCCGCATCGACGGCATGCTCGACATGGTGCTTGCCGAGATGCGCGCGACCAAGGCGGCGGGGGAGAATGGCGTGCCCATCGTCATTACCGGCGACGATGCCGAGGCGCTCGCGGCGTTGGTCGGCCACAGTCTGACGGTAGATGACGCACTGACGCTGCGGGGTCTCGCCGAGCTCTACCGCATCAACCAAAAGCCCCGCCGCGTGTAAAAGTGAGGGCGCCGGTGGGACAAACGCCTCCACCTTTCACCTGCTACAATGGGTCAAACTATTGCGATTACGGAGGTGTCTGCCATGTCGGACGATCTTCATCAAACTTCGTCAGGCAAGCGCCTGGACGTCATTAGCTGGGACGAGTTCTTTATGAGCGTGGCCATCGCCGCGCAGCGCCGCAGCAAGGACCCCAATACGCAGGTGGGTGCGTGCATCGCCAGCACCAACCACCGCATCCTTTCGGTGGGCTACAACGGTACGCCCTCGGCGCTCAACGACGACTTTTTCCCGTGGGGTACGAGCGACGACCCGCTGCAGGACAAGCACAACTACGTGGTCCATGCCGAGGCCAACGCCGTGCTCAACTACCGTGGCTCGCTCAAGGACCTCGAGGGTTCCACGGTCTACGTCACGCTGTTCCCGTGCCACGACTGCGCCAAGATCCTGGCGCAGGTGGGCGTGGGCGAGGTCGTCTACCGGGACAACAAGTACGCCGACACCGATGATGGGCGCATCAGCCGCCGCATCCTCGACTCCTGCGGCATCAGCTACCGCCAGGTTATCGTCGATGTTCACATCGGCACCGAGGGGCAGGCTCAGCAGTAGCGCGTGGCAACGCCAGCTGGCAACAAAAGGCAGCCAAAAGAGCCCCGTCCCAAATTGACTACTCGTGAAAGTCGCGTCTGCGCGCATGGACGGCTCGTGAGCGGGTACACGGCTGTAGTAACATAGCTTCTGTCCGCGGGCGCGCCCGCGTAATTGTGAGAAAGGAGCCCCTGTGGCTGTTAACGAAGAGCTGCTTAAGAAGGTTCTTGAAGAGATTCGCCCCAACCTGCAGGCCGACGGCGGCGATATGGAGTATGTGGGCGTTGACGACGAGGGCGTCGTCAAACTGGAGCTGCAGGGCGCTTGCGCCGGCTGCCCCATGAGCTCGCTGACCCTGTCCATGGGTATTGAGCGCATCCTGAAGGAGCATGTGCCCGGCGTTACACGAGTTGAGCAGGTCAATGCCTCCGGCGAGGCCGAGGACCTGTACGACGAGTACGCGCCGTTCTAAGCTGCGAAAGCTGCGGACGGCATACTCCGCATAGACGTTACGCCCAAATATGCGGCTGCGAGCGCAAGGCCCGCGGCCGCATTTGGTATGTAGGGAGTAGGAGGGTCGACATGCTCAACGACTTCTACCATATGCTTGATCCCGTCGCGATTTCGGCGGGGCCCATCACGATTTACTGGTATGGTCTGGCCTATGTGGTCGGCGCCCTGCTCACGGCGGTCGTCATGTACCGCACGCAGCGTCGCTGGGGCTTTAACATCACGATTGACGACCTGACGAGTGTCGTGGTCGGCGTGGTCTTTGGCCTCATTATCGGTGCGCGCCTGTTCTACGTCGTCTTTTACGGTGATGGCTACTACTGGGCGCACCCGCTCGAGATCTTTGCCACCAACGAGGGCGGCATGAGCTTCCATGGCGGTTTGGTGGGCGGTATTATCGGCGGCATCATCGTGTGCCGCATGTATAAGCTCGACGCATGGACTTTGGCAGACCTTGCCGTCATCGGCGCGCCGCTGGCCTTGTGCCTGGGCCGTTGTGCCAACTTTGTCAACGGTGAGCTGTGGGGCAAGCCGACCGATCTGCCCTGGGGTGTGGTCTTTGGCGGGACTGCGGGCGATATGCCGCGTCACCCCTCCCAGCTCTACGAGGCATTTCTTGAGGGCATCGTGCTCTTTTGCATTCTGCAGGTGCTCAGCCGCAAAAAGCCGCTGCTGCCTCAGGGTACGTTTATGGGCGTGTTCGTGATGGGATACGGCATCGTCCGCTTCCTCGTCGAGTTCGTGCGCGTGCCCGACGCCCAGCTTGGCTATCTGCTGGGCGGCGTCATCACGATGGGGCAGCTGCTGAGTCTTCCGCTCGTGATCGCCGGCCTGGCGCTCATCATCTTCGCGCGACACCGCAACCGTCCCCAGCGCATCTACCTCGACGCCTAACCACCACAAAGGGGACACAGGCACCTTTGTGGTGGTTTTGCTGAGTTTGATAGGTTTCTAGAAAGGCTTTCGGACTGTGAAGGATTCCGATCTCTCCACAACGGCTGCGCGCGACGCTGCCCGCATCGTCTGGTTTAAGCGCTACCCCGCCAAGCAGACGCTCATCGCATTTCTGCTCGCGCTGTTGGCGACCACGGCGTTTTCCATCGATCCCGCCCCGGTGTCGAGCAACGCAGTCTTGGCGATTGACCCCAAAGCCTCGGGCATGCTGTACGTGTGCTACGAGGTGCTCCTCTCGTTTGCCGGCCATACCGACGCGGTCATGCTGCTTGCGCTTGCCTGCCTGCTCACGCTGCCGTTTCGCTACGTGTTCTTTGGCCGTGGCGACACCTGGCGCCCATCGATTATTCTGCCGTCGCTGTTTTTCGCCATCTGCATGGTGTTCGGCCGCAGCTACGACCTTATCGACTCGGCCGAGATTGTTCTTGGCGACAAGGCCCGCATCATCTGCGCCTGGATTGGCGGCGCGGGCTGGATGCTCCTAGCGATCGTGGCCTTCTATCTGGCTTTTGAGTGCCTGGATTGGCTGAGCTCTCGGCGCATTCCGTTTTCCGAAGCGCACTTTGGCCGCGTATGG
>DBGAPG010000112.1:0-16952 GCA_048438765.1 Collinsella sp.
CGGTGGAGGAGCGCCAGGTGGCCGAGATTTTGCCGCAGCTGGAGGGCGTGCTTGCCTACGAGTCCGAGGCACTTGCCCCCTTTGCCCCGCGCTACCTGGAGTTCGCCTTCAACGAGCTCAAGGTCGAGTATGCCGGTTGGCCGCTTGGCGGGCGCATCGACCGCGTGGACGTGGACGCCGAGAATCGTGCCGTGGTGATCGACTACAAGCATCGCACGGGCGTTGAGGAGTTTAAGCTCGCCGACCCCACGGTGCGCGACGAGGAATCGGGTACGGCGCCCATCGACGATCCGCGCTGGTTACCGCCCCATACCCAAACGCTCATCTACGCGCAGGCCATGCGCCGGGCGCTGGATTTGGACACCCGCGCGGCGCTCTACTTTTCGACCAAGGGCGGCAAGCCGGCGCTGCGAGGCGCCGCGAGTGCCGAGCTGCTCGAGGAAGAGCGCGGCGACGGTCGCATCCCGGGCCTTAAGAAGGGCTTTCCGGGCGAGGGCGGCAGCATGGACTTCGACGCCCTGCTCGATCGTGTGGAGGCCGGCATCGCCGAGCGCCTGCGCGAGCTCGAGGCGGGCAACGTTGCCGCCGTCGACCCGATGTCGGCTCAGGCCGCGCATGCGCGCTGCTCGTATAACCACGAAGGAACGTTTGTAAGGAGGGACGTGTAGACCATGGATCTTTCGACTTTGATGCCGCAACAGCTGCGGATCGTCAAAACGCTCGACCGTCCGCTGTTTGTCTCGGCGGGCGCCGGTTCGGGCAAGACCTTTACCCTTACGCGCCGCATCGTCTACGCGCTCTCGCCCGAGTCTGGTCCGTTCGTTGAGCATCTGGACCAGGTGCTCGCCATTACCTTTACCAAAGATGCCGCGGCCGAGATCCGTGACCGCGTGCGCCGCGCGCTCATCGACGAGGGCATGGACGAGGAGGCCCTGACCGTCGACGATGCGTGGATCTCGACCATTCACGGCATGTGTTCGCGCATCCTGCGCGCGCATGCGCTGGAGCTGGGCATCGACCCCGAGTTCACGGTGCTCACCGATACCGACGAGCTTATGGACCAGGCTGTTGAGCATGTGCTGGCCCGCGCGACGGCGCCCGATGCCGCCCCCGAGCTCGCGGCATCGCTCAAGGCCCTCTACGCCTGGTATCCCATGGCGGGCGAGGGCGGCCCCTTTGGCGCCGGCACCACCATCAAGGGCCTGGTGCGCGAGCTGCTGGAGCTGTCGAGCCAGCTGCCGGGCGGTATGGACGACGTGCGCGTGGCGCGCGGCCAGGCCGATACCTCGGCACTCGCCGATGCCTATCGATCGGCGTTGGGTGCAAGCAAGGCGGCGACCGAGAAGGCGCAGGTTGCACTCGACGCCATCGATGCGTTCGAGGCGAGCGGCAAGACCATGGCCGATGCGGCGCGGCTCATGATGTCGTGCACCATGCCGCGCGCGAGCAAGGCGTTCCCCAAGGAGCAGGTCGAGCTGCTCAAGGCCGAGGCTGCCGATGCATTTATCAATATCGCGCTTGCATGCGGTGGCCCGGCGCTCGATGCGCTGGTGGGCCTGGCCCGTTCCGTGGAGGCCGAGTATCGCGCGCTGAAGGCTGCCCAGTCCGCCCTCGATAATAACGACCTGCTGCGTATGGCCTACGAGGCCCTGCGCGATTACCCCGCCATCCGTGCTGCGTACGAGGGCCGCTTTAAGATGGTCATGATCGACGAGTTCCAGGATACCGACCAGATGCAGGTCGATCTGATCCGTTACCTGACGGGGGCGGGGGAGCGCGCGCTGTGCACCGTGGGCGATGCGCAGCAGTCGATTTATCGCTTCCGCGGCGCCGAGGTCGAGGTGTTCCGTCGCCAGGAGCGCAAGGTGGGCTCGTCTGCCGCGCCCGAGGCGACTGCCGTGACTGACGCCCCCGCCGGCGAGCTCGTCAAGCTCGTGCGCAACTTCCGCAGCCATGACGAGGTGTTGCGTTACGTGGCACGCGTCTTCGACGGCGATGACGGCGGCCTGATGCAGGGCTTTTTGGACCTTGAGGCGAGCGACGGCCGCAAGGACACGCTGGTGGCAGACGCCTCGCGTCGCCAGGCCCTCTTTGTTGCCGGCGGCAGCACGCAGGAGCGCACACAGGCCAAGGCCCGTGCGATCGCCGAGCGATTCCGCGCGCTTGCCGATGCCGGCCAGCCCCAGGGCGGCATGGTGCTGCTGCTGGGCCGCATGACCAACGCAGACGTCTACGCACAGGCCTTCCGCGACCAGGGGCTCGACTGTGTTATCGCAGGCGGCTCGGTCTTTGCGCAGGCTGCCGAGGTGCAGACGGTGCGCGCCCTGGTTTGTGCGCTCGCCAATCCGGCCGATACGGCGCAGGGCCTTATGCCGCTGCTCGCCTCGCCGATGTTTGCGCTGGGCGCCCAGGAGTTTTTGGCGCTGGCGACCAAGCTCGATAGCGAGACGGGGGAGACCTCGCGCCGGAATATCGACGGGGGCATCATGAGCGATTCCGATGTGCCGGGTTTGCAAGACCTGCCGCTCGTGACGCGTGCCCGCGAGGTGCTGCGGTATGCGCTCCGTCGCGTGGGCCGCGATTCGTTCGCCGCCATCGCGCGCGACGTGGTCAACGCTTCGGGCTGGTTCGTGCGTCTGGCGCAGCGTGGTCCCGAGGGCAAGGCCGTTGCCGCCAACGTGCTCAAGGCGCTCGACGCCGTGGCCGAGGCGGAGGCCGAGTTCGGAAACTCGCCGCGTTCCATCGCGCTGGCCTTCGACCGTTTCTTGGCGGGCAAGGAAGCCCCGGGTGCCCTCAACGAGGAGGGCGACGGCGCGGTGCGCATCATGACGGTGCATGCCTCCAAGGGTCTGGAATATCCGGTCGTGGCGGTCGCGGAGTGCTTTGGCGTGCGTAAGTCCTCGGGTGCGGCACAGATGGGTCGCGTCGAGGGCGGAGCGCAGGTCGTGGCACTGCCGGCACGCTTCGACGGCGTTAAGCTCGCTGACGGGACCTTTGTGAAGGGCGACAACGTTAAAAAGCAGTTTGAGCATGCGTTTAAGGGCAAGGGCACGTCGCTGTGGCTGCCGCCGGAGCTCATGGAGGATGTCTGCGCGACGGGTTCTCCCGCCGAGGCATTCGTTCGCCTGCGCAACGACGACCTGCAGCTTTCGCTCGAGGAGCGGGCCCGCTTGCTCTATGTTGCCATGACGCGTGCGCGAGAGCTGGTCATTCTGGCGATGGATGCCGGCGTGAGCCGTGGCAAGGTGACGGCGCCGACCTTCGACGTCGAGACCGATCTGACCTATGACGTGCTGCGTCGTATTCTGCCGACGGACGGCCTGGATATGCCGCAGCTCGATGCCGACCGCCTGGTGTTCGACAACTCCCAGCCGGGCGACTACGAGCTCATTTCGCTCGCGAACTTTACCTTTGGCGAGCAGGCGTTTGAGGCCAACGCTTCGCTGGATGCCGAGGGCAGGCTTGTCCGCGGCGATGCGGAGCCGGAGGGCGCCGGTGCAGATGCCCGCGCCGCCGTTCCCGGTCCTGCCGACCCCGAGCCCGATGCGTTTGAGCTCGTGTATCCCCAGGCGGTGGGCGTGCGAATGGGCATCTGCCCGTATCCGGCGCGCGATTCGTACAGCTACTCGTCAATCGCCGCGGCGCTGCATGCCGAGGCCGAGGACCGTGCCGCCGAGACGCGCGTGCCCATGGACGAGGCTGGCGATGATGCGGAGTCGGATGGTTCCGAGATGACGGATGCGGACGTGGCTGCTGTCGAGCCCGCCGGCAATCCCATGGCGCTGGGCTCGGCTTTCCACGCCGCCTGCCAGTGGCTCATCGAGATGGGTGCCGATGCGTTGCCCGCTGCGCGCGCCGATGCGCTGGCGCGTCTGTGGCGCCTGACGCCGGAGCAGCGCCAGCGCTTCGATGTCGCTCTGGATCGCTGGCTCAAGTCGGCGGTCCGTGCCGAGCTGCTTGCCTGGCCGTGCGTTCGTGCCGAGGTACCGTTCTTCTCGCTGGGCTGCGAGGACAAGGACATTGCCCGCTACGGTGCATATGCCGAGGGCGCCATCGATGCACTGGCCACCGACCCGGCCGATCCGTCGCGCGCACTGGTCATCGACTACAAGACGGGCGGCACGCCGGACGAGACGCCGGAACAGCTGCAGGAGAAGCACGCCCTGCAGGCGCGCGTCTACGCCGATGTGTTGCACAAGGCGGGCTTTGAGGCCGTGACCGTCAAGTTCGTCCGCGTGGAACAGCCGGATCCAACCATCTTCGTCGAACCCGCCGAACCCCAAGTAGTCACCTACAATCTCTAGCCCTCAGATAACTTGCGGTGGAATAGTTCCTGTATTGCGGCCCAGGTGGCCCAAGCGGGAACTATTCCACCGCAACTGCAAGAGGAGCCGTGTTGGTTTGGCTAGGTTCGGGTGCCGTCCGCGCCGTGCGGTAAAATCGTTCAGTCAGAACACGAACCCGCATCGGAGCTCATCACATGGCATTCGTCCATCTGCACAATCACACTGTTTTCTCCATGCTCGACGGCGCAACCCGTATCCAGGATATGGTCAACCGTGCCGTTGAGCTGGGCATGCCCGCCGTGGCCATCACCGACCACGGCTACATGTACGGCGTGCCCGACCTGGCGCTGGCCTGCGACGCCGTCAACCACAACACGCCCGAGTACAAAACCTGGAGCCACGACAAGGCCTTCTTGGAAAAGGACCGCCGCGACGAGCTGGTGGAGCCCGATCCCGAGGAAAACCCGCGCGAGCATGCCCAGTATGTGAAGGACATGGCCATGTGGGACGAGAAGGGCAACATCGACGAGCTCAAGCCGCCCCTGGTCATCAAACCCATCTTTGGCTGCGAGGTCTACTTTACGCCGGACGAGACGCTCGCCCGCGACCATAAGCCCGAGCTCTACCACATGATCCTTCTGGCCAAGGACCAGGAGGGCTACGTCAACCTGATGCAGACGGTCTCCGAGGCCGCCGTGCAGGGCTTTTACTACAAGCCGCGCGTGACGCTCGACAACCTGCGCCGTCATGCCAAGGGCATGATCTGCACCAGCGCCTGTATCGCGGGCATTATTCCCAAGTACATCGACCGCGGTGACATGGAGGGTGCCATCAAATGGGCCGAGACCTTCCGCGATACCTTCGACCCCGGCGACTTTTATATCGAGATCCAGGAACACGGCATTACCACCGATAACGGCCTGACCGACGAGCAGATGGACCGCACGCTCATCGATATCGCCAAGCAGGTGGGTGTCAAGGTCATCGCCACCAACGACTTCCATTACCTGCGCCGCGAGGACGCCCCCGTGCAGGACGTCATCATGTGCATCGGTATGAACGCCAAGGTCGACGACCCCAACCGCATGCGTATGACCGGCTCGGAGTTTTACATGAAGACCGAGGAGGAGATGCGGGCGATGTTCCCGTATTGCCCCGAGGCCTGCGACAACACGCTCGAGATTGCCGACAAGTGCTACGTGGAGCTCGACTGGGACTCCATCATCCTGCCGCGCTTCCCGCTGCTCGATCCCGGCGAGACGCACGAGAGCCAGTTCCGCCGCGAGTGCGAGAAGGGCCTGCGCCAGCACTACGGTGACGACTGGGCCACGCGCGAGATCGGTGGCGTCAACATCAAAGAGCGCTTTGAGTACGAATACAAGGTCATCTGCGACAAGGGATTTGCCGCCTACTTCTTGATCGTTGCCGAGTACGTGCAATGGGCCAAGGACAACGGCATCGGCGTCGGCCCCGGCCGTGGTTCGGCCGCCGGCGCTATCGTCGCCTACGCCATGAACATCACCGCGTTCGACCCGCTCGAGAACGGCCTGATGTTCGAGAGGTTCCTGTCCCCGCAGCGTACCGAGATGCCCGATATCGATATGGACTTCGACGATGAGCGGCGCCTCGAGGTCGTGGAGCACGTTCGCCAGCTCTACGGCCCCGAGAAGGTCACCCACGTCATCACCTACTCGACCATTAAGGCCAAGCAGGCCATCAATGACGCCGCGCGCGTTCTGGACTACCCGGTCTACATGGGCCAGCGCCTGTCCAAGATGGTTTCGAGCGACCCCAAGGTCAAGCTCAAGCAGGTGCTCGACAAACAACCCGGCAAAGAGGATCTGTTTAACCCCGATTTTGCCGAGGCCTATAAAAAGGACGACGACGCCCGCCGCATCATCGACACGGCGCTTTCGATCGAGGGCCTCACCCGTGGCGAGGGCGTGCACGCGTGCGCCGTTCTGATCTGCCGTGACCCCGTCAACGAGCACGTGCCCACCAAGCTCGACACCAAGGGCGGCGTCGAGATTACCCAGTACGAGGGCCATACCGTTGCCGACATGGGCCTGCTCAAGATGGACTTCCTGGGCCTGCGTACGCTGACGGTTATCTCCAAGGCCAAAGCAAACATCAAAAAGAACTTCGGCATCGACATCAAAGAGGAAGAGATTCCCTTTGACGATCCCGAGATCTTTAAGCTCATGGGCTCCGGCCACACCGCCGGCGTCTTCCAGGTCGAGTCCGCCGGCATGACGGCCACGATCAAGAACATGAAGCCCACCGAGTACAAGCACGTCGTGGCATTGATCGCCCTGTACCGCCCGGGCCCGCTGGGCGCCGGCATGGTTTCGTCCTACATCAACCGTATGAACGGCAAGGAGCCGGCCGTCTCCTACGACGACCGTCTGGACGACATCCTGGGCGAAACCTACGGCACCATGGTCTACCAGGAGCAGGTTATGCTCATCTCCGTCGAGATGTGCGGCTTCTCCAAGGGCGAATCGGACTCGCGTATCCGTAAGCCCGTGGCTAAGAAAAAGATTAAGCTGCTCACGTCGACGGTGCTCCACTGGGAGGATGGCTCGGACGAGACCACCTACGACCACTGGATGAACGGCGCTATCAAGAACAACTACACGCGCGAGGTCGCCCAGAAGATTTGGGACGATGTTCTCGAGTTCGCGTCCTACGCCTTCAACAAGTCGCACTCCGCCGGCTACGCCATCCTGGTTATGCAGACGGCATGGCTCAAGGCGCACTATCCGCACGAGTACATGGCGGCCGTTCTGACGTCCTACACGGGCAAGACCGACAAGATCGTGCACTACGTCTCGGCATGCCGTCACGACGGCATCCCCGTGCTTTCGCCAGATGTCAACGAGTCCGGTACCGAGTTCACGGCTACCAAGGAGGGCGTGCGCTTTGGTCTGGCCGGCATCCGCGGCGTGGGTACCGGCGTGGCGCAGGCGATTATCGCCGAGCGCGAGGCGGGCGGCCCGTTTAAGACGCTGCACGACTTTGTCGAGCGCGTGGACTCGAGCCAGGCCAACCGCCGCGTGATCGAATCGCTGATCAAGGCAGGTGCCTTCGACTCCACGGGCTATCCGCGCCGCCAGATGATGCACTTTGTGGACAAGAACAACCCCGAGAACATCATCGACGCCGCGATAAAGCGCCAGAAGGACCGCGCGAGCGGCCAGACCTCGTTCTTCGACATGTTTGGTGATGTTGAGGGCTCGGGTTTCGAGGTCAGCGTGCCCGATCCGGACGGCCAGGAATGGGACCGCCACCTTAAGCTGAGCCAGGAGAAGGAGGTTCTGGGCATCTATGTCTCGGACCACCCGCTGCGCCCGTTTGAGTATGCGCTCAGCAAAGCGCGCGACTTCTCGTTCTCGCAGATCGACACCGGCTACGAAGTTCAGAATCCTACGGGCGGCACCATCAACCAGGAGATTCCCGAGGGCAAAGCGCTGTGGTGGGCCGGCATGGTCTCGAGCGTGTCCAAGCGCGTGACCAAAAACGGCGACCCCATGGGCATCGTGCAGCTCGAGGACATGGAAGGCGAGGCCACCGTCGTCGTGTTCCCCAAGACCTACAAGGAGGCCGAGGGGTACCTGTACGGCGAGGTCGATCCCGAGACCGGCGCGCAGCTGTCCGACGCCTTTGTGCGCATTAAGGGCAAGCTCGAGCGCTCGGACCGCGGCGACCAGATCATCGCGCAGGAGATCGTGCCGCTTGAGCTTAACGAGGAGAACAACAAGCCCAAGGTGTTTGAGGTCATGGTGCCCAACAGCCGCTTTAGCCAGGGCAATATGGCGCGCCTGGCCACGGTGCTCACTACCAACCCGGGCGGTGACCGCGTGGAGATCTTTATCGAGCAGGTGGACGGGCGCGTACTGCGCGCCGAGGTGCCTGCCAAGGTCAACGCGCGCTCGATTCCGCTGTTGGCAGAGGCCAAGGCCATCGTGGGTAACCAAGGCAGAGTGACGGTGATCTAAGGGCGACCTTGCTGGTCCGCGCGAGATTGGAGGAAGTGATGGCACAGGGGACGTTTGTGCAGGCGCTCCGGAAAGAGGCGGCGCTGAGCGGCACCTTTATGAAGGGGCGTTCTCTCATGCTCAACGGCGCCGTGCTGTCGATCGAGGACAGCGGCTCGCGCTTCTCCAAAAACGTGACGGTTGAGGGCTCGGTGCGTGGCTCGCGCGGCGACCTGTACAAGACGCACGTGGCGCTCGACATGAACGAGCACGAGGTGATCGACTACGACTGCGATTGCCCCGCTGCCTATCGCTACCCCGGCATGTGCAAGCACGCCATCGCCACGGCGCTGGCGTACCTGGATGCCAGCGGCATTGAGCCCGTCGAGGGGCTGCGCACGCCGGTCCGCACGTTTACGGCGGCGCCCAAGCAAGCCGCGCGTCCCTCGTCCGCCGCACCGGCGGTCAACCCTAACTTTCCCTTCCCGGCGCCCGTCCCCACGAGCCCGAGCCTCATGAAGGCGCTCTCCGATCTTTCGGACGCGCGCATGGATGAGTTGGCGGGCATGCGCCGCAAGCTCGCCGGCACTGTCGACCCCGATGCCCCCAAAGCGGTGTTGGAGCCCTCGCTGGTGCCGTACTACAATCCGCTGTTTGCCGAGCGCTTTAGCTGGGCGCTCGAGCTTCGCATCCGCTGCGGCTCGGTGTCCTACGTGGTCAAGGACATCGACGGCATGGCCGCCGCCTACGTGCGCGGCGGCACGTTCTCGTACGGCAAAAAGCTCACATTCCTCCATGCGCCCGAGGCCTTTGACGAGGTTTCGGTGCGTCTGCTCGACCTTGTTGTGGCAACGGTTGTGTATCTGAGCGACATCACGAGTTCGCGTTCGGCGTCGTACGATTTTGCACGCAGCGGCTTTGTCGCCGAGCGCCAGCTGCCGCTGTCCGAGCATGACATCGTATACATGCTGGACTTGCTGCGTGGCAGGACCATTTCCTTTGAGCCCGCCTGGTCGCGGGGAACGACGACACATCGTTCCTACGAGGTTGCGGTTGAGTTGTTGCCGGTGGGGGAGGACGAGGCCTCGGCAAAACAACCGCCGCTCCTTGCCGCCAAGATCGCGCCGGCGGCCGGTGGCAGCTACGACCTGCGCCTGCCCGCCGACATGTACTGCTTTGCCTCGGGCGACGTTGCCTATCTGGTCGACACGCACCGCGCGCGTCGCGCCGATGCGGCGTTTGCCCAGTATGCCGCACCGTTTCTGTCGCGTCTGCTGCCCTGTCGTACGCCGGTCCATATCGCCGCCGAGCAGGTGGGCGAATTCTGCCGCATGGCACTGCCCGTGCTGCGCGAATACACTGACCTCACCGCTCCCGCCGTGCTCGACACCGTGGCGCCCGAGCCGAGCTTTGCCATGGCAATCGGTGTCGACGACGGACTCGTGACCTGCAAGATTACGGTTTCCTACGGCGACTGGTCGGCAGATCTCTTTAGCCTGGGCGCTCCGGGCAGCCCCTTCGAAGAGCAGCGCCCTGGTGTGCCGCCGCGCGACGAGATAGCAGAGTTTCGCGTTATGGATACGGCGGCCCTGTATTTCGACTTTTACGAGGGCGGCCTGGCGTTTGAGGAACGCGATGACGAGAGCCTTTTCCACTTGCTGACCGAGGGCCTGTCTGCCCTGTCCGAGCTGGGCGAGGTCATGCTCAGTGACCGCCTACGCCAGATCTCGGTCCGCCCTGCGCCCAAGCTTTCGGTGCGTGCGACCGTCAAGAGCAACCTGCTCGATGTCGAACTGGGCGCGAGCGGTCTTTCGGCGGCAGATCTTGCCATCTATCTTGACTCGTACAAGCGCCACCAGACGTTCGCGCGCCTGACGTCCGGCGACATCGTGCGCCTGGACGAGGGTGCCCGCGCCGCGTTTGGTCTTGCCGAGGACCTGGGCGTCGATGCCGTCGATCTGCTCGACGGCGTGTCGCTTCCCGCGTCGAGTACCCTGTTCGTCGACAGCATGCTCGCGCGCACGCCCGAGCTCGAAGCCGATCGCGACGCCGCGTTCCGCCGCACCGTCGAGCGCTTGGATACGCTCGGCAAGATGGACTTTACGGTGCCGGTCTCGCTCAAGGCCACACTGCGCGGCTATCAGGTCGACGGCTACCAGTGGCTCGGCTCGCTCGAGCACCTGGGCCTTGGCGGCATCTTGGCCGACGATATGGGCCTGGGCAAAACACTGCAGATGATCGCACATATCCTGGCGCGCGTGGAGGCGGGGGACGCCAAGCCCACGCTTGTGGTGTGTCCTGCGTCGCTCGTGTATAACTGGACCGCCGAGCTGGAGCGCTTTGCCCCGTCGCTCGACGTGTGTGCCATCGTGGGTGCCAAGGCGCAGCGCCGCGTGCAGATAGCCGGCGCCGACGAGCATAACGTGGTCGTGACGTCGTATGACCTTATGCGGCGCGATATCGACGAGTATGCCGAGCAGGACTTTGCCCGCGTTGTGCTCGACGAGGCCCAGTACATTAAAAACCCGCTCACGCAAGTAGCGCGTGCCGCCAAGCGCCTGCCGGCCGGTGTGCGCTTTGCCCTGACGGGCACGCCCATCGAAAACCGCCTGTCCGAGCTCTGGAGCATCTTCGACTTTTTGATGCCGGGCCTTTTGGGGGCGCGCGAGTCGTTTGCCAAGCGCTTTGAGAGCCCCGTAGAGCATGCCGAGGGCGATAGTGCCGCTCGCCTGCAGGCGCTCGTGTCGCCGTTTGTGCTGCGTCGCGTAAAGGAAGACGTGGTTGCCGACCTGCCCGAAAAGATCGAAGACACCGTCATGGCGCAGCTCACCGGCGAGCAGCGCAAGCTCTACCTGGCCAACCAAGACCGCATCGCCCAGCAGGTGCAGCACCGCGAGGCATCCGAGTTTAAGAAAGACAAGCTCAAGGTGCTCGCCGAGCTCACCAAGCTGCGCCAGATCTGCTGCGACCCGCATCTACACTACGAGGACTACAAGGCGGGGAGCGCCAAGCTCGACGCTTGCATGGAGCTCGTGCACGGCGCGCTCGACGGCGGGCACCACATTCTGCTGTTCAGCCAGTTCACGGGCATGCTCGATATCATTGGCAAGCGCCTGGCCAAGGAGGACATCGGCTTTCTTAAGCTCACGGGCGCTTCGTCCAAGGAGAGCCGCGCCAAGATGGTCGCGCAGTTCCAAGCGGGCGAGGTGCCGGTCTTTTTGATTTCGCTCAAGGCGGGCGGCGTGGGCCTCAACCTGACGGCGGCCGACGTGGTCATCCACTACGACCCGTGGTGGAACGTGGCCGCGCAGGACCAGGCGACTGACCGCGCACATCGTATTGGCCAGCAGCATACCGTGACCGTGTACAAGCTCATCGCCAAGGACACGATCGAGGAGCGCATCATGCAGATGCAGGAGTCCAAACGCGACCTGGTCAACAGCGTGCTTGGCGGCGACGGCATCTCCTCGGCACTGTTTACCCGCGAGGATGTTCTGGCGCTGCTCGGCGGCGACGGGCGCTAACCCGCTCGGGTGAGGCCGCCAGGGCGGATAGCCCGCGCTGTCCCATCGTCCCCGCTCGTTATGTGTTCATTTGCCATGCCGTGGATGGTTCGCCTGCCTTTGGGCATAAGAACCTCAAGAACATCGGCACATCAGCAAAGGAGAACATCATGGCGAAATTCTTTAAGGACCCCGACGGCAAGCTCATCGCCGCCCTTGGCGACGACGTTGCAACCCCTGCCGGTTGCACGGAGCTGACTGCGAACACCGAGGACGCAGCGCACGAGAAGCACGTGCCGGTCGTTGAGAGCGAGCGCGACGGTCACGTGATCCGTGCGCGCGTGGGCTCGGTCGAGCATCCTATGGTGCCCGAGCACTACATCGAGTGGATTGCCCTTGAGGCTGAGGGCCGTCTGGAGGTCCATTGCCTCCAGCCCGGCATGAAGCCCGCGACGTTTTTTGCCGGCGGTTCCAAGACCGGTACCGTCTATGCCTATTGCAACCTGCACGGGCTGTGGTCCGCGACGTTCTAGGAGCGCGCCCCCGCTCGGGGTATCATAGCTAGCATATGCACATGCGAGCGCCGACTGCATCATGCGGCCGGCGCTTTTACTACGACAACGATGGTTTACGACGGAAAGGGCTGAGCCATGAAGCTCGCACTTGCACAGATCGATATGCGCCTGGGTGATATTGAGGGTATCTGCGGTCGCATCGAGGACCAGGCGCGTCTGTCCCACGAGCGCGGTGCGCGCGTGTTGTGCGTGCCGGCTCCGCTCTTTATGGGAGCCCTGCCCGGCGGCCTGGTGGGCACTGCCGACTTTGAGCACGACATGCTTGCCGGCTTGACCGGCGTCGCCGAGCGTATCCAAGAGCTCGATATGATCTGCATCGTGCCCGCGGCGGTTTCGTTTGAGGGCCAGCCCCTGCTCGACTACATGATGCTCAAGGACGGCCATGTGGTGCCGGCCCGTTCGAGCATTGCCCTGCAGCGTGGCGAGAACAACGACGCGCGCTGGGCGCCGCCGGTGTTTGACGTGGACGGTGTGCGCATCGCCGTGATTTTCGATCTGGACCGCGAGCTCGGCATGCTTCCGACCGGCGTCGACCTCATCGCCTATTTTCAGTTCAACGCGTTTGATATGACCGACCGCGAGACGGCCGCCATTGCCGCCGTTCGCAGCGGTGCCTACCGCAAGATCGCCTCCAAGCGCAGCGTATGGTTTGCCTGCATGGCGCCGGTCGGTGCGTACGACGAGTCGGTGTATACCGGCGGCTCGTTTGTGCTCGACGACTGCGGCCGCGTGGTGGCCCAAGCGCCGTGTTTTGAGGAGAGCCTGCTGGTTCAGGAGATCCAGCGCGGTGTGATGCTCGATGCCTTGGAGGACCACGAGCTGCCCGAGTTTCGCTCCGAGGAGTGGTTGTGGCAGGCGCTGGTGCTCGCTGTGCGCGACAACGCCCGTGCCCATGGCACGTCGCGCGCCGTGGTGGCGCTCGAGGGAGACTTGCCGTCGTCTTTGCTTGCGGCGTTGGCTGTCGATGCATTGGGTTCGCGCAATGTGGTCGGCCTGGTACTGGGACGCAACCGCATCTTTACGCCGGCGCAGGAGGAGGCCGAGGCTGCTCGCTGTGCCGCCGTTCGCGCCATTGCCGAGCGCCTGCATATTCGCACGGTTGAGCGCGATGCGCCGGATGCCGCGCGTGTGCTCGACCGCGATGTGTCGGCGGGCGATGCCGAGCGCCTGCGCTCTCGCACGCTGGGCCTCATGCTGGAGGATACGGCGCTCGAGCTGGGTGCGATGGCGTTGAGCCCGCTGTCCAAAACTGAGTACGCGCTGGCGGCACCCGCGCTTTGCGGTGGCTACCAGGGCGATTACGCGCCCTTTGGTGATGTGTATCTGTCGACGCTCGAGTTTGTGGCGCGCGTACGCAACCGTACGTCTGCCGTGGTGCCGCAGGAGCTCGTGACGCTCAACGCGGTGGAGGATTGCATGGAGCGCGTACTGGCACAAGCGCTCTCGACGCTTGACGGTCCGGTCGACATGCTCGACCGCGCGGCGCAGCTGCTTGGCGGGCTTGAGCCGGGCGAGGTCGATGGCGCGCTCGAGGCGCACGTGGACCGTAACCGACCCCTTGACGACATCCCCATGGCCGCTGGCAAGCCCGAGGCTTGCTCGCTGCTGCTGATGCTTGTGCGTCAGGGCGAGGCCGCCCGCCGCATGCTGCCGACGGCGCCGATCGTCTCGGCCCGTTCGTTTGTCGAGCGCGCCTGGCCGTACATGCTCGCGTGGTCCGACCTGGGGCTGAGCGGCAAGGAACGCATGACGGTCGATGCGCTGGCGCGCGCCGAGGTGAACCGCTTTGCCGACGAGGATACAAGCGAGCGCATGCGTGGCGAGATGATGGGCATACTGGGTGACCTGTTGGGTATTTCGCCCGAGCAGATGGAGGAGCTGCGCTCCGAGGATGGTCAGCGTCGCCTGCATGAGGGTATGAAGAAGTTCGAGGGCGAGGTCCAGGACGCCATCGATAAGATGATGGGTGGCCAGGGTGGCCCGCAGGGTGGGCCCCAGGGCACGCCGATGCCGCAACCGCCGGTGGATCCCCGACAGTTCCCATTCTTCTCGCAGAACTAAACTGGGGATGGGATTCGCTCCCAACCCCGATACTTCAACTAAGCATCTTGGCCCCGTTGTGTTATTCTAGAACAGACGTTCGTGAATAGTGCGCGGGGCCTTGCCTTGTGCTTGGCAAAAGACGAGGGGAGGCTGGCTTGGTTATCTTGGGTATCGACCCCGGTTTGGCCCATACGGGTTGGGGGATTATCGAGGAGCGGCGCGGCGAGGTTCGCTGCCGTGCCTACGGTTGTATTGAGACCAGTGCCGGAAGCCCGCTCGCGGTGCGCCTGTCTCATATCGCCCGCGACCTCAAAGGCGCCGTGGAGCGTTATCGACCCGATACCGCTGCTATCGAGAGTATTTACTTTGGCGCCAACGTTCGCTCGGCCATTCCTACGGCGCATGCCCGCGGTGCTGCACTCGTGGCGCTTTCGGAATGCGCGCTCGAGATCGGCGAGTACACGCCTATGCAAATCAAGCAGGCTGTGGTGGGCACCGGTGCCGCAGATAAGCGGCAGGTCGCCTACATGGTGCGCACGCTCACGCAGCTCGACCATGACCCGCATCCCGACCATGCCGCCGATGCCCTGGCTTGCGCCATCTGCCACGTAAACCTCAGCCGCACCCGGGCGCTCACCGGTGGCGAGTTCTATCAACAGAGAGGAACCGGATACTGATGATTTCCCAGCTCCATGGAACGCTTGTCGAGGCCACGATGAGCTCGGCCGTTGTCGATGTGTCGGGCGTGGGCTTTGAGCTCGGCATCTCGGGCAGCACCGCGGCCACGTTGCCGACGCCCGGCGGCGAGGTTCGCCTCTACACGCGCATGCAGGTGCGCGAGGACGCCATGATGCTCTTTGGTTTTGCCTCCAAGGACGAGCGCACGATGTTCGATCGGCTCGTGTCCGTCTCGGGCGTCGGTCCGCGCTTGGCGCTCGCCGTGCTCTCCACCTATACCGTGGGACAGCTGTATTCCCTGGTAATGGCCGAGGATGACAAGGGCATGGCCAAGGTGCCCGGTGTGGGCAAAAAGACAGCGCAGCGCCTCATCTTGGAGCTCAAGAGCACCTTTGCCAAGGACAAGGGCTTTGTGCCGGTCGACGTGATTCCCGGCCAGGTTGCGATGCCGGTTCCCTCCGCCGCTCCCTCGGCGATCGATGACGCCCGTGCGGCGCTCCTTTCCATGGGCTTTAGCCCGCAGGAGACCGATGTTGCCCTGAGCGGGTATGATGGGCAGGATATGCGTGTCGAGGATCTGCTCGGCGCGGCGCTTAAGCGACTCGGAATGGATGCGTGATGTGGGAAGCCGATGACTCTCAGGACCTGTGGGCGACGCCCGGCAACTCGCCGGCGGCATCCATGGCGCATGGCGAGCGCATGGTGGGCTCGGAGCTGACGCCCGAGGACCTCGATGTCGACCGTACCCTGCGCCCCCAGCGCCTGGATGACTACTGCGGCCAGGAGCATATCAAGCAGAGCCTGCGCGTGCTGATCGAGGCCGCGCAGAGCCGCGGCGAGACGCTCGACCACGTGATCTTCTCGGGCCCTCCGGGTCTGGGCAAGACCACGCTGGCTACGGTTATCGCCAACGAGCTGGGCGCTCAGATCAAGACGACGAGCGGTCCGGCCATCGCGCGCACCGGCGACCTGGCGGCCATCCTGACTAACCTGCAGCCGGGTGATGTGCTGTTTATCGACGAGATCCACCGCCTCAACCGCTCGGTCGAGGAGGTCCTGTATCCTGCGATGGAGGACTTTGCCCTCGATATTGTGATCGGCAAGGGTCCGGCTGCACGCTCGATTCGCCTGGATATCCCCAAGTTCACGCTGGTGGCGGCAACGACTCGCTCGGGCATGTTGACCGGCCCGCTACGCGACCGTTTTGGCATTTCGTATCGTCTGGATTACTACACCGTCGAGGAACTCGCCCAGATTGTGACACGCTCGGCGACCATCCTGGGCGTGACGATTGACCATCCCAGCGCGCTCGAGATCGGCTCGCGTTCGCGCGGCACGCCGCGTCTTGCCAACCGTCTGCTCAAGCGCGTGCGCGACTATGCGCAGGTGCGCGGCAACGGTCCCATCGAGCTCGATATCTGCCGTCAGGCACTCGAGTTCTTTGAGATCGATGAGCTCGGCTTGGACTGGATGGATATTCGCATTTTGGAGACGCTTGCCAAGACGTTCTCCGGACGTGCCGTCGGCCTGACGACGCTTGCCAGTGCGGTGGGCGAGGACCCGGGTACGCTCGAGGATGTCTACGAGCCCTATCTGCTGCAGTGTGGGTTGATGATTCGCACGCCGCAGGGTCGCCAGGCAACCCTGCGCACATTCGAGCATTTGGGTATCGAGCCGACCCTGTAGGAATGGGCTTGTTTTAGCGCATCTGTAGGCTATCGCTGGGCATCGGGTAAACATATCGCCGTTCGTCGGTTACGGGCGTTTTACTAGGCTCTGTTAGACCAGGATTGACATGCCGACCTGCCGGCTAACTCGCCGTCTCCCCGTCGGGCGCCGGCGTCTTGACCCTCATCTCGAACGGCATCCCGCCCTCCCGGACGAGCGCCC
>DBGAPG010000113.1:0-11985 GCA_048438765.1 Collinsella sp.
CGAGATAGTCGAGAAGCGCGGTCTCAAGAAGGAGTAACATCGGGACTTGCAGCGACGGACCTCAGGACACTCTTACACCACGTCTGCGCGCGCGACCCGAGGTCTATCGAAATTACTTCATTTTGTCTCAAGGTTGAGCCAAATTAGCGTACATCTGTTGCGTAAAATGAGCAAAAATGGCTTCATGAAATGTCTCTATTTTCATGTCAGTACTCATATTTGCCACTTTTTGACCACAGGGGCATCTACCGCGCGAAATCGATATGTCAAATCTGCCAAAAACGGCCCATAACAAAAAAGCTCCCATTGCTGGGAGCTCTTTCATTTAATGGTGCGGGCGAAAGGACTTGAACCTTCATGGGGTTGCCCCCATACGGACCTGAACCGTACGCGTCTGCCAATTCCGCCACGCCCGCGTGCAGGAATTAGAATAACGGAGCGCCAGCGCGAACGCAAGAACTATTTTTGAAAAAGTTTACGAGCGTTATTGCGTATACATTTGAGGGCCCTCACAGCCCCATCATGAATTTAGCATGCGTCCTCTTCATGCCGTGATTCTCGTAAAACCGGTGAGCACCCAACCGTGCGGCATTTGAGGTCACCTCGATTACCTCGCAGCCCTGCTCTCGTGCACACGCAATGGCCCTCTCAAGCAGCAGTGTCCCGCGTCCACCACCACGGTATCCCTTGTCAACCACGAGCTCGCAAATCTCGGCCACGGGGTGTTCATGGTGAAGCTGCCGCTCGACGCGCACGTTCACAATCCCGACAACGTCATCCTCTTCGAGCACAAAAGCGAAAAATGGCTGTCGGGCAAGCTGCCAGGCAAAACGCTTACAGAACGTCAATCGGTCAAACCGAGTGTCCTCGAGCTGGCACATGAGCTCGTACACCGCGTCGGTATCGGCAACAGTCGCCATTCGAACTGTCATCTCCGGACCCCCTAAGCAAGCAGGCGTTCTTGGTCGAACAGCTGCGCGACGGACTCGCCGGCTTCATCCGGCGTGATGAAACAAGACCCGACGCACTCGGGGGCGCCATAGCGCCCATGGTAATCGCTACCGCCGGTGCACACGATTCCGTACTGCCGTGCAAGTCTAAAGGCCTCTTCGGTCGCAACGGCATCGTTATCGGGATGAAACGCCTCGATGCCCATCAGACCTGCCTTAACAAGTTCGGGGATAGCCCCCCACGAGTCCATCTGCTGGGGATGTGCGAGCACGGGCACGCCTCCCTGTTCGCGAGCAGCCCGAACAACTGTAAGTGCGTCGGGATAGGAAATGTCGCGCTCGGCAATACCGCCATTTTTAAATAGCCGACGATAAACGCACTGATATTCGCCATCTCGATAGCCCAGCCCCGTAAGCGCCTGCATGACATGCTGTTTGTAGACACCAGTACTTGCCCGCGAGACTTCGACCACGTCGGCCACCGATGCTTTTCGCCCGCAGGGGGCCATCCCTTTACGTTCGAGCGTCCATGCCTGCCACAGGGTGTTGGCAGTACGGCGGGCAAGCGTTTCGTTTACCAAGAGCTCAAGCGGGCCAGATTCATCCGCCGTAGCCGCGAGGCCGTAGCAAAGAATATGAATCTTGCGTCCGGTTTCCGAGTCAATGCAAGAAGCCTCAACGCCCGCAATCACGGGAAAACCCATCTTGCGGGCTTCGGCGCGTACGGATGACAGCTGGCGCAAACTGTCGTGATCGATAATGGCAATACCCGAAAGACCCCGCTCACGAGCCTCGGCAATCAATGCCTGCACCGATTGAGAACCATCGGAATAAACCGAATGCGTATGCAGATCAAATGACCCCTGCACGGATCTATGTTCCTGCATCCGTCCCTCCTATGCCTGGACAAACCCACCAGTCTGCATGTTGTACTCACGATCGCAAACGCCTTCCATGAACTCCAAATCATGGAAGATGCCCAGCATCGTAGTACCTCCGGCCTTGAGTTGCTCAATCAAATCGCGGACTCTGACCTTGCTCGCGTTATCGAGGCTGGCAGTCGGCTCATCCAACAGTAATAGACGTGGACGACGCACCATAGCGCGCGCGATGTTGAGCCTGAGCTTCTCACCACCCGAGAACGTATTGGGATACAGGTCCCACAGGGGCTTGGGGAAGTCGAAATGCTCGAGCATGCGCGTTGTCTCCTCCTCAATCGCATCTTCATCGGCAAACGCCTCAGCGGCACTCGCGTGCACGATTTCACGGGCCGTGGTACGTGGCACGGCATCGAGGAACTGGGAGACATAGCCAATCTCGTAGTTGCGCAGATAGATCACACGACGTTCATCGAGCGTGGCAAGGTCGACCGGACCAAAGGCCTCGGAATCGTACACGATGTGGCCGCTTTCCGGCAGATTCGTACGATAGATGCACTTGAGAATCGTGGATTTGCCCGAGCCCGAGCGGCCGGTAACGCCCACGAACTCACCCGGCAGCACGCTCAGCGAGATATGTTCACAGCCGCGCACGCGACGGTCGGCGGCATGCAGGGTAAAGCCCTTGGAAAGATCCTCGATCGCAAGGAGTGGGCATACATCGAGCTGATAGAATTCGATTGAATCGCCCATTACTTGTCCTCCGATCCATCCGTACCCGCCACGGCTGCCGGCACGTGGTCGGCGGTCTCGGCGATCGTCGCGGCATCGGTGGCAAAACGGGCAGACATGCTCGGCAGCGCCGGATACCACATACGCGAAACCACACGGCCATCCACCAGCGTCGCCGTGATCACGGGATAGGTGCGCTGGCCTTCCTCAACCTCACGAATGACCAGAATATCGGCTTTCTTGCCCTCTTCCAGACTGCCAACCTGATCGTCGGCATGCACGGCGCGCGCCGGGTTGATAGTGAGCATGGCAAACGCCTCTTCAAGCGGCAGCTTGAAATCATGGTGCAGGGCAAAGGCACTCTGCAGCATTGCCGTGGGATAGTAATCGGAGCACAGCACGCTCGCCACTCCGTTAGACACGGCGTCGCGCGCCGAAAGGTTGCCCGAATGGCTCTTCCCCAGCAAGATGTTGGGTGTTCCCATGACGGTCGACATGCCATGCTCGCGAGCAGCGCGCGCCACCTCTAAACTCACCGGGAACTCAGAGATCGTGCAGCCGAGCTCACGCATAAGATCCAGATGCTCGACCGAATCGTCATCGTGGCTCGCCAGCGCAATGCCGTTTTCACAGGCAACATCGGCAAGATATTTGAGCTGATCAAAGGAAAGCTTGGGTGCCGCCTGCTGAGCGGCGACGATCCGCTCCGCCTCTTCGTCACTCAGCTCGTGATCGCCGCGAACGCTCTTGCGCCAGATCTCGATATCGCGATATTGACCCTGGCCGGGAGTGTGGTCCATAAATGAAAGCTCGTCCACCTCGCCCGAGCGCAAATGCCCCTCAACTTGCTCAACCAGATTGACGTTATCGACCTCGAGACGCAGGTGCAGGCGATGACGAATCAGATGGGCGTTTCGTCCCTCGGTGCGCTTGCAGCCGGCGATAAGCGCCATGATTTTCTCGGTGTTCTCCCAGCGCCGGACCGGCTTGGCGTCCATGATGTCCTGCGCATATGCCGAAAGCGAGTGATACATTGTGGTGATGCCATGGGCGATGAGCTCACGCTCGGCCTCGAACAATGCCGTCGAGAAGTCCATGAGCACCGTCGGGCGCGGCGAGATAACGGTCTCGATATAGTCGGAATGGATATCCACAAGACCAGGCGTGACATAGCCACCATGAGCATCGATAACGCCGGCTCCCGCGGCGGTCGCATCGAATTTGCCTTGGCGTTGAATTGCGGCGATCCTGTCGTCTTCGACCACAAGCTCATAGCCAAAGAGCAGGCGGTCGGGCTGAACAATGATTCCGTTGCGGATGACGTACATCGGCGAACCTCCTAAAGAAGCGAATAGACGAGTTCTTGGGTGTAGGCGTGCTGCGGATCTTGCATGATCTGATCGGTCAAGCCATGTTCGATGACCTGCCCGTCGAGCATCACGATAGTGCGATCGGCAAGCAGGCGAATCACGCCCAGGTCATGGCTCACCACAACCATCGAGACTCCCAGGTCACGACGCAGCGAGAGGATAAGATCAAGCACGCGCGCCTGAACCGAAAGGTCCAAACCGGTGGTGACCTCGTCCAAGAACAGCAGCGGAGGACGGTTGGAAAGCGCCTTGGCAATCTGCACGCGCTGCTGCATACCGCCCGAAAACGCGCGCGGTGGATCTTGTTCACGACGCAAGGGGATGTTCACGCGATCAAGCAGCTCGCGGCCGCGATCGACCATGGAGGAAACGTCACGGATACCGGCAGCGATCTGCTTCTCGGCGATATTGGAAAGACTCGAGAAGTTCATGCGCAGGCCCAGGTAAGGGTTTTGGTAAACCATGCCAAAAATCTCATCGCGAATAAGGCGCTTTTGCTGGCGAGAGAGGTCAAAGCAGTTGCCTTTGCCCCCATCATATGCAGCGACACGCATATCGCCCGCCGTGGGCTCCTGGTCGAAATAGAGGCACTGCATGAGCGTCGACTTGCCCGAACCAGACTCGCCCACAATGCCCAGAATCTCACCGCGATGCACCTCGAGCGAGATGTCGCGCACCGCGTGCACCGTGCCGCATACAGGACAGATGTTGCGCTCGAGCTTGGCATGCGGGTCGCGGCAGTAGTCACAGCCGACGCCAAAACGCTTGGCCAGATGGCGAACGGACAAAACCGGAGCCTTATCCTTAAATTCATGATGAACCGTAGCGGGAAGCATCGTCGTGCCTTTACTCATCGCTTCCGCCCTCCTCGAGACGCTCTGCGCAATAATCGGTATCGGAGCACTGCCATGCCTTCTTGCCCGTAACGGGATCGATGGTTTGAGTCATATAGACGCCCGTCGCCCCACAGATGCAGCAGCGCTTACCTTCAAAATCCTCGCGCACAAAGGGATGGTCTTCGAAGGCGAGCGACTCCACCTTGGTATGGGGCGGCACGGCATAGATCTTCTTCTCGCGACCGGCGCCAAACAAAAAGAGATTCTCGGCATCGTTGAGCTTGGGATTGTCGAAACGCGGAATAGGGCTCGGCGCCATAACGTAGCGATCCTGCACCATCACGGGATGGTCGGCACCGGTAGTCGTGGAGCCATAGCGCACGATCTGCTCAAAAAGCTCCAGATATGCCCCGGTGTACTCAGCTTCGGCATGCAGACGGCGCGTCACGCTTTCGCGCGCCTCGTAGGTGCGCAGGGGCTCTGGCATGGGAACCTGCAGCACCATGAGTTGTTCGCGCTGCAGCGGACGCTCAGGGATACGGTGACGGCTCTGGATGAGCGTCGCGTCCGCCGTGGACGTGGTGGTCTCGACGCCGGTAGTCTCGTGCACGAGGCTGCGAATAGACACGGCATTGACGCTCGCGTCCGAGCCCTGGTCGATTACCTTGAGCACGTCATCGGGACCGATGCACGACAACGTGACCTGCAGGCCACCCGTACCCCAGCCGCGGCCGATGGGCATCTCGCGGCTGGCGAACGGCACCTGGTATCCGGGAATGGCGACGGCCTTCAAGATGGCGCGGCGAATCTCGCGCTTGGAGCCCTCGTCCAAAAAGGCAAAGTTATAGTTGCGCTGCACGAGAACCGTCCTCCTTCTGTCCCTCGGCGTGATTCATAGAGCGCAAGGCTGCATCGAGCTTGCTTTGGAACGTCACGTAGTGCGGCAGCTTGAGATGGCTGATAAAGCCCGTGGCTTCCACACCGTCGATGTGATAGAGCACGAACTCCTGATCCTGTGTGGGGTAGCGAACGTCGTCGACGCGCAGCGAATGGTCGAGGACGCTCATGGCGATGGCCTTGCTCTCGTCGCTGCCGGTAACGAGGCCGTAGCCCACATCGAGCGCGTTCACATGCTCGCCCGTCTCGGTCACCTCGTCGTTGGCGATCAGGCTTTCGACCTCACAGACCGGGAGTGCTCCCAGATAGTACGCGTCGTCGGCAGAAGCCTGAGAGGGATCGGTTCCGGGGGCATCAATCGTCACCGGCACGCTGCCGCGGCGAAGCTCGCCCACCGTGGGATGGGAAATGCCAAAGCCGCGAATGGCCGCGTACCCGATGGCGACAACCGCCTGCGTGAGGCCACGCGAGAGGGCCTGCAGGATAACGCTGCGCGGCGCCGGCGTGAAAAGCGGGGTCTTGGTGATATCGACGGGCTCGGTGTCGTCGATAGCAACCGGGCGGATCATACCGATCTGGCGCAGGTAATCGCACACCTTGGGCACACAATCGAGAGGCGTGGTCTCGGCCACGCCATAAAAGGCCTCGGCCGCTTCATCCAGACGCTCATCGATGACAGCGCGCGCGGCACGGACATCGGCATCGGTCTCTTCGCTTAGATCAAAATTGATAAGGCGATGGCTGTAATCGCGGGTCGCGCCCAAAATCTGTCCGCCCTCGATATCTTTGAAGGCCGCGGAGATGCGGCGCGAAACGTGCATCTCGCCCGTATCGATCACACGCGATGTATAGAGGCGCTCGAGGGTGGAACGGTAGGCACGCACCAAAAAGACGGCCTCCTCGATAGAACCCGACGCCTGCTTGAGGGCGATTGCAGCAACCTCGGGAGCCCAAACGGAGCCCTCAGACTGCACCTGCTCGACCGCATGCGGCATGGCCTCGATGATGAGTGCGGGATCGAGCGCGCGGCCACCCGCAACGCGCTCGCGCTCAAGCAGCTCAAGCGATGCGGCGATTGCCTGCTCGCCGCCGGAAACGGCTACATATCCCATGATTCAACCTCCCTGCAAGCGCTGGAACGGGGAACGGCGGCGATATGGCCAAACCCGTCTACAAACATCAGGTCGATGCCGCAGGGAAACTCGTCCAGACGCGCAATACGCGAGCGCAAGACATCGCCGCGATCGCACGAGAAGTGCGAAGTGCCGTCAACGCCGGGGCCACCGAGCTCCCAGGAGCTCTTGGTACACGCGTGCGAAGCGGAGCCGACGCGCAAACCCTGCGCATCCAGTCCCAAAAGCACCGAGCACTCGACGATAACCGTCGCGCCGCGATGCGGCTGTTCAAGCGTCCCCGCCGTAAGCGCAGCGATTGCACTCGCCGCGCCCTCATCTCGAAAAGCCTCCGGAACGATCACGCACGCAGCTTCGCTCGGCGCCGCAGGAGTCACGTGCGTTCGACTCGCGATCTGCCGGGCAGCACGCTCAAAGCCCGTGGTCGCCATGCAAAAAGTCGTACCGCTATCGAGCAGCATGTCCGCCAACATCAACGTCGCGGGGAATAGGCCACAGCGCTTCGCCTCGACCTCATAGGCATCCGTGACGGATAGGCGGCAAACCTCGCCGGGGCGCGCCATGCAGTCCAGAACCGTACGAAACGTTCCCTGCAGCTCGAAGGCGCGCTCGTCAAGGGACGGATCGCGATCGAAAACCTCATCCTGCTCGTTCATTTGACCACCGCCTGAACACTCATGTCCTGGCCAGACATTTCATCGAACTCGACACGCGACACATAGGTGAGAGCATCCTGTGCAGCCACGCGCTCAAACATGGCAGCACGCGCCTCCTCGACGCGGCGCTCGAGTTCCGCCAAACAAGCCGGCGCCGGATCCATTGCATAAGCGGCATCGATTACCGCGAGCGCACGAGCATGCGCGGCATCGGTTCCCATAAGCACGCCCAGGCCATCGGCCTCGCCAATGCGCACGCGGCTCTCGGTAACAAGCACCTCGCTCAGATAAAAGCGGCTGTTGCGAGCCGTCTCGCGCACCTGACACATCACAAGGCCCTGGTGCGCCGGCACAATATCTTCGGCAGGGGCGGTGGCCTCGACCAGGCCCGCCAGTTCGAGCGCAAGCGCAGGGCCGCTCTCAACCAGGACCTCGGTCCTCTCTCTTCTTGTTAGCATGCAAATCTTTCCTTAGTTATCCGAGTCGATGATGTAACGGCGACGAAGGCGAACCGAGATGAACTCGAGTGCAAACGACACAGCCAGGCATACATAGACAATCACGCCCACCTCGTGCAGGTTGTAGTAGTAGTTGCCTGCCTGATACAGCTGAAAGCCGATACCGCCCGCGCCCGCGAAGGCGCCCACGGCAACCGCGTTGGCAAAATTGATCTCAAAGCGAATAAATGTCCATGAGAGCAGTTTGGTAATGGTTGCCGGACAGATGGCCTGGAACACAATCTGCCAGAAGCTGGCACCGCTCGCAGAGAGTGCCTCGATTACATCTGCATCGATTTCTTCAATCGACTCCGAGTAGCTCTTGGTAAGATACGCGATGGAATGGAAGGAAATTCCCAGCACCGCCGCCTCGGATCCAAGGCCGATGGCCACCGTGAAGACGAGTACCCACAGAATCGTTGGAATCGCTCGGATGATAGCAACGAATCCTTTGACCGCATTGGAAACGAGCGGATTCGAGAGGTTCTCGGATGCCGCCAACGCCAAGAAAAACGAGATGATGGCCGAGATGATGGTGCACAGCACGGTAACCGCAATGGTGACCAACGTGCTCTCGGCAACCTTTGCCCAGCTAAAATGCGCAGCTCCCAACGGCGGGTCAAGCGCTGGTTGGAACATCATGGCGCAGAAATCAGACCAGGTTTGAGCGAGTGCGCGGCCAAGGTCAACCGTGCCAAAATCCATGCGCACAAACGTAACGACCGTCAAGAGGCACAGAATGCCCAGCGTAAGCACGACAGAATAGTTGCGCCCCCGGCGAGACACGAGACGAATATGCCCAGCGTGCGAACGCTCGATCGCACCGGCCGTGGCGGGAGTCAGCTCAAAAGTATCCATTAGATCATCGACCTTCTAGCTGCGTTGGAAATCGCCTCGACCACGAGCACCAAAACAATGGTCACAAGAATCACAAGGCCAGCGCAGTCATACCGAAAAGACGCGTAGTACAGGTTGAAGGCAAAGCCGATACCCGTACCGGTAAGCAAGCCCACCAACGTGGCCTCGCGAATATTGGTCTCGACCATATAGAGTGTCCAGCTCATAAGCTCTGCAACGGCAAGCGGCAGACCCGCCTGAAAGACAATCTGCCAAAAGCTTGCTCCGCAGCTGCGCAACGCCTCGATGGGGCCGCAAGGGATTTCGTCGAGCGTGTCCAGAAAAAAGCGCGTAATCTGGCCAAACGTCGCCAAAAAGAGCGCGAGGAAGCCCGTGAACTCGTTTTGCTTGAACGAAAGGAGCAACAGCAGCGCCCATGCAATCATGGGAACATTGCGAAAGATATTGGCGAAGATGCGGATGACACCGCGCACGATGCCGTTTTCGACACCGACGCTCGAGCATCCCAGCACCGCAAGAACGATACCCAGCAAGGCCGCGAGCATCGTAGCGGCGATGGAATCGAACACCGTCGAAACCACCTGCGTGGCAATTATGCCCAGCTGTCCTAACGACGATGGCGTAGGGCAAAAGTTCTGCAGCATCCATGCAAGGGCAGCGGGTACCGAACCCAAGGCATATCCAAAGCTGAAATCGCCGACAAGCGATGCCCCCTCGGCAACCAAGACAACGGCCGCAACTACTGCGAGTGCGCGAAGCTGACGCCTTCTAAACCAGCTCAAATCGGGAACCTTCCCCGCTTTCGCATTGCCAAAAGAGCCTGTGGACATGGCGCCGCACTCCCCCGCGCTCATCGCAAGGCTCCAGAAGGAACAGCGGAAGCCATGCCAACAGATGCGGGTGTCGCGCCAGCTTGGGGCCCTGACACCGGAACGGAAATGAAGCCCTCTTCTCCATCGCCGTAAATCACCGCGATCATCTGGGGGGTCAGCTCGGCAGGCGCACCCTCGAACACTTTCGCGCCCGCACGCAAGCCCACGATACGATCGGAAAACTCAAGTGCCATATCCACCTGATGCAGATTGACGATGCAGGTGATGCCATGCTGACGCGTCACGCGGCGCAGATGCTCCATGACAGCACGGCTGCTCTTGGGATCAAGGCTCGCGATAGGTTCATCGCATAGAATGATGCGGGGATCTTGAATAAGTGCGCGGGCGATACCCACGCGCTGCTTTTGTCCGCCCGAGAGCTGATCGGCGCGACGATAGGCAAACTCGCCCAGGCCCACTTCGTCAAGCAGCTCGAACGCACGGAGCTTCTCGGCTTCGCTGTAGAGGCCCAGCGACCCCGCCACAGCACCCTTGTAGCCCAGACGCCCATGCAGCACGTTTTGAATGGCGGTAAGGCGATACACCAGGTTGTAGTTCTGAAAGATCATGGCGATCTGCGCGCGCACGCCACGCAGCTTGTTGCGGCGCAGATGCGTAATGTCCCGACCATTAAAGACAACCGACCCCTCCGTGGGCTCGATGAGGCGATTGATGCAGCGCAAAAACGTCGACTTGCCGGCGCCTGAAGGACCGATCACCGCAACCAGTTCTCCCTCGCCGCAAGCAAAATCTACGCCGGAAAGCGCGTGATGCTGCTCCCGTGCACCTCGTTTGCCCTCGTAGCTTTTGGTCAAATCGCTCACCTGCAAGAGAGGCTGTGCGTTCTGTGGCATTTCCATGCCCTCCCATCAACGTCGAGGCCGGACGCGGATATTCGCGCCCGGCCCGTTTTGGCAGCGGCGAATCGTCTACGCGATGCCGCCCATCTGCACGTGTGCGCGCAGGGACATGCATTAGTCAAGCGCACGAATGGGGTCGTACCAGGAGTCCTCGACCGCGATGAAGCCGGCGGTATCACCCAGGCTCCAAACGGCACCGGTGCCCTCTTTATCCTCGGGGGCAAAGAGCAGTTCGTCTTCAGAGGTCTCCTTGGAGGTCAAGCCCTTGACGAGCTTGTCGATGATCTCCTGCGGGACCTTATCGGTGTTGACGGCGATAGGCCCGTTGAGAACCGGGGTGGACTGGATGATGCCGAACTTCTTGCCCTGAACGCGATCGAAGGGCTGGGGAGCGTCGGCCTTGACGGAGTAGACGGAACCGGCGGCGTTCACGGCGTCGCGCTCGCCCTCGGGGACATCAAGATAGGTGTCGACGTCGACATCGTCGAAGGCGGCAACATCGGCATCACCCTGCAGCAGGTTGACAGCAGAACCGGGGTGAGAGTTACCAAAGAGTACCTGGGAGAAGAAACCCGGGGTACTGAGCTCGTCGGAGGACTTCACGTCGTCCGGGAACGCCTTCATAATGGCGTTGCACGGAACCTTGAAGCCGGAGGTGGAAGTAGCGGAGACAAAGCTCATGCGCTTGCCCTTGATGTTCTTGATGGAATAGCCGCTCTCCTCGGCGCTATCCGCGTAAGCGCTCATCTCGGCCTCGGGCACGCAGATGCGGCTGTAGTACTTGGCGCCGTCGAGCTTGCCATCGGTGTCGGAGGTGGTCACAAGCGGAAGAACCTTGCTGTTCTTCTTCTGGGCCTGGATGAAGCCCTCGGCGCCCATGTTGGCAAGCTGAGCCTTGCCGGAAGCGATAGCCTCGATAGCGACGTTATAGTCGGTGGTGGTCATGAGCTCGACCTTGACACCGGCGTACTTCTCAAGAACCTTGCCAAACTCCTCGCGGCCCGCGTCGAACTCGGAGCTGGACTCGTTGGGCAGCCAGACCATGGTAAGTTTATCGATAGAAGCGGCATCCGAGCCAGCGGTCGCCGCACCACCCTTACCGTCAACGCTGCCGCAACCGACGAGACCGAGGCCGAGCGTCACGGCACTCGCGCCAAAAAGGCCCAAGAAGGACCGGCGAGAAATTTGCTTGTTCTTGATATCTGCCACAATCTTCTCCTTACAACACAAGAATGCACCGGAGGGACCGGGGGTTCTATTTGTCCCGTCCGGCGATGACGTGGTAGATATTAGGGTTGTGGGCAAGCCGTTTTTCGATCAACGGCAATCGCTTGTCATATGCTTGCGCGAAGATGCGGGAACATGACGCGAACCGTAGGCACTTATTAATAGAAACGCCCCGTCGTAAGCTCAAGGGCAGGCATAAGGCAGGTAATAGACCAGTTT
>DBGAPG010000114.1:0-4717 GCA_048438765.1 Collinsella sp.
AAGCGGCGACTTGTCGCGCCAGACGTTCTCGAACTGCTCCTTGTCGAGCACGTGGTCGCGCTTGGCGGCGACATCGGTCACCGTCACGCGGTCGGTGCAGGAGTAGCACGGGTCGAGCGAGCCGACGATCAGCGCAGCGTCGCCCACGGTGTTGCCGCGGAACATGTAGCGCAGGACCGGCCAGTTGCTGTACGTGGCGGCCTTGGCGCGCCAGCGGTAGCACTTCTGGTTATTGCCGAGCATGGCCCAGTGCACGTCCTCGCCGCGCGGCGCCTCGGTGGCGCCGATGGCGTACTTGTGCGGGGTGTACTCCCAATCCGTGGTGAGGATGGGACCCGACGGGCAGTTCTCGAGCATGGTCTCGATCATGTCGATCGAATCGTAGACCTCCTGGATGCGGACGGCGGTGCGGCCGAAGGCATCGCAGGTGTCTGCCGTAGCAGCATGCATCTTCTGAACATCCGGATCGGCGTAGCCGTCGAAGGGATGGTCAAAGCGCACGTCGCGGGCATAGCCCGAGCCACGCATGAGCGGGCCGACCGGAGAGAAGTCGCGTGCGATCTTGCGGTCCAGAATGCCGATGCCACTCGTACGCTCAATAAAGTTGGGCGTGGAGAGCAAGACGTCGACGAGCTCCTGAACCTCGGAGCGCAGCTGGTGGATGGTCGTGAGCGTGGAAAGCTTCTGCTCGGCCAAAATGTCGCGACGCACGCCGCCGATCACGTTGAGGCCGTAGGTCTTGCGATGACCGGAGAGTTTCTCGGCCAGGTCCATGGACTTCTCGCGGACGCGGAAGAACTGCTGGAAGCCGGAGTCGAAGCCCGTGTAGTGCGATGCGAGGCCAATATTGAGCAGGTGCGAGTGCAGACGCTCGACCTCGAGCATGATGGCGCGGATGTACTGGGCGCGCGGCGGGACATGAATACCCTGGGCGCGCTCGACGGCCTCGGCATAGGCCACAGAGTGAGCGCAGCCGCAGATGCCGCAGATACGGTCGGCGAGGAACGTCACGGCGTCATAGTTCAAGCGCGTCTCGGCAACTTTCTCCATGCCGCGGTGCACGTAGAACAGACGGTAGTCAGCGTCGACGATCGTCTCGCCCTCGACGAACAGGCGGAAGTGGCCAGGCTCGTCGGAGGTAATGTGCAGCGGGCCCATGGGGACGAGCGTGGTCTCCTTGCCCTTGGTGTCGGCCAAGAACTCGTAGTTTTCCATGTCGCTCGCGGGAGCGGGACGGAAGCGGTAGTCCATGGAGTCCTTGCGCAGCGGGTACAGGCCGCTGGGCCAGTCATCGGGCAGTACCAGGCGGCGACGGTCGGGCAGACCCTCGGGGATCAGGCCGAACATGTCGCGCAGCTCGCGCTCGCCCCACACGCAGGCGGGGACGAACGGCGTCACGGACGGGAACGTCATCTTGGCGGGATCGACCTCGGTGCGCACGGTCACCCAGCCGGGGTCCTCCCCCTCCATGGAGATGACGTAATACACGGCGTAACGGCCGCACAGGCTGCGCTCATCGTTGCCGATGATCACGGGAATCCAGCCGTAGCGCTCGTAGTACAGGTAGTGGACGGCCTCGGGCAGCTTGTCCTGCTTGACGGTAATCGTCAGCTGGTCCTCACACTGCCACTCGACCTTTTCGATGCAGCCCGGAACGGCGCGGCGCAGGGCCTCGACATGGCTCTCGCAGCGACGGGCATACACCTTGTTCTCAGTTTCAATCATTCGTTACTCCACCTCGCTCTGAGCGGTCTCGGTACCGAACACAGCGCGGTACATCGGCGTCGCGTGAAGTTCCTCGGTGCTCTGCTCGAGCACGATGCCGGTCGCGGTCTCCACACCGTGCACGAGGGGCAGCGGGGTGGCGATGCCAAACCACAAGATCATGACAGCCAGGATGATTTCGGGGATAAGCATGAGCGCCGGGGCCTCATGCTTGCCCATGCCCTGGGGCGCATGGCCGAATACCGACTTGAGTGCGATGCGGGTGAGCGCGGAGATGGCCACGGTAAGACCGAGGGCGACCACGACGACCAGCCACATGGGACCGGCGGTAACACCGGCGACAAAAGTCAGGAACTCGGAGATAAACATGCCAAAGGGCGGGAAGGCACCAAGACCGAGCAGCGCCAGGACGGCGAGCGCGGCGGTTGCGGGGGCAACCTCGACGACACCCTGGATCTTAGCCAGGCTACGCGTGCCAAAGGCGTGCTGAATGTTGCCAGACACGCAGAAGGCAAGCGTCTTGGTAAAGCCGTGGAACACGCAGTGCAGCAGGGCCGCGGCGATACCCAGCGGACCACCGATACCCAGGCACAGGGCGATAACGCCCACGTTCTCCACAGACGAGTACGCAAAGCGGCGCTTGAGGTCGTCCTGGCGAAACATCGAAAGTGCCGCCACCAAAATGGACAGCGTGCCGACGATCAGCAGCAAAAGCTGCGGATACTCGGCGCCCACGGCCTGGATAGTAAAGCCGTAGAAGCGCATGATCACAAGCATGGCGCACTTAAGCAGCACGCCCGAGAGCAGGGCCGAGACAGGGCTCGGGGCCTGGGAGTGGGCATCGGGCAGCCAAGTGTGCATGGGGAACAGGCCGGCCTTGGTGCCAAAGCCGATCACGATAAACGCAAAGGCGAGGCGCATGAGCGTCGGGTCGAACTGGTCGGCATACGGCAGCACGCACGACAGAAATGCGGCCTCGTGGGCGTTGGGAATCACGTCGGCGGCGTTGGCGTAGATCAGCAGCGTACCGAACAGGCCAAAGGCCACGCCGGCGGTGCAGACCATCGCATACTTCCAAGAAGCCTCGAGGGCCGTCTTGTTCTTGTAGATACCCACGAGGAACACGGTGGAAAGCGTGGTTGCCTCCACGGCGGCCCACGTGAGGATCATGTTGTTGGACAGACACGCGAGCAGCATGGTGAACACAAACAGGCTAAACAGCGCAAAATACTGCTTGGCGCGCTCGGCGGGCATGGAGCCCTCCTCGATATCGGCCTTTACATAGGGCAGCGAGAACAGCCCGGTAAGAAAACCGATAAAGCCGATGAGCAGCACAAAGATGGCGCCCAGCGAATCGAGGTGGAACCACAGGCCAAGAGCGCTCGCGGTGTCGCCGCTCATAAGGACGTCACCGGCCGTCACAATCGACAGCACCAGGACGGCTGCGACGGAGACCAGGTTGAGACCGGCAAACACGTTATAGGACGTGTTCTTGGGCAAAAACGCCATGACCAGCGAGAACACCAAAGGAGTCGCGAGCAGGGCGAGAATCAACGTTTCCATGGACTACCCCCTCAGCTCGGACAGGTCGCGCGCATCGAGCGAGTGGGAGTCGTCCCAAATGCGACGCACGACGATGGACATGATGATGACGGCAAAGATGGCGTCGGTGGCGATACCGATCTCGATGATCTCGGGAGCGGTGGGGGCCAAAAGCGCGAGCGTCACATGGCTGCCGTTTTCCATAAGGCAGTATCCAAAGATCTGCTTCATGATGTTGCGCTGCGAGATGATGCAGGTAAGACCCACAAAGAAGTGAGCGAAGCTAATAGCGAGCGCAGGCGTTGCGACCTCGGCCGTGGGCAGGCTAATCTGCGTCACGACGGCAAAGCAGATCGCGACCTCCACGGCGATGATGCAAATGGCCCACGCGGGCTTAAGGCCGGCCTTGAGCGATGCATCGCTCGGCTCGCCCATCTTCTTGTATGCGCGGTTGAGGATATAAGGGACCAGGACGACCTTAGTGATAAAGGCAGATCCAGCCCACATGAGCAGCTCCTGCGCACCGGTGGTGACACCGAGCGTGGCGAGCAGCCCCACGAGCACCAGCGACTGCACCGCATACCAGTTGATGGCATGTTTGATGTTCTTGGAGACGACCACCATGGTGGACGTGACGATCAGAAGGCCGCCAAGGATGTTGACGATCGAATAACCCATGTCGTTCTACCTCCTAACCGATCCAGCTGGCCGAAAGCGGGCCGCTGACGATGACCATGATGATGAGCACGATGAACACGAACGCCATCGCGCGGGGAAGCGGGGCACCCGCAGCGACCTCTTCGCTCGGCTCTCCGGGCAGGCAATAGCCCATCCACTTGAGGAACCAGGCAAAGGTGGCGACGGTCTCGGCGACCATGATGCACACGAGCACCAGGATCGCGACGTTGCCGGCACCCACGGAAAAGCCGCCGGCGATGATCTGGAACTTCGAGAAGAACGTGTTCATGGGCGGCACGCCGGCGATGGCGAGCGCCGCGACACCAAAGCCCACGCCCGAGATCGGGTACTTCTTTACGATGCCGCGAAGCTTGGGCAGCATACGCGTGCCGAGCGTAAAGGAGAACGAACCGGCGATCAGGAAGAACAGGGTCTTGGCGAACGCGTGGTTAAAGATATGGCACACGGCACCGTCAAAGGCCAGCTGGCTGCCAAAGACCGAAAGGCCCAGACCAAAGAACACATAGGAGAGCTGAGCGATCGTGGAGAAGGCCAGCAGACGCTTCATGTCCTTTTGCGGCAGGTACATAAGGAAACCAAAGAGCATGGTGACCATGGCGTCGATAATGGCAACCCAGCCCACGATCTCGGGAATCTCGCCGGCAGAGACGAGTGCACGCGCGAACACGCACACGCCGACCTTAACCATCGAGGCGCCATGCAGGTAGGCCGAAACAGGCGTCGGCGCCTCCATGGCCGAAGGCAGCCACAT
>DBGAPG010000115.1:0-3085 GCA_048438765.1 Collinsella sp.
CTAGGAGCATCGCCGACCCGTTGTGTTTCCCGCCCGTTTCGAAACAATCGCGTAACGCACGCCCTACGAGTGGACACCGCCGACCTCAAGGGCGACAACAAGGGCCCCAGGTTCGGCCCGTAAGCTCACCGCTTCAAACATCTCAATCTGTAACAGGAAGACCCAATTTTGGCGCCTGGATGTTACAGATTGAGATTTTCTGCAGGACGGTTTTGGTTTGTCTCGATCTGTAACACGACGGGCCGGTTTTGGCGGTTAGCTGTTACAGATTGAGATTTTCCATAGGACCATTTCTTCCTGTCTCGATCTGCAACACTAAGACCCAATTTCCATCCCCAGTTGTTACAGATCAAGACATTTCGGCAGCCCCCTTTCACTATCCTATTCAAATACAACAATTTTGTTAGTCTAGGTTAACTTTTTAGTCTAAAACGGGTATCCTTTGCGGCGTCAAACAAACGGCACGCAGGAGCGCACCATGCTCAACCATCTCAAACAACACTTTGGCTCCCGACGCACCGGTGGTCACGGAGGTCTAGACATCGCGCGGCATATCGGCCCCGGGCTGCTCGTCACCGTCGGCTTTATCGACCCAGGCAACTGGGCCTCCAATATGGCCGCGGGCTCGCAGTTTGGCTACGCGCTGCTGTGGGTGGTCACGCTGTCCACGATTATGCTCATTGTGCTGCAGCACAACGCGGCACACCTGGGTATCGCAACGGGTGCCTGTCTTGCCGAAGCCACGACGCGCTACCTCCCCCGCTTCGTTGGACGCACGGTACTCGTTAGTGCTTATCTCGCGACCATCGCCACCGCCATGGCCGAAGTCCTGGGTGGCGCGATTGCCCTTCAAATGCTCTTTGGGCTGCCCGTGCGCGCGGGCTGCGTCATCGTGGCGGCAGTATCAATGGCGATGCTCATGACGAGCTCCTACAAGCGCGCCGAGCGATGGATCATCGCCTTCGTAGGCGTGGTAGGACTCTCGTTTTTGGCCGAGCTTGCGCTGGTCAAGGTCGACTGGCCGCAAGCCGCCGCAAGCTGGATCACGCCCAGTATGCCCACTGGCTCTGCCGCGATTATCGTGAGTGTCCTGGGTGCGGTCGTTATGCCACACAACCTTTTTCTGCACTCCGAGGTCATCCAATCCATGCACTTCGAAGGCCAAGGCGAGCAAGTTATCGAAGAACGCCTGCGCTACGAGCTCTTCGACACGCTCTTTTCGATGGGCGTGGGCTGGGCAATCAACTCGGCCATGGTCATCCTGGCCGCAACGACCTTCTTTGCGCACGGCATTGTCGTAGACGACCTCGCCGTCGCAGCGGCCACGCTCTCTCCCATTCTGGGCCCGGCAAGCTCGACCATCTTTGCCGTGGCGCTGCTGTTTGCGGGCCTCTCGAGTAGTGTGACGGCGGGCATGGCGGCGGGCACCATCACCGCGGGCATGTTCGACGAGGAATACGACATCCACGACCGGCATTCCTCGATTGGGGTAGCAGCCTGTTTCGTCGGCGCTGTGGCGGCGTGCCTGGTCGTCCCGAATCCTTTTGAAGGTCTCATCTGGAGTCAGGCGCTGCTGTCGCTTCAGCTGCCGATTACGGTCTTTGTGCTCATACGGCTCACCAGCTCACGCCGCGTCATGGGCAAATATGCCAATTCGCGCCCACTCAACGCGTTGCTCGTAGGGATCGGTGCTGTCGTAACGGCGCTCGACATCGTGCTGTTGACCGGGATGTAATGGGATGGGGCACCTACCCAGGCAAACGTCTCGATCTGTAACATCTAGACCCGCTTTTGATGTCTAGATGTTACAGATTGAGATCATTCCGAGGGACAGCTCCGTTTGTCTCAATCTGTAACAAGTGGACCCAATATTCGCCGTTAGATGTTACAGATTGAGATCTTCTGCCGGACGGTTTTGGTTTGTCTTGATCTGTAACAAGTGGACCCAATTTCCGCTTCTAGATGTTACAGATCGAGACATTTCTTCAGCTCCAACCTTTTGTCTCAATCTGTAACAGATAGACCCGTTTTGAGCCGCCACATGTTACAGATTGAGACAAACGGTCGGCCGGACTCGCGACAGACAGAATCGGCTAACAGCAGCCGTGATCCCTTGGGGACGGAGGAAAAGGGCCCCGGCCGGGATGACCGACCGGGGCCCTTGGACAGAGCTATATGTTGCTGCAAGTCGTGTGCCTGCGAGTTACTCCTCGACGAGCTCAAACTGATCGGGACCGACGCCGCACACCGGGCACACGTAGTCCTCGGGCAGCTCGGGCGTATCGACCTCAACCTCGTAACCGCAAACGATGCACACGAACTTATACGTCTTCTTCTCCTCAGCCATGATGTTCTCCTCTCGAACGTGACTGGTGATGTACTTCGCTTATTAGTATATGTTCTCAATTAAATAATACAAGTGTTTTTACAACAATTCTAGCCTTGATAGGACGAGGCCTTCGGAGGCGTCTTGCCCTTCAGAACCTTGTGATAGTAGTCGTAGGTCAACGGCGTCTCGTCGCTCAGGCGCTCGGCATCCTCGACCTCGCCGATAAACAGCAGATGCGTGCCCACATCCACAGTGTCGATCAAACGGCAGCTAAACAGGGCCGCCGCGTGCTCGGGCACATAGGGCATGCCCAGAGCCGTCTCGCGGGTCTCGTACTTGGCAAACTTGTCATAATCGCTGCTGGTGCGGAACCCAAAGTTACCGATGTAGAGCATGTCGGCGGTCTGATCGATCACGGTCAGCGCGAACGCTTTGGCCGATGCGATGACGCCCGAGGTGACGTTGTCCTTGTTCACGGCAACCGAAATGCGCGGCGGCATGGACGTCACCTGCACCGCCGTGTTGATGACGCAGCCGGCGCGCAGCCCGTCTGCCGCAGCGCTCACCACGTACAGACCGCTCGGCATGGTAAAGAACGCAGTTTTGTCCATAACAATCACTCCCCTAACCCGGGTTGGAACCTCATGGATGTATGTACCCACAAAAAAGGCAGCGCCCGTAACGGACACCGCCCTATACATATATGTGCCAAGATTGCAGGTCAGCCAAGTCTCTCCACCAAGTTACGGTGAAATA
>DBGAPG010000116.1:0-7618 GCA_048438765.1 Collinsella sp.
GCTTAACCTCGATCAGTTCAACCGCGCCATCGGAAAGGCCCAGGTAGACACGTTTACTCTTGACGGCAACAGCGCCCTCGCCAAGCGACACATCAGTCGGCGCAGCATCGAGCACACGAACCGACTTGCCGGCAATCACACAACGGGCAGGCGCGGTATCGGACGAAGCAAGCACATGACGCACGCAATCGAGCGCCGCCATCTTCGGATCCAGACGCATTTCCTGCTTGGAAATCTTGGCAGCATGAGTGACGAGCGACTCATCCTGCTCAGTCCAAACAGCCGAGCCATCGGCAAGCGAGGGAAGCGCATCGGCAAGCAGTTTGCCGCCAAGCTCACCAAGCTCCATCGTGAGCGCTTCGGCATGCTTACCGGCAACCGACGTAGACGCCTGGGCGCAATACGCGCCCGTGTCCACGCCATGTCCAATGCGCATAATGGAAACACCGGCAACCTCGTCACCAGCAAGAATGGCACGCTGAATGGGAGCAGCGCCACGCCAACGAGGCAGCAGCGAAGCATGAACATTCACAATACCAAGCGGCGCCATATGCAGCACCTCATCAGGCAAAATGCAGCCATAGGCAGCCACACAGAAAATATCAGCCTGCGCAGCCTGAAGCGTCTCAACTACCTCCGGCGTCATACGATTGGCCTCAATAACCGGCAACCCCAGCTCAAGCGCCTTGGCCTTAACAGGAGACGGCTCAAGCTTCTTACCACGCCCACGAACAGCATCAGGACGAGTAACAACAAGCGCAATCTCATTCCCAGCCTCAACAAGCGAAGTCAGCGAAGGCACAGCAAAAGCAGGCGTACCCATAAACACAATACGCATAAAAGATAGTCTCCTCTCAATAACGAGCCGAGACGGCTACAAAAAAGCGTTCCAGGTCGCAAGCGCACCCAGCCGCAATAACAATTCAACAGAAACAAATATACCCAAAAACAAAGAAAGAGCCGCATAAAAGCAGCTCTTCCAACAAAGCAATTATCAGCGAAGACGCCCCTCCCTGACCCAACGGCACCCGGGCGAAACGAAGAGCGACAACGTAGTCCCTGGGATGGGGCCCACACATATCGTCCCGCGCGCAGTTTCGCAGCGCAGCGAGAATGTTTGAGCACGGGATGATATGTGTGGGCCCCATCCCAGGGACGGACAATTAACCTATTCGGTCTCGCCCGGTCGAGCGCCGCGGGCCAGGGCGTCCTGGTACTCCTTGACGGCCTTGATGCGCTGCATCGGCTTGAGTCGCTCGAACATGGTATTGCCGTGCAGGTGATCGATCTCGTGCTGCAGGCACACGCAGAACAGGTCGCCTGTGGCCTCATAGCGAATCAGGTTGGCATCCAGGTCATACGCCTCGACGACAACGTAATCGGGACGCTCGATCTCGCAGCTAATGCCGGGGATGGAAAGGCAGCCCTCGCTAAACGGCACCAAATGGTCGCTCTGCTCAACAATGACAGGGTTGATGAGCACGTATGGGTCATAGTCGTTCTTGTCGCTATAGTCGCAGTCGATGGTGACGAGTTGAATGAGCTCACCGATCTGTGGGGCAGCAAGACCGCAACCGCCGTTGTCGAACATCATCTTCTTCATCTTCTCGGCAAGCGCCTCGATCGCCGGGGTGATCTCCTCGATGACGGCGCACTCCTGGCGCAGACGAGGGTCGGGCGACAGTACGATTCCGTTGGCTTCCATGGCCATCCTTTCGGGTTGTTACATCAAATCATAAGCGTCGACGTCAACGCTCACGCTCACGCCGCGCACGGAGCCCACCTCTTTAAGGCAGGCGTCGATATCATCAGAGACATGGTACCCTACCGGCGACTTTACAAGCAGATGGAAGCGGTAACGGTCCTTAGCTCTCTCGATTACACATGAAGCCGGACCAAGCACCTGGGGCACGGCGCTCCCCGCCCGCAAAAAGTCGGGCGCGGCGGCATGCCAGCGACGCTTGAGGAGCTTCGCGATGCGACCGATGTAGCCCCGCGCGTCATCCGCGTTCGTCGACCATACCAAGATATTGGTCAGGCGCACGAACGGCGGATACAGGGCGTCGCGGCGCTGGTCCAGGTCGTAGTCGGTAAAGATCGAGCGGTCATGCTCGGAGACGGCGCGAATGACCGGGTCCTCGGGCACGTAGGTTTGGATGATAACCTCGCCGGGGCGGTCGCCGCGACCGGCGCGACCCGCAACCTGCTCCAGCAGATCGTAGGCGCGCTCCCCTGCGCGGAAGTCCGGAAGCTTGAGGGAGAAGTCGGCATTGACCACGCCCACGAGCGTGACCTCGGGAAAGTCGAGGCCCTTGGCGATCATCTGGGTGCCCAGCAGCACCGCGCAATCGGCGGCATCGAACTGCTCGAGCAGCTTTTTATGTGCGTCCTTGCCACGCGTGGAATCGGCGTCCATGCGAATGATGGCGACGTCGTCGGGCAGCATCTGGTGCAGTGCGTCCTCGATCTGCTGCGTACCCAGGCCCATTTTTGCCAGGTAGCGGCTGCCGCACTTGGGACAGCGACTCGTGGGCGCGGGATACGGCTGCACGCGCCAGGACGATCCGCAGGTGTGGCACTGCAGTGTGTGCGTGCGCTCATGATACGTGAGCGCGGTGGAGCAGTGGTTGCAGGTGGGCACGCAGCCGCATTCGCGGCACATCAAAAACGGCGCAAAGCCACGACGGTTGTGCAGCAACACGGCCTTTTCGCGACGCTCGACCACGCGCTCCAGACCTTCCATCAGCGGCTTAGAGAACATGGAGCGGCTGCCGTGTGCGAACTCGCGACGCAGATCGGCAATGCGAACCGTGGGCAACACGGCGTGTCCCGGGCGCTCGGGCATCTCAACGCGCGTCCAGGTGGCGCCGCTGTACGTGCCGCGGTGGCAGCGGTCGAGAGCCTCGGCCGAGGGCGTGGCGGAGCCCAACACGAGCGGGCACCGATAGCGGCGCGCCATCTCGGCAGCCACCTCGCGCGCATGGTAGCGCGGGCTGGAACCCTGCTTGTAGCTGGTCTCGTGCTCCTCGTCGATAATGATGAGACCAAGATCGCTGAGCGGGCAAAAGAGCGCCGAGCGGGCGCCCACGACCACGCGGGCCGCACCGCTGGCGACCATATCCCACTGGTCCAGACGCTCGCCAGCAGAAAGACGCGAATGGAACACGGCGACCGTCTCGCCAAAGCGCGAGCGGAAGCGGCCGACGGTCTGGGCCGTCAGCGAGATCTCGGGCACGAGCACGCAGGCCGAGCGACCGGCCGCCAGCACGCGCTCAATCGCCGAAAGGTAGACCTCGGTTTTGCCGGAACCGGTGACGCCGTCGACAAGGACCACGTCGCCGTGGGCGTCAAGACGAGCGCGCTCAATCTGCGCGAGCGCCTGCCGTTGACCGTTGGTGAGTGCCACCGGGGCCTTGCCACTCGCCGAGGACAGCGTGGTTTGCTCGCAGCAGCCACGCCACGCACGGCGCTCCTCCACCACAACGACGCCGCGTTTTTCGAGCGCTTTAATGGTCGCCGACATGCTGTTGTAGAGCAGGTTGAGGTCGCGCGTCGTGACCGGGCCGCATTGGAGCGCCTCGATGAGCTGACGCTGACGGACCGCGGTCTTAGGCGGCGTATAGTCGAAACCCTCGGGCGTGAGCATAACCCAGCGGTTTTGGATGGGTTTAACGGCGGGGCGCTCAACGGCCCACACGCCATCGTCGCCCTTGACCGCGCGCGGGCTTCCACCCGGTGGCAAGAACAGGCGCAGGCACTCGGAAAGCGTCGCGACATACTCGCGGCTCATCCAACGCGCAATGCGGGCGGCTTCGGCGGTAAAGAGCGGTTTGCTGAGGATGGCCTCGATGGGCTTGATGCGCGCGGGATCGAGAGCGCCGTTACCTTGCAGGTCGGCCAGCTCGGTCGCGATGTCAACGATGTAGCCCGCGGCCGCACGGTTGCCAAAATGAACTAGAACGGTGGAGCCGGTCTGGGCATCGTTGGCGAGTGACGACGGAATGCCGTAGGCAAACGCCTCGGACAGCGCGCGGGTCGGGATGTCGAGGACCACGCTCGCATAGGCGGCGATGGGTTCGGGCGCGGGCGCGGGCTGCGCCGGGGCGGCGGCAGGGGCCGCAGACTTCGGAGCTTCCTTAGGTTCTGGCGAACCAAACAGCGAAAGTTGCTCGGCCATGGCCCCAGCACCTCCTATCCCATACGTCTTTAGAAACAAGAGCCCCACTCGTGGTGAGCGGGGCTCGGATACATGCGTTTACGCAGCTGCTACAGCGCCATCGTGCGGGCGCGGTCGATGCGCGCCAGGCAGTCGTCGCGGCCGACGAGCGCCATGGTCTCGCCCAGCGGAGGGCTCACCATGTTGCCGCAGACGGCGACGCGCACGGCCTGGAACACCACGCGCTTCTTGAGGTCCATCTGCTCGGGCAGCGGCTCAAGCGCAGCGTCGATGTTGGCGGCCGTCCACTCGTCCACGCCCTCGAGCGCGGCCTTGGCGGCATCCAGAATGGCGCCCATGCCTTCCTTGGCCAGACCCTTGTTGACGGACTTCTCGTCATACTCGAGCGTCTCGGCCGTGGCAAAGATGGGAGCGGCGACGGTCACGGCGTCGGCCGGCATCTTGGTGCGCGGCTTGACGATGGCGGCAAGCGCATCGATCCAATCCTCGCCGTACTCGACATTCCCCTCGATGAGACCCGCCTCATGCAGCTCGGGGACCATGATCTCGTCGGCAAACTGGGCGTCGGACATGCCGTTGATGTACTCGGCATTGACCCAGTCGAGCTTCTTGGGGTCGAAGGTCGCAGGGTTCTTGGAAATGCGGTCGAGCGAGAACTTGCTGGCCAGGACATCGCGCGGGATGATCGTGGTCTCGCCGTCGAGCGACCAGCCGAGCAGCGCCAGATAGTTGACGAAGGCGTCGGACAAGTAGCCGGCGTCGCGGTACTCCTCCACCGAGGTGGCGCCGTGGCGCTTGGAGAGCTTCTTGCCGTCGGCGCCAAGGATCATGGAGATGTGGGCGAACGTAGGCACGGGCGCGCCGAGGGCCTCGTAGACCATGACCTGGCGCGGGGTGTTGGACAGATGGTCGTCGCCGCGGATGACGTGGGTGATCTTCATCATGGCGTCGTCGACGACGGTCGCAAAGTTATACGTGGGCGTGCCGTCGGAGCGGAAGATGACGAAGTCGTCGAGCTCCTTGGCGTCGAAGGTCACCTCGCCGTGAACGGCGTCGTGGATGACGACGTCGCCGCGGTCCTCGGGCACCTTGATACGCAGGACGTAGGGCTCGCCGGCCTCGATGCGGCGGCGTGCCTCCTCGGGATCAAGATCGCGGCAGCGGCGCTGATAGCCCTGGAAGGCGTCCTTGCGCTCCTGCGCGGCCTTGCGGTCGGCGTCGAGCTGCTCCTTGGTGCAGAAGCAGGGATAGGCCTTGCCCTCGTCCCAGAGCTTCTGGGCGGCCCGCTTATACAGGTCCAGGCGCTCGGTCTGTGCGTAGGGGCCATAGTCACCGCCCACCTCGGGACCCTCGTCCCAGTCCAAACCCAGCCAACGCATGGCGCGCAAGATGATCTGCGTGTTCTCGTCGGTGGAGCGGGTGGGGTCGGTGTCGTCGATGCGCAGGATGAACGTGCCGCCGTTTGCACGGGCGAAAGCCCAGTTATAGATAGCGGTGCGGGCGCCGCCGATGTGCAGCTTGCCCGTCGGTGAGGGTGCAAAGCGGACGCGAACGTCTGATGCCATGGAAATCTCCTCGATTGCAGGATGGATGTCTAACCGCATCAGTATAAAGCAACAAAGCAACCTCCGCACAAAGGGCACCGACCCACTCATTTGGGACAGACTTAAATGACCAGTCATTGGGGACGTTCTTAAACGACTAGTCGTTGGGGAAACTCTTCGAAGTTGTCTGAAGAATGTCCCAAGTGCCGCCTAAGGTTGGTCATTTAAGTTTGTCCCCAATGAGTAGGTGCGGAAAGGGTGTGAATGTTGGATTTACGCGCTATGATGTGCCCTTGCATATAGAGCTCGGCGGAATGGTAACGGTCGCCGGGACACGTTTTTGAAAGGACAATCATGTCAGAAGAACTTCGTTCCATCCCACCCCAGCACGGGTCCTTTGTATTTACGTCGGAGTCGGTGACCGAAGGCCATCCCGATAAGATCGCTGACCAGATCAGCGACGCCGTCCTCGACGCAATCCTCGCTAAAGAAATAGAGCTACAGGAGCAGGGCTACATTGCACCCAACGGCGTGCCCGCCAACGTTGAGAACGTCCGCTGCGCCTGCGAGACCCTCGTGACCACCGGCACCGTCATCGTTGCCGGCGAGATTCGCACCCAGGCCTACGTCGACGTGCAGGAGATTGCCCGTGGCGTTATCCGCCGCATTGGCTACAACCGCGCAAAGTTCGGTTTTGACTGCGATACCTGCGGTGTTATGAGCCTCATCCACGAGCAGTCGCCCGATATCGCCCAGGGCGTCGACGAGTCCTTCGAGACCCAGACCGGCGCCACCACCGACCCGATCGACCTGATCGGCGCCGGCGACCAGGGCATGATGTTTGGCTATGCCTCCAACGAGACCAAGACCCTCATGCCCATGCCGCACTACCTGGCGAGCCGCCTGGCCGAGCGCCTGGCCGCCGTGCGCCACGACGGCACCCTGCCCTACCTGCGCCCCGACGGCAAGACCCAGGTAACCGTGCGCTACGAGGACGGCAAGCCCGTCGAGGTCACGACCATCGTCATCTCCACGCAGCACGCCGCCGAGATCGAGGACATGGGCAAGATCAAGGACGACCTCATCGAGCACGTCATCACCCCCGTCATGGCCGCCGAGAACATGCCGTGGGACAACGCCGACATCTATGTGAACCCCACCGGTCGCTTTGTCGTGGGCGGCCCCATGGGCGACACGGGCCTCACCGGCCGCAAGATCATCGTCGACACCTACGGCGGTTACGGCCGTCACGGCGGCGGTGCCTTTAGCGGCAAAGACTGCACCAAGGTCGACCGCTCCGCCGCATATGCCGCGCGCTGGGTCGCCAAGAACGTGGTGGCCGCCGGCCTGGCAGACCGCTGCGAGGTCGAGCTGGCCTACGCCATCGGCGTGTCCAAGCCGCTGTCGATCATGGTCGACACCTTCGGTACCGCGCATGTTGCCGAAGACAAGATCGTCGAGGCCGTCGAGAAGACCTTCGACCTGCGCCCGGGCGCTATCATCCGCGACCTGGACCTGCGCCGACCGATTTACGAGAAGACGGCAGCCTACGGCCACTTCGGCCGCGAAGACGCCGACTTCACCTGGGAGAAAACCGATCGAGTCGAAGAACTCAAAGCAGCCTGCGACCTGTAATTGCAAACCGCTAAGCTCGCAACAACATACGCACTTCCAAAAGAAGTACCGGCCCCAACCGGTACTTCTTTTTTATTAATCCGGTGGCGAAGATGAGCCAACACGGGGCACGGAATAGGTCACCAGCCAATGAATTTTGCAGCAGAGCGACTCCAACCATGTATCCTAAGTTCCGAGGGCTTTAGTATTTGGTCGGTCGCGAGTTCCGCACGAGCCGGAGGCCACTTAATGTGGCCTCCGTGCGAGCAGGACTGTCCGAGCA
>DBGAPG010000117.1:0-3785 GCA_048438765.1 Collinsella sp.
CCCGGAGGCGGCCCCAGCGCGAGACCGTCCCGGATGCTATTCGTTGTCGCCAGCGGTCATCTGGGTTGCGGAGAGCGCGCCGTCGGCTGCGGTTGCGGCAGCGGCGTCGGGCCAGACCCAGTCGGTAAAGGCCGGGTGATCGTAGCCCTCATCGCACGCGAACTCGAAGGCCTCGGTGCGGAATGCCTCCCACTCGTCAATCTGCTCGGCAAACTTATCGGCGTCGACCATGCGCAGCACATCGGCAGCCAGGGCCCAGCGATCCATGTTGTTCAGGCGCAGCATGTCAAACGGCGTGGTCGTGGAGCCCTTCTCCTCGTAACCGTGGACGCGGAAGGCGTCGTGGCCGGGGCGGTTCCAGATCAGGCGGCGAATCGTGCCGGCATAGGCGTGGAAAGCAAAGAGAACAGGCTTCTCGCCGGGGCCGAAGAGCTCAGCCCAGCGCTCGTCGCTGATAGCCTGGTCGTTCTCACAGGCGTTCTGGATCTTGAGCAGGTCGACCACGTTGACGAACCACACCTTGATGCCCAGCTCGCGCAGCATATCGGTTGCGGCCAGGGCCTCGAGCGTCGGCACGTCGCCGCAGGTGGCAACGACGACGTCGGCCTCGGCGAGCGAGTTGGCGGTCGATGCCCACTCCCAGGTCGCAACGCCCTCGGCGAGCTCTGCCTTGGCCTCGTCGACCGTCTGGAAGGTCGGGGCGGGCTGCTTGCCGCAGAAGATGGCGTTGACGCAGTCGGTGGACTGGTAGACGCGCTCGGCCACGGCAAGGGCCATGTTGGCGTCAGCCGGATAGTAGGCGTTCACGATATGCGTATCGTTGGCCTTGTTGAGCAGCAGGTCGATAAAGCCAGGGTCCTGATGCGAGAAGCCGTTGTGGTCCTGACGCCAGACGTGGCTCGACAGCAGGATGTTGAGACCGCTGATGGGGGCACGCCACGGAATCTCGCGCTTGGTGGCCTCGAGCCACTTGCAGTGCTGGTTGACCATGGAATCGACCACGTGGACAAAGCTCTCGTAGGAGCTCCACACGCCGGAACGGCCGGTGAGCACGTAAGCCTCGAGGAAGCCCTCACACTGGTGCTCGGACAGCTGCTCGACGACCTTGCCGGAACCGGCGAGCAGCTCGTCGTTGGCCTCGTCCTCGTAGAAGCCGGCGTCCCACTGCTTCTTGGTCACCTTGTAGGCAGCCTGCAGGCGGTTGGACGCGGTCTCGTCGGGGCCGAAGATGCGGAAGTCATCCATGTTCTTGGCCAGGACGTCGGCAGTGTACTCGCCAAAGACGCGGGCGGCCTCGGTGGAGCCCCAGCCGTGACCCTTCTCGGCAACGGGGATCTCGTGGGCGTGGATGTCGGGCAACTCGAGCTCGCGGCGGACTTTACCGCCGTTTGCGTTGGGGTTGGCGCCAATGCGCAGCTCGCCGGTCGGCATAAAGGCCGTCACCTCGGGGCGCACCTGACCCTCGGGCGTAAAGAGTTCCTCGGGCTTGTAGGAACGCAGCCACTCGCGCAGCACGCGGAAGTGCTCATGGGTGTCCTTGGCGCTCGCCAGCGGCACCTGGTGTGCACGCCAGGAGTCCTCGGTCTTCTTGCCGTCGATCTGCTTGGGGCAGGTCCAGCCCTTGGGCGTGCGGAACACGATCATGGGGTAGGCCGGACGAACGACAGTCTCGCCTGCGGCGGCCTGAGCCTGAGCGGTGGCCTTGATATCGCAGATCTCATCGAAGACCTGCTCAAACAGGGCAGCGAAACGCTCGTGAATGCTCGAATGGCTCTCGTCGTCAAAGCCGGCGACAAAGAAGTGCGGCTTATAGCCCATGCCCTCAAAGAACTTGGTGAGTTCCTCGTCGGACACGCGGGCAAGGATAGTGGGGTTGGCGATCTTGTAGCCATTGAGGTGCAGGATCGGCAGGACGATACCGTCGGTTGCCGGGTTCACGAGCTTGTTGGACTGCCAAGAGGTGGCAAGCGGACCGGTCTCGGACTCGCCATCGCCCACCACGGCCACGGCCAGCAGGCTCGGGTTGTCCATGACGGCGCCGTAGGCGTGGCTGAGCGTATAGCCGAGCTCGCCACCCTCGTGGATGGAACCGGGCGTCTCGGGCGCAAAGTGACTCGGAATGCCGCCGGGATAGGAGAACTGGCGGAAGAACTTCTGCAGGCCGGCCTCGTCATCGGTGATGTCGGGACGAATCTCGCGGTAGGTACCGTCGAGCAGCGACTGGGCGGTACCGGCGGGACCGCCGTGACCAGGCCCCATCAGGAAGATGGCGTTCTGGTTGTGATCGGCGATGAGGCGGTTGACGTGACCGAACAGGAAGTTGATGCCGGGCGTGGTACCCCAGTGGCCAACCAGGCGGTGCTTAACATCGGGGCGGCCAAAGTCACGCGTCTCGCCGGTCTTCTCGTCGACAAAGTCGGCGCGCATGAGCGGGTTAGAGCGAAGGTAGATCTGGCCGACGGACAGGTAATTCGAAGCGCGCCAGTACAGGTCGACACCCTCGAGCTCGGAAGCGGGCACCTCGTGTCCCAGCTTTTGCCACGGCGTTCCCAGTGTTTTAGCCATTGTTTATGTCCCTTCGCTACGCGGTCGCCCTCCGATACGGCAACCTTTCGTTGGGACTAGTATATTTGCTAAAACGTTTTATCATCGCCATCTATCCTGCAGCTCGGCAAAACTGGACACTCACCTGCGGCATTGTCTGTCACAGGTGCTCCACATTCGATTTCTACGAATTGATAAACAAGTTTAGTTATGTTTAGTAAGATTGAGCACACTGTCCTTTACGATGAGCGCAGGCTCCAAAACCACTTCTTCGGCACGCCTACCGCCCTTGCCGGCAAGTCGCTTGGACATACAGCTAAAAGCATGCTCGGCAAGCACGCCCGGATCCTGCTCAATCGCGGTCAGCGCCGGCTCAAAGAGCACATCGGCTGCCGAGTTGTCATAGCTCACCACCGAGATATCGCCCGGAATGTTCTTCCCCATCTCGTGCAAGCGTTTGAGCAGGCCCAGCGCAATGTTGTCCGAGCTTGCGAACACGGCGGTGGCATCGGTCGCAAGCACTGCCTCCGAGGCCTCGTATGCACTCGGGATGTAATACTCGCTCTCAAACTCCAGGCGCGCGTCGATGGGAAGGCCCACCTCGCGCAGCGCGCGCTCGTAGCCGGCAAGGCGCTTACGGCCCGTGTTGGATCGGCGCGCGTTAACGAGACAGGCAATGCGACGATGGCCCTGCTCAACCAGATAGCGCGTGGCCATATAGCCGCCCATCTCGTGATCGAACATCACCTTGTCGCACTCGAGCCCCTCAATGGCGCGGTCGACCATCACGGCCGGAATGGGAAGGTGGCTGACCTCTTCGCGCAGGGCACGGTCATCGGAAAACTCGTCGCCCACGACCAGGAACACGCCGTCGACGCCGCGCGTCACCAGCTGGCGCAACAGCTCCAGATCGTCCTCGGCACTTCCGCCCGAGCTGGTAATAAAGAGCGCATAGCCGTCCTCGCGACAGCGCTTTTCCAAGCTCCCGGCGAGCGAGGCAAAAAAGCGGCTCTCGATGTTGGGGACGATAAGGCCCAGGGTGCGTGACTCGCGCATAACCAAGCTGCGCGCAATCTGGTTGGGGACATAGTGGTTGCGCGCCGCGACCTCCTTGATGAGTTTGCGGTTTTCTTCCGAGATGCGACAGGGCCGATTGTTGAGAACAAGCGAGACCGACGAGGGGGAAAGCCCCACCTCCTGGGCGATCTGCTTGAGGGTGACTTTGTTGGCCATCTCGCTCC
>DBGAPG010000118.1:0-3513 GCA_048438765.1 Collinsella sp.
CCGATATTCTCGAAGCCGTGGCTCTCCATATCGGTCTCGGCGACCAGCATGATGCCGTACTCGTCGCACAGCTCGTAGAAGCGCGGGTCGTTGGCGTAGTGGGACGTGCGCACCGCGTTGATGTTGTGCTGCTTCATGAGCTCCAGGTCGCGGCGCATGCGCTCGAGGCCCACGGCGCGGCCCTTGTGATCGTCGTGATCGTGGCGGTTGACGCCATGCATCTTAAAGTAGGTGCCGTTGAGGTAGATATGATTGCCCTCGACCGTCACCTCGGCAAGACCCTGGCGATGCGGAACGTACTCGCTGACCTCGTCGCCGTCGTAGACCTCAAACGTAAGGTCGTAGAGGAAGGGGTCCTCGGGGTTCCAGAAGTGGGCATCGGCAACGCTGCACTCGGCATGGCCGTCGACGCACTCGCCTGTAGCGACCACATTCTGGCCATCGCTGAGCGCATACACAACGCGGCTTGCGCCCTCGGCAACCGTATCGAGCGTGATCAGAGCGGCATCGCCCTCGCGGTGCGTGCGGAACCTAAAGTCGACCAGATGCGCGGCGGGACGCTGCATGAGGTACACATCGCGGAAGATGCCCGATGCCCACCACATGTCCTGGTCCTCGATATAGCTACCATCGCTGTACTGCAGAACCTTGACCGCAAACAGGTTGTCGCCCTCGACGAGCGCGTCGGTCACGTCAAACTCGGCGGACAGACGCGAACCCTTGGTCATGCCGATAAACTTGCCGTTGACGTACAGCTCGCCATAGCTCTCGATGCCGTCAAAGCGAATGATCTCGCGAGCGCCGGCAGGCACGGCGGGAAGATTGACGATGCGCTGGTACACGCCCGTGGGATCGTCAGAGGGAACGAACGGCTGGTCCACCGGGAACGGGAAACCCTCGTCGGTGTAGGCAAGGTTGCCATAGCCGTCTACCTGCCACAGGTGCGGAACCTCCACGTGATCCCACGCGGGCTCGTACGTGGAGAGCTCCTCGTTGGAGACGGCAGCAGGCCCCTCAAAGAGGCGGAACTGCCACGAGCCGGACAGCTGGACAAACCCGCGCGACAGCTCGCGGCTGTACGTAGCGGCGAGATCGGCGGTCTCGTAACCCATAAAGTACGCATGGGGTGCCAGGCGGTTCCTGTGGGTGAGCGCTTGGTTTTCCCAATCGTTAATGGCGTCCATGGTGATGCTCCTTCGTCATCGTAGTGATTCTTGTGCAACCGGTTGTCCTTATCTTACGGGCGATGTAAAAAAACTGTGCAACCGGTTGTCCGCTGAACGGTCGATTTGGTCGGGTTAACGGTGCAACCGGTTGTACAACCGCGACACTTATGTCACCCTGAGTATCGAAACTCAGCGCAAGACATCGTTCTTAAGCTCGTAGGCAACCGCCACGCCCGCTGATATCTCACCCATACGAGACGTATTCGATTGCGGCTTGGTTGCAAAACGACACCGGTCACCGGATATCATGAACGCTGTTCAGGCGCACTATAGTAAGCTGTATCCGCACCAGCCCGTATCAGCGACAACATCGACCGCATTCTCCAGGAGACGCCATGACCCAACCAGTTCGCACCGCACCTACGCTTGCCGAGGTTGCCGCAGCTGCCGGCGTGTCGCGCTCCACGGCATCGCGCGCTCTCAACGATTCGCCCCGCATTAGCGAGGAAACCAAAAAGCGCGTCCGCGCGGCGGTCAAGGAAGTCAATTTTGTCCCCAACGCTCGTGGCCGAGCGCTCGCTGTCGGGCGCACGGAAATCATCGCCGTGCTCGTGACCGAGCCCCTGAGTGAACTCTTCAGCGACCCCACCTATAGCGAGTTTTTGAGCGGCATTACCGAGGAACTGTCGGAGTCGTCCTATCTGCCCGTTATCTTGCAGGCGTCTTCTACGCATGAGCGCAACCGTGCACGCGAGCACTTTGAGCGCCGCTCGTTCGACGCTGTGATCGACGTCTCCCCCTACAAGGGCAGCGAGCTGCTCGAGGTGCTGCGCGAGCTGGGCGTACCCACCGTGTTGTGCAGCCAGCTCGAGGGCCACCCCTATCGCGATGTGTTCTCGACGGTCTACTCTGACGACGAAGAGGGCGGACACTTTGCGGCACTCGCCATGAAGGAACGCGGGCGCAAAGATATCGTCGCCGTGTTGGGACCGCAAGACAACCCCGCTGTTGTCGACCGCCTGCGCGGCTACCGTGCCGTCTTGGGCGAAGACCTCCCAGACGCAAACGTTATCTATACCGGCTGGAACAACGGAGACGGCTATCAGGCCATGCACCAGATCCTCGCGCGCGAGATTGCTTTCGATGGCGTGCTCTGCGGATCGGACCGTATCGCGGCTGGCGTCATCACCGCACTCAACGAGGCAGGCCTATCCGTTCCGGCGGACGTTTCTGTCGTCGGCTTCGACGATCACGAGATTGCGACGCGCTGCGTCCCCGCGCTCACGACCGTCCGCCAGCCCCTGCGCGAAGAAGGCCACATGGCCGCCAACATTGCGCTCGACATGATCAAGGGTGCCGAGCCCACCACCTCCGTGATGCACATGCAGCTGATCCAGAGAGACTCGCTATAAGAAACTGGGGCAGGCTTTCTGCCAGACAGTTGTTGCGGAAAGCCTGCCCCGTTTTGAGCGCTCGTTCTGGGGCACAGTTTCCGTTAGACAGCTCAACCGGAAACTGTGCCCCATTATTTGGCTGGATTCTGGGACGCAGTTTCCCAAAGGGGCCTGTTTGGGAAACTGCGACCCGTTCTGGACGCAAATTCCGGGTCGTAGTTTCCGCGACGCCCAGTCAACCTATACCCTCGCAACCTCGGCGTATAAAAAACGAGGGAAGGCACGTGTCCTTCCCTCGTTACGGGCAATATGTAGCCGCTCGCCTACATCAGGCGCAGGCTGACGTCCTTGAGCTGGGCGCCGCTAACGGCACTCGGGGCGCCCGACATGAGGTCGGAGCCGCTGGCCGTCTTGGGGAACGCCATGACGTCGCGGATGGAGTCGGAGCCGGTGAGCAGCATGCACACGCGGTCCAGGCCCAGAGCAAAACCGCCCATCGGGGGCGCACCAAACTTGAGGGCCTCCATGAGGAAGCCAAACTGCGACTCGGCGCGCTCCTCGGTAAAGCCCAGGAGCTTGAGCATGGACATCTGCATCTCGGCGTTGTGGATACGCATACCGCCGCCGCCGGCCTCAAAGCCGTCCATGACAAAGTCGTAGGTGCAAGAACCGGCTGCCAACGGATCGGCCTCGATCTTGGCAATGTCGGTCTCGGTCGGCAGGGTAAAGGGCTGGTGCTCGGCAGCGTAGGCCTTGCGGTCCTCGTCCCAGTGGAACAGTGGGAAGTTGACGACCCACAGGAAGTCGTGACCCTCGCGCTTGATCTCGAGCGCGTTGGCCATGTGGGAACGCATGCCGCCCAGGATCTCGTCGGAGAGCAGGCGCGGGCCGGCGGCAAACATCACAAGGTCGCCGGGCTCGACGTCCATGCGCTCGCGCAGAGCCGCCATCTC
>DBGAPG010000119.1:0-4392 GCA_048438765.1 Collinsella sp.
TGTTCTTCCGGTTATTCGAGGCCCATCATGGCGGGCACCTGTTTGTAGCTACCAAAAAATGGGATGAACGCTGTGCCTACGCGCTCATGCAAAAAGAGATGATTATTCGACTCTACAACCATGTCTACGCTGATCCCGCGTATTGGAATGACCTCGGCGTCGAAGATCGCATCTTTCAATTGGCATCCGCTATTGCGGTCGTTGAACCGAATGCCGTGTTTTGTGGAGCAACGGCGGCACTGCTCTATGGCATCGGTTCTGCATATTCGCTTCTCGACAAGGTGCAAGTGCTGTTGCCGCGTTCCACCAGACGCGATATGTACGAATTCGTTGAATACCGACGCTGGCGGCCGGGCGACGTATGGCAGCTCGGTCCTTTTACGTTAACGAATCCATATCGCACGGTGGTCGACATCGCCCGAACTAACGCTTTTCGATATGCACTAGGCTATGTCGACGGGTTGGCTCGTGAGTACGGTGTCGAGCGTGAAGAATTGCGTGCATATGCACAAACGAACTGCCGCGGACTGCACGGCATCGCGCGCGCATTTGACGTTTTTGAACACATGGATGGCAGATCGGATAACGGTGGAGAATCCGAAGCACGGGCGGCAATGATTCTGGCGGGAGTTGCCGCTCCCGAACTTCAGGTTGAAATCACTCGACCGGGAAACGCCGGCTATTATTTGGCAGATTACGGCTGGCAGATGCCAAACGGCTCATGGATGCTGGCTGAGCTGCATGGACTAGGCAAGTTTGAGGACGATGCCCAAAATGATCCGGAACATACTGCGGCAAAAACCTATCGAGCTGCCCTCATGCGCGACACGAACCTGCGTGCCATGGGCCACAACGTCATTCATTTCAAGCTCTCAGACACCTACGATGTCAAAGCGTTCGGCTCCATGATGCGCGGCTACGGTATACCAACCACAAAACCCTACGCAGACTCCTGACCGGCTGTCCTCATCTTCTCGACAACAGAACCCATCATCGACCCAGCCCGCTCGGCCTCAATAAGTTGCGGTGAAAAAGTTCCGGGATAACAGCGTTTGCGGCTAATCCAGGAACTATTTCACCGCAACTTAGGAGGGGATGTGGGGTCCCCGGCATGTATATGAAAACAGCTCTGGTCCCAAAAGGAGCCAGAGCCGTTCGTCTATCTTATGGAGCGGGCGACGGGAATCGAACCCGCGTCATCAGCTTGGAAGGCTGGGGTTCTACCATTGAACTACGCCCGCAAGATATGGTCGGGACGACAGGATTTGAACCTGCGACATCCTGCTCCCAAAGCAGGCGCGCTACCAAACTGCGCCACGTCCCGAAGGTGTTGAGCAGCTAAGGTCTAAACCTTGCGTGTCCCAAAGCGAAGGAAATTATAGGGGAGACTCCCCGCCTGTGCAAGCGCAGAAACCCTAGCTCCTCGAATGTGCGACAAACCGGCTGTGAAGCAGACCGATCACAAATGCCGCCACGGCAACCGGCGCCCACGCGGCACCGATGTCTGCCAGGGGTAGCGCATCAAACGGCAGCCATGTGCCCGCAAAGAACGCATCGCGGACCGAGGTGATCACGCTCTGCACAGCAACGACGCCGCCGACCCAGACTCACACCTGCGGATGAGCGTCGCAAAAGCCGTGCACCAGGCCCATAAGCACCAGCACAATGGCAACGGGGTACAAGGCGTTGAGCATGGGCACCGAGAACATAAGGATCATGTCGAGACCCACGTTGGAAAGTACGCACGAAAACGCCGCGAACACAAAGGCGAGAACCGCAAAGGGACGGCGCATGGCCTCCTCGGACGCCTCCGCTCCCCCTTCGACCACATACGTCTCGCAGAAATAGCGCGCGCAGCAGCTAATGAGGCCGATGCACACATTCATGCAGGCGAGGAAGAAAATCGCAAAGACCACGACCGTGCCGGCAAGACCAAAGTGCATGGAGGCCGAACGGGCGAGGATGGCGGCACCGTTAGTGGCATCGGGCATCACGGTGCCGAGCTGCATACCGGCAAGCGCCAGGCCGCAGTAGATGACGGCCATGAGCACACCGGCGATCACACCGGAGCGTGAAATTTCAAAAGCGACGCGCTTGTCGTCGGTCACGCCCAACTCGTGGATGGTCTCGGCGATGATGATGCCGAAGGCGAGCGACGCGAGCAGGTCCATGGTCTGGTAGCCGGTCAAGAAGCCTTGGACTGCAGCGCCGGCATCATAGGGAGCTTGCGGGGCAGCAGCCGGTCCCAGCGGCGAGATCACTGCGGCGCCGACAACGAGCACGATAAGCGCAATGAGCGCAGGGCCCGTAATGCGACCGAGCACGCGCGTGATGACGCCGGGGCGCAGTGTGAGCGCAAACGCGACGATAAAGAGACCGACGGCGAACACCAGGCGAGCCGTGCCAAGCGAGATGCCCTCGGGCAGCAACGGTACCAGCATCTCAAACGCCGTAGAGCTCGTACGCGGAATGGCAAGGCACGGGCCGATGGCCAGATATACTGCCGCAACAAAGAACTCGCCAAACTTGGGATGCACGCGGCTGGCAAGCTCACGCGCCGTGCCGGCAAGCGCCACGGCGATAAAGCCCATGACGGGCAGGCCGATGGCGGCAATCAAAAAGCCAACCATGGCAAGCGGTGTGGCCGTGCCGGCTTGGAGCGCCAGCAACGGCGGAATGATGAGGTTGCCGGCGCCAAAGAGCATCGAAAACAGGGCGATGCCGACGGTGACGACATGGTCGGAGCGCAGACCGCGCGGTGCGGATGAGGCCATAGGCACACCTTTCGGGTCGAAACAAAAACGGGACGGGCAAAATACCCATCCCGCAAGTATAAACGGTCCAGCAGCTTTAGCAGACTAAATTGCGCAGAGCATCGATAGCCGTGTCGACTTCTTCGGTCGTGTTGAAATACCCAAACGAGAAGCGGACGACACCCTGGCGCTCGGTACCTAACGCGCGGTGCATGAGCGGAGCGCAATGGGCACCGGGGCGCGTCGCAATCCCCCACCCTTGCATGAGCGCGTCCGAGATCTCGGCAGAGTCGATATCGCCCACGTTGAGCGACACGATCGCCGAGCGCGCAGGTTGGTCAAACGCACCGTAAAGTACAATGCTGGGGATTTCGCGAGCGCCGGAGAGGAAACGTTCGGCGAGTGCGCGTTCGTGAGCTGCAATCGTCTCCACCCCGCCTTGTGCCTCGATAAAATCAAGGCCTGCGGAAAGGCCCGCTATGCCGTGACCGTTGAGCGTGCCCGCCTCGAGCCGCGTGGGCCACTCCATGGGCTGTAACGCATCGAAGCTGTGCACGCCCGTGCCGCCCATGGCCCAGGGCGCCACGTCGACGCCCTCCGCCACGGCCAGGCCGCCGGTGCCCTGCGGGCCCATGAGCCCCTTGTGGCCGGTAAAGCACACCACGTCGAGCCCCATGGCCTGCATATCGATATGCGCCGTACCGGCAGACTGCGAGGCATCGACGATCACAAGCGCACCCGCGGCATGTGCCAAGGCCGCCACGCGCGCAATGTCGACCGCGTTGCCGGTCACATTAGAGGCATGCGTCACCACCACGGTACGCGTACCGGGCGTGACCAGCCGCTCGAGCTCGTCATAGTCAAGCACGCCGTTCGCGTCACAGCCCGCATGCTCAACGGTCACACCCCGCTCCACTGCCAGGCGGTTGAGCGGACGCAGCACGGAGTTGTGCTCGAGCACCGTCGTGACCACGCGGTCGCCGGGGCGCACCACGCCACAGATGGCGGCGTTGAGCGCCGCCGTAGAGTTGGGCGTAAAGCACACATGGTCCGCCCTCGGGCAACCTAAAAGGCGCGCGAGCTTGGCACGGCAACCGTGAATCGTACGAGCGGCATCGAGGGCACCCGACGTGGCGCCGCGCCCGGCATTGCCGAGCGAGCACATCGCCTGCGTCACGGCATCGATGACCGTCTGCGGCTTGTGCATGGTCGTCGCCGCGTTATCCAGGTAGATCATCGCACGACCTCCCACATATCAATCACGGTATAGCCCTCGGTGGGAACGCCCGCCGCGGCGAGTTCGCCGCGCAGCAGCTCCTCATCGGCAGGCAACGCTTTCCACGCCAGACCACAGCCGGCAGCGACCTCCCCGGGCACGGGAATCGTTCGCCCGGGAAGGCCGCGCTCGATGCACAGGGACTCGCAGCCCATGGCGGCCGCCGTGGTGGGAAACGTGATGACAAGCGCCGGACGCTTCTCCCGCATGGCAACTCCAACCAATACGCTACGGGCGCACGACGCGCACGGCCTGCTCCATCTTCTCCACGATCACGTACATGTTGGTGACCTCGCCCACCGCGAGCTGGTCCTTAATACCAAAGTGATCGAGGCAGGTGCCACAGGTGAGGATCTCCACACC
>DBGAPG010000120.1:0-8819 GCA_048438765.1 Collinsella sp.
ATGCAGGGCTACCACTCCGCTCAGATCTTCGAGGTGCTTGGCCTCTCCGATGACCTGGTTGAGCGCTACTTTACGTCCACGGCCACGCGCGTCGGCGGCCTTGGCGTCAATGACGTCCAGCGCGAGCTCTCCGAGCGCTACGACGCCGCCCGCGCCCTGGCCAAGACCCCCGCGCCCGACCAGCTGCCCACCCTGGGCCTCACCAAGTGGCGACCGCAGGGCGGCGAGGAGCACCTCATCGACCCCAAGGCCGTCTACCTGCTGCAGCATGCCTGCCGCGAGGGAAGCTACGAGGAGTTCAAGGAGTTCTCCGCCTGGGTGCACCGCCCCGGTCGCGCCGTCACCCTGCGCGACCTCATGGGCTTCTCGCCAAAGGGCGCGCCCGTGCCGCTTGACGAGGTCGAGCCCGTGGAGAGCATCCTCACGCGCTTCAACACCGGCGCCATGAGCTACGGCTCCATCAGCCGGGAGCAGCACGAGTGCCTGGCCATCGCCATGAACCGCATCCACGGCCGCTCCAACACCGGCGAGGGCGGAGAGGATCCCGCGCGCGAGACCCCGCTTCCCAACGGGGACTCCAGGAAGAGCGCCATCAAGCAGGTGGCCTCCGGCCGCTTTGGCGTCACGAGCCGCTACCTGAGGAGCGCCATAGAGATCCAGATCAAGATGGCCCAGGGCGCCAAGCCCGGCGAGGGTGGCCACCTGCCCGGCAAGAAGGTCTACCCCTGGATCGCCGAGGTCCGTCAGTCTACGCCCGGCATCGGCCTGATCTCGCCTCCGCCGCACCACGACATCTACTCTATCGAGGACCTGGCAGAGCTCATCTTTGACCTTAAGAACGCCAACCCCGGTGCGCGCGTGTCGGTCAAGCTGGTCAGCGAGGCCGGCGTCGGCACCATCGCTACCGGCGTGGCCAAGGGTGCCGCCGACAAGATCTTGATCAGCGGCCACAATGGCGGCTCGGGTGCCGCTGCGCGCGACTCTATCTGGCATGCGGGTCTGCCGCTGGAGCTCGGCCTTGCCGAGGCCCAGCAGACGCTGCTGCAAAACGGCCTGCGCTCGCGTGTGGTGCTCGAGGCCGACGGCAAGCTCATGGACGGCACCGATGTTGCCGTCGCCTGCCTGCTGGGCGCCGAGGAGTTTGGCTTTGCGACCATGCCGCTCATTTCGATGGGCTGCCTCATGCAGCGCGACTGCCAGCAGGATACCTGCCCCGCCGGCATCGCTACGCAAAACTGCCGCCTGCGTCGCGGCTTCCGCGGCAAGCCCGAGCACGTTGAGCACTTTATGCTCTTTGTTGCCGAGCAACTGCGCGAGGTCATGGCGAGCCTGGGCTTCCGCACCGTCGACGAGATGGTCGGCCATCCCGAGCGCTTGCGCCAGATCGAGGTCCCGGGCAACCGCAAGGCAAACCTGCTCGATCTGTCGCCCGTGCTGGCAAGCGCGACCTGCGAGTTCGGTGCCCATATTCCGGGCGCCGACGGTCGCCACTTCCTGCCGCAGATGGCCGCGGACAGCGAGCTCGACAAGACGCTCGACTCCACGTTGTTTGTGCCCTATACGGCCGACGCCCGTGCGCACCTGCGTCCGATTCGCTTCCGCGCCGATATCGCCAACGTCAACCGCTGCGTGGGCACCATCCTGGGCAACGCGGTGACCAAGGTGCATCCCGAGGGCCTGCCCGCCGGCTCCATCACCATCGATTGCGATGGCTCGGCCGGTCAGAGCTTTGGCGCCTTCCTGCCGCGCGGCATTACGCTCAACGTGTGCGGCGACGCCAACGACTACTTTGGCAAGGGCCTTTCGGGCGGCGAGGTGTCGGTGCGCCCCAACCCGCATGCGACCTACAAGTTCGACGAGAACATCATCGTGGGCAACGTGGCGTTCTTTGGTGCCACGAGCGGCCGCGGCTTCATTAACGGTCTTGCCGGCCAGCGTTTTGCCGTACGCAACTCCGGTGCCACCGTGGTGGTCGAGGGCTGCGGCAACCATGGCTGCGAGTACATGACGGGCGGTCTGGCACTCATCCTGGGCGAGGTCGGGCAGAACTTCGCCGCCGGCATGACGGGTGGCGTGGCCTACGTCTTTGACCAGTACGGCACGCTCGATGCCCGCGTGAACCACGAGAGCGTGGAGCTCAAGGCCCCGACGGCCGACGAGCTGGCGCAGATTCGCGCGCTCATCCAGGAGCACGTGGACGCGACGCAGAGTCCGCGCGGAATTAAGCTGCTCTACAGCTTCGACTCGATGAGCAAGCACTTTGTGAAGGTCATTCCGACCGAGTACGAGCGCGTGCTGGCGATTGTCGCCGCGGGCGAGGCTGCCGGCAAGACGCATGCGCAGGCTGAGGAGCTGGCGTTTGACATCGTGACCGGTCGCGCGAGTGCCGCGGATGTCGCTCGCTTTGATGCCGCGGGCGGTGCGTCCGTGGCTGCCAGCTCTGTTGCTTCGACCAAGAAGGAGGCGTAAGTGCCATGGGTAAGCCTGGTGCTTTTCTTGATATCGATCGCGTGACCCACGAGCTTCGCCCCGTGGAGGAGCGCAGCCATGATTTTGATCCGCTGTATGTGGAGCTCGATGACGATGCACGCCGCGCCCAGGCGAGCCGCTGCATGATGTGCGGCGTGGCGTTTTGCCAGATGGGCGCGAGCTTTGGCAAGACACGCCCGAGTGGCTGCCCGCTGCACAACCTGATTCCCGAGTGGAATGAGCTGGTGTACCGCGGCCGCTGGGACGAGGCTGCCGAGCGTCTGTCGCTTACCTCGCCCATGCCCGAGTTCACGAGTCGCGTGTGCCCGGCGCTGTGCGAGGCCGCGTGCAACCTGGGCTCGGTCGACGGCCAGCCCACGACGATTCACGACAACGAGCGCGCGATCAGCGACCATGAGTGGGCACATGGCGGTCCGCGTCGCTTTGAGCCGGCAGGGGAGGGCGCACCCACGGTTGCCGTGGTGGGCTCCGGTCCTGCTGGTCTGGTGGCGGCATGGGAGCTTGCTCGCCGCGGCGCCCGCGTGACGGTGTTTGAGCGCGAAGACCGCCCGGGCGGTCTGCTCATGTACGGCATTCCCAACATGAAACTCGAGAAGTCTGTGGTCGAGCGTCGCGTGGCGCTCATGCGCGAGCTGGGCATCGTCTTTGAGCTGGGCGCTGATGTTACGAACCCTGCGGTAGCGGCCAAGCTCAATGGCTTTGACGCCGTTGTGGTGGCTGCCGGTGCTCGTGCGCCCCGCGGTCTTTCGGCTACGAATGTGGATGCCCCGGGCGTGGTGTATGCCGTGGACTACCTGACGGCTTCAACTGTCTCGGTGCTCGATGGTGGCGAGCCCGCGGTGAACGCGCACGGTCTGGACGTCGTGGTCATTGGCGGTGGCGATACCGGCAACGACTGCGTGGGTATCGCGGTGCGTCAGGGTGCGCGCAGCGTGCGTCAGTTTGAGTTCTTGCCGGCCGCGCCCGATAAGCGTGCAGCGAGTAACCCATGGCCGCAGTGGCCCAACGTTAAGAAGACCGACTACGGTCAGCGGGAGGCTATCGCTGCCATGGGCGGCGAGATGCGTGCTTGGGGCGTGGATACGCTCGAGGTGCTGCTGGACAAGAAGGGTGCGGCTGCGGGTCTGCGCGTGGTCGATCTGGACTGGTCGGCGGGAAAGCCGGAGCGCATCGCGGGCTCCGAGCGTGAGGTGCCGGCGCAGCTGGTGCTCATCGCCTGCGGCTTTACGGGTCCCGAGCATGGCGTGTTCGATGCGGTGAGCGTGCCTGTTGCCACCGCTGGTCGTCCGCTGCCGGTGATGGCTGCTGAGGGCTCGCACCTCGCGGCTCGCACGGAGGGTGTCGCCGCGGATGCCGCGCCGGTGTATGTGGCGGGTGATGCCCGCAACGGCAGCTCGCTCGTTGTGAACGCCATGGCCGATGCCCTGGCCTGCGCAGCCGAAGTCGCCGAGGCGCTGGAGCTGTAAAGTAGTCATTTAAGAACGTCCCCAATGACTAGTCATTTTTTGTCTAGTCGTTGGGGACACTCTTTGCGAGTGATTTGCTCGTTTGTCGACGTACGGGTGTTCATTTGTCGACTTCTTGGGCTGTGGCCACCTGTTGTTTCTGTGGTGGTAGCGGGCATCTGGCTCAAAAGGGCGGGTTGGCTGTCTATGTCTACCTGCGGTTTCTTTGCGGTGCGCTCATTCGGTCAAGTGTCCCGTCAAGTGTTTGGTTAGCATCTGGTTTGCAGTCGAAGGCCTATTTTGCCCGCGCTGACAGTGGTTGCTCGCCCTCCTCGTAAGCTCAAATTGAGGTCCATCAGTTTGAGGAGGATGCCATGACTGACCAAGTTTTTGACCGAGCACAGCTGGCCGAAGCCGTCGGCAACGATATTGCCGACATGGCTCACTTTTGGATGCTGCGGAAGTTTCAATTCCTGGAGCCGGCGCGCGAGCAGTTCGAGATTATCGTCGATCCGTGGCTCAACTATTGCGAGGAACCTTCTCAAAACGAAATCATGGCCTACAACATGGCGTTTACCGATTGGCTGCTATTTGAGCGTCCCTATTACCACGGCAAGACGCTGTTGGAGCTGTATGTGGGCGAGCCGCCAGCGTCAATTTCTCCTGCTTCGCTCGGGCGACTTAAGCAGGTGCGTGACACGCAGTATTTCTCACGCTTTGGCATTTTGGACAAGGACCTCGCGACTGGCATGGTCGTGCTGAAGGACACGCGCACCGACCGTCGCTTTGACGTCTACGACCCACATATCGTGCAAAAGGAGCATTGGAACGATGGCGCGATTGCGGTGCGACTCGCGTGCGTCGACGATGTCTGGCTGACGGCGGGGCAGCTCTACCTGTATGACATCGCGCGCCTGAGCGACACGGCGGTCGACGGGCCGGGCGCGGTGCATCCCGAGGACCTAGAGGATGGTTTCGACACCTCGTGCATCAGCTTCTTTTTGCGCCTGGTCCGCGACATCATGGGCGCCCAGGGACGGTATGTGAAGTCGCTCAATATTTACGAGCAGGAATGGGAATAGGGGGCGGGCTGTCGCACCGCCGCCTGTCTATTTGTCTCGGTCTGTAACGTTTAGGGACAAAAAACCGGTCTACCTGTTACAGATCGAGACGAATGCTTGGGCACCGCTGGTTTGTCTAAATCTGTAACGTTTGGGGGCCTGGAGAACGTCTAACTGTTACAGATCGAGACGTTTGGCACCTGGCTGGGGGAATGTCCCAATCTGTAACATCTACAGGTCAAAACTCGACCCAACTGTTACAGATCGAGACGTTTGTCGACAGAGGCGACGGTGACAATGGTCCATTTGTCCGATGTGGTGGTGATGGAAGTGTCTAATACCGTTTTCAAACACAAGCATGCAACACGTAACACCTTGGCGCGGAATAGGATGCTTGCCAGGCTCACGGAGGCGGCTGAACAAGGCGTGCTGCTTGTGACACACGACAATGCCGAGCTCATGTGGCTGCGGCGTCATGTGGGGACCGATGACATTGCGGAGCCCGAGCCGTATTTGTTCTGCTTTCAACATGATTGGGGTGTACTGACGCCGGCGGAGCGAGCGCTGCGCACCATCAAAGGGCTTGCGGAGTTTCATTCCGATTGGGCGTTTTGGGGTTATGACGCGGCGCTTTTGTGGGGTCTGGAGGTGCCGAATGATCTGCTCGGGCCACGATATCTTGTTAAGACAGGTTGCTCGGTGCCGCTGAGTGCAGGATGCCGGCTGTTGCGTCCGCGGGCGGCGTGTGCACTTGAACAAGTCGACGGCGTGCGGGTGACGCCGTTTTGGCGCACGGTAGAGGATTGCCTGCTGCGCGCGCCGTTTTCGTATGGCTTGGCGATTGCCGATTCTGCGTTGCGAGCAAAGGGCGTATCGCGCGATGGCTTTTGTGAGCGGCTTCGTATGGATTGTGAAGGCAAGCGCGGGTATCGCAGGGCGCAGGTGATTGCGTCGTATGCGGACGGGCTGTCCGAAAACGGCGGCGAGTCTCGTTTTCGGGCGTTCTTTATTGCGTACGGCTTTCCAGTTCCGGAGCTGCAGGTGGAGTTTCGTGATCCGCTCGATCCGAGCCAAGTGTTTCGCGTTGATTATTTTTGGAGGCTCGAGGACGGAACGTGCGTGATTGGCGAGCTGGACGGAAAGGGGAAGTATACCTTGCAGAACGACGAGGGTCGGGAGTCGATCGACCCATTCGTGGCAGAACGTCAGCGGGAGTCCCATCTGACAATGCTCGGGCACAAGGTGCTTCGGTTTACGTTTGATGAGCTCAAGAATCCGGGGAAGCTGGTTGAGAAGATGAGGCTGGCGGGTATTCCGCGACGGGCCGATTTGGCCGAGGAATGGAGATGCCAGTGGTATGGGCGCTGAGGGGTGCAGCTGATGCGGATGTGGTTGTTCCTGTCGAGTTTGTCTCGATCTGTAACAGCAAGGGGCCGTTTGGCCTCGTAACTGTTGCAGATAAAGACAGAAGGTTGGCACCTGCTGAAAGATCTCAATCTGTAACATCTAGAGGCTGAAAACCGGTCTACTTGTTACAGATTTAGACGTTTTACAACGGGGCTGGAGAATATCTCGATCTGTAACATCTAGAGGCCAAAATTCGACCCAACTGTTACAGATTGAGACAAAGGTTGGACGCGGTGCCGAAAGATCTCGATCTGTAACATTTGGAAGGTTAAAGACGGTCTACCTGTTACAGATTGAGACGTTTTGCCGTAACGACCGGAGCATCGCCGCGCTGCCTCCGTTTGCCCTCACATTTCTCTCTTCCTCCCGTTAACCGATATGTCCGCAGCAATCCTGCCGCGCTGGGTAATAATGGACAAATGTTGAAGTTTTCTGAGAGGGAGGAGCTCGATATGGCGACTGCCGATCGTCCCACGTTGTTTATCAATGCGACCGTTCTGGATGGCTCGGAGCATATGGAGCCACAGCCCGATATGGCCGTGGCCGTTGAGCGCGGTGTCATCACCTGGATTGGTCCGAGCGCTGTGGCGCAGGCGCCTGTAGGTGCCGAGGTCATCGACCTGGGCGGTGCGTATCTCATGCCGGGTCTCATCAATATGCACGTGCATCTGTGCGGTTCGGGCAAACCGGTCTCGGCGGGCGATGCGGGCGCGCTGATGAAGAAGCTCGACAATCCCGTGGGCCGGGCCATAGTCCGCCACATCCTCAAAGGCAGCGCCCAACAGCAGCTGGCAAGCGGCGTGACCACGGTGCGCGGCGCAGGCGACCCGCTGTTTGCCGACATCGCCGTGCGCAACGCCATCGACGCCGGTAAGTATCAGGGTCCGCGTCTGGTGGCACCAGGAACGGGTGTCACGGTACCGGGTGGCCACGGTGCGGGCCTCTTTGCGCAGGTGGCCAACAGCCCCGCAGAGGTGGCCGAACAGGTGCGCGACCTGTATGCGCTCGGCGCCGACGTCATCAAGCTGTTCGTGACGGGTGGCGTGTTCGATGCGACCGAGGTAGGCGAGCCGGGCGTGCTGCGCATGCCGGTCGATGTCGCCGCGGCGGCGTGCAAGGCGGCGCACGAGGTTGGCCTTCCGGTCATGGCCCATGTCGAGAGCACCGAGGGCGTGAAGGCTGCGCTTGAGGCCGGCGTTGACACGATTGAGCACGGCGCTCCGATGACCCCCGAGATTCTGGAACTGTACCGCGGCGCCGCGGGTACGCAGCTCGAGGGACGCGCGCCGAGCGTTACCTGCACGATCAGCCCGGCGCTGCCGTTTGTACTGCTCGATCCGGAAAAGACTCATTCGACTGACACGCAAAAGAAGAACGGCGACATCGTGTGCTCGGGCATTATCGAGAGCGCTCGTGCGGCGCTAGAAGCCGGTATCAAGGTAGGCCTGGGCACGGACTCGAGCTGCCCGTTCGTGACGCAGTACGACATGTGGCGCGAGGTGGCCTACTTTGCCAAGTACGTCAAAGTGAGCAATGCCTTCGCACTGCATACAGCTACGCAGGTCAATGCTGAGCTACTGGGCCTGGGCGGTGAGACCGGTACGATCGAGTGCGGCAAGGCGGCCGATATTCTGGTGACGCGCGAGAACCCGCTCGATGCCCTGTGCGCTCTGCGTGAGCCGATGCATGTGATGTGCCGCGGTGACTTGGTGCGCAAGCTGAATGTGAAGCGCATCCCCGAGGTTGACGCCGAGCTCGACGCGATTATGGCCATGCCGGCAGAAGCGCTTGCCGAGGAGCTCGCTCGCGATGGCGTAGCGTAAGCGCTGGTGTGACGGGGCGACAGCTTTATCGAATGATGTCGCTCCATGCAAAAAGCCGAGGTCTCAACACGAGGCCTCGGCTTTTATTTTGTCCTATGGTGTAGCGGCTAGGAGCGGGTTTCCATCTTAGCGTGGCACTTGGGGCAGGTGACGCGGATCTTGCCTTTGCCCTTGGGAACAGAGAGCATCTGGCCGCAGTTGGGGCACTTGAGGTAGGCCGTGGTCTTGCGACCCTTCCACATCTTCTTGGCCGTTCGCTTGGCGCGCTCAAAGTCTTCCTTGCTGGTGCCGGCAGCGCGCGAGGCGTTGGCAGCCGCAGTCCCGCCGCCCAAGCTGGCGACGAACTTGCCTAGGCCGGGGACGTTTGCGGTCGCCGTGACAAAGGCATCGTTCTCCTTGCGGCGCGCGTCGATGTTTTTGGACAGGCCGCGCAGCACGCCAATCACGATAACGGCGATGGCGATCCAGCTGAGCCACTGAATACGGGCCATCGATCCGATCATCGCGATGACGATTCCAGCAAAGCCCATCACGATGGTGAGCTCGTCGGCGCCGTTGCGACCCTTCATAAAGTCATTCATGCAGAACTGCCT
>DBGAPG010000121.1:0-4610 GCA_048438765.1 Collinsella sp.
AGGCCGAGCTTTGCCGTATAGCCGCCATAGGTCTTGTTGCCCGGCGTTGCGGCAATGCGATCGGCAACCTCCTTTTGAACCATGACGACGGCGCGCTTGAGCGCGGGCATCGTCTGGAAGAACTGCAGGATGATCGTCGCCGCCACGTTATAGGGCAAGTTCGCGACAAATACCGTCGGCTCACCGCCGGCGGCCTGCTCAATCTGCTCCGGCGTCACCTTAAGCGCGTCGCCCATGATAAAGCGGAAGTTGGCGTAGTCGGCGGCGTGAGCATCGAGCACCGGCTCGAGCTCGGGATCGGCCTCAATCGACGTAACGCACGCCGCCTCCTGCAGCAGCGCAAGCGTGAGCGTACCAACGCCCGGACCCACCTCGAGTACGCGCTCGTCACCTGCAAGCTCGGCAAGCTCGCAGATACGCTCGATCACATGATTGTCGATCAGGAAGTTCTGGCCCAGGCGATGCTTGGTCGCAAGGCCAAACTCCTCCAGCAGCTCCCTGGTGGCCGTGGGGTTTGCCAAAGGCGAAGTTGTCATGGTTGCCTCCTTAGCATGATGGCGGCGTCTTGAAACAAAAGGGCATGGACCGTGGCGGCCATGCCCTTACAGCTAAACAGCGAATTGCCGATATGGCGCTCGCGCGGTCTCTACGCCAGACGCGGGAACAGCGGCTCGCCCTTCTCGACAGGCTGACCGCCGGCAAGCAGGCCCCAAGCGCAAATGCCCTTGAGGTCGTCGGTCGCGGCCTCGTCCTCGCAGGACAGGCGGCGCAGGGCCTCGGCAGAGGTCTGAGGCATGAGCGGCATCAGCAGGTGGGCGGCAATGCGGATGGCCTCGAGCAGGTTGTAGATCACAAACGCCAGCTCGTCAGCCTTGGCCTCGTCCTTGGCAAGTGCCCAAGGCTCGGAGTCCTCGATGTAGTGGTTGGCGGCATGGATGAGCTCCATGACCTCATCCTTGGCTCCGCCGTAATCGAGCACGTCCATCTTGGCCATGTAGCGCTCGACCAGACCATCGGCGATCTTTGCCAGCGGGTTGTCGAACGCATCGAACGATGCGGGCTTGGCGGGCGCGCAACCGTCAAAGTACTTGCCGCTCATGTTGAGCGAACGCGAGATAAGGTTGCCCCAGCTGTTGGCCAGGTCGGCGTTGTAGACCTGCTCCATGCGATCGAAGCTGATGGCACCGTCGGTGCCGGGGACGACGTCGGTCATGAAGTAGTAGCGATAGCCCTCGACGCCCAGCATGTCGATAACGTCCTGCGGAGCGATGGCATTGCCGCGGCTCTTGGACATCTTCTCGGCCTTGCCGGTCTCGGCATTGCGCACGGTCAGGAAGCCGTGGGCAAAGACGTGCTCGGGCAGGGCCTCGCCGATGGCCATGAGCATGGCGGGCCAAATGACGCAGTGGAAGCGGATGATGTCCTTACCCACGATGTGGAACTGCGCGGGCCAGCGATAGGCCAGCTCGGCACGCGCCTCGTCGGTGTCGACACCGTAGCCGACGGCCGTCATATAGTTGAGCAGCGCATCGAACCACACGTAGGTCACGTGACCCTCGTCAAACGGGACCTGAATGCCCCAGTCAAAGCTCGTACGGCTCACGGAAAGGTCGTTGAGGCCGCCCTCGACAAAGCTGCGAACCTCGTTCATGCGGAACGCAGGCTCGACAAAGTCGGGATGCTCGTCATAGAGCTTAAGCAGCTTGTCCTGGAAGGCGGAAAGCTTAAAGAAGTAGGACTCCTCCTGCACGCGCTCAAGCGGACGGTGGCAGTCGGGGCACAGGTGCTGGCCGACGCTGCCGTACTCCTCGTCGCCCTTCTGGACCTGCGTATCGGTAAAGTAGGTCTCGTCAGGCACGCAATACCAGCCGTCGTAGCTGCCCTTATACAGGTAGCCGGACTCCTTCATGCGCTCCCACAGGCACTGCACGGCATGGTGCTGGCGCGGCTCGGTGGTGCGGATGAAGTCATCATTGGAAATCTCGAGCTTGCTCCAAAGCTCCTTGAAGTGCGGAGCCTGGCTATCGGTCCACTCCTGCGGCGTCATGTTGTGCTTGGCTGCGGCCTCGGCGACCTTCTCGCCGTGCTCGTCCATGCCGGTCAGGAACTTGACGTTATAGCCAGCGGAACGGCGATAGCGAGCCTGAACGTCGGCGATGATGGTGGAATAAGCCGTGCCCAGGTGCGGATCGGCGTTGACGTAGTAGATGGGCGTCGTGATAAAGAACGAAGGCTTGCTTTGATCCATGGGGTTTGTCCTCCAGAAAAACGTTGCATACAGAGGATGATTCTAGCGCAAGGGCTGGATATCCTCCATCTATTGCATATCGAGCACCATGGCATAGACATCGCGCTTGCGGCGCGAATACTTCTGAGACAGGCGCTTGGCCACCGCAGACGCGGGCTCCCCCTCCTCGAGCGCGGCGCGGATATCCTCGCGCAGGGCCTCGTCGGGATCCGCTGCCGCGGCGCCAACCGGCACGATACCGGCCTCCTCATCCTCGCTCGGCGGCGCGATGACCAGCGCAATCTCGCCCTTTACCTCGCCGCGAGCACGCAGCTCCTCGGCGAGCTGGGCAGCGGGCCCGCGCAAGACCTCCTCGTGCAGCTTGGTGAGTTCGCGGCAGACGGCAACCTCACGCTGAGGAAAGACCTCCACCACGGCCTCGAGCGTCGCCACGATGCGATGTGGAGACTCGTAGAAGATGAGTGCACCGGGCACCACGGCAAGACGCTGCAAACGGCGCACACGGTCGCCGTGCTTTCGGCCCAAAAAGCCCTCGAAGAAAAAATGCTCGCAGGGAATGCCAGACGAAACGAGCGCCGTGACGCAAGCAGAGGGCCCGGGAATAACTTCGACGGGCACATCGGCCTCACGCGCCGCCTCGACCAGCGCCTGGCCGGGATCGGACACGCTCGGCATGCCGGCGTCCGAGGCAAAGGCAAGGGTCTCCCCCGCCAGCAGACGGTCGACCAGGCCGGCGGCGCGGCCGGCGATCACATTCTCGTCGCAACGGACAAGCGGCTTGGAAATGCCCAGGTGCATCAGCAACTTTGACGTCACACGCGTGTCTTCGCAGCAGATGACATCGGCAGCGGCAAAGGCTTCGCCAACGCGCGGGGATAGGTCGCCCAGGTTGCCGATGGGCGTGCCGACCACATAGAGTTTGCCCGTATGGGCGCTGTTTTGCGTCATATCAACCTATTCAATCATGCCGCGCTCGAGCGTACCGAGCGCCGCGCGGGCGTCCCATGCTGCAATGCGCTTCTCGGTCTTCCACGTTTGGAAGAACCAACCGGCAGCCGGCGCAAACGAAGCCAGCTGGTTGGCGATAAACACGCGCTCGTAGGCATTGCGGCCCTCGGGCGTAACCGACGAGTTGGCAAAGATCGCCGCGCCCGACCATTCGCCCACCAGCACGGGGAACCCTGTCGAGATCGCTTCTTTAAGCTCGCGCTTGTTACGCGAAATCGCCGTCGTCAGCCCGCGGGGGCTCGTGATGTCGAGCGCATACTCGTCGCGGTAATGGTACAGGTGAAGGTCCATGTAGACGTTCTTGTACTTGGCACCGCGCATAAAATGCTTCCACTCGCTGGGATGCCCCGAAGACGAGAAGACGACGATCTTATCCTCGGGCATATACGAACGGACGAGCTCGTAGGCATCGCGATAGAAATTGCGCAAGTAGTGGGCCGGAATTCCATCCGTCATGGTAAAGAGGCTCTTGCGGACGCTCATCTGCGGCGTGTCCAGCAGCTCAATGCCCAGCAGGCTCTCGGCCTCGCCGTAGCGATCGGCCAAGCGCTCGAGCACGTCGAGCGCGACATGGCGGCCGTTAGTGGACGAATGCCACTCGGCAACAGCCTCCGGCGTGGCGGGCGAATCGTTGGAATCGCCCTGGCCACCGGGCACAGTCGCCAGATCAAGCAGCACGCGGATGTTGTACTTGGCAGCCCACTCAATTGCACGGTCGATGTAGTCGACAACCGAGATGTAGGACGCATCGGACTCCTGCGAGCCAAAGGCATACCAAGGCACCGGCAGACGCACGGCGTTGAGGCCGATCTGCGCCATGCGACGGAAATCGTCCTCGCTCACAAACGTCTCGTAATGACGGCGCATGCGCTCGTTATAGGCGGCGGTGCCCATGGCCTCCTGCAGCTCGGCCGCGTTGGATGCACCGGTCGCCGCGTATAGCGACGGGGTCACCCAAGGCTCGGGAATAAACCAGCCAGAGAGATTAACGCCGAGTATCCTCTCCATCACTGCCCCCTTCGGATCGTGCAGGCCGAGCCTGCATCGCTCTTGCATGACATATCTATCGATTTGAGTATACCCGCGCATGCAGACAGGCGACCGAACGGTCTACAAAGTGGCGCAAAAGTGGGAGGAATGTCTGGGACAGGCGGGCACGAGCTGGTGCGCCGAGATGTGCACGCACGTCGGAAGTAAGCGCCGGAAAGCGCATCCCGTTTTTCGCAAAAGACTGGGATGCATTTTCCGCGGGTCCACATAAAAGAAAAGGACCCCTTTGCAGAGGTCCTAGTCAATTCAAGGTGGCGGGGAAGGGAATCGAACCCCTGACACGAGGATTTTCAGTCCTCTGCTC
>DBGAPG010000122.1:0-4329 GCA_048438765.1 Collinsella sp.
CTTCGGGGATACCCCCTATTTCGCTGTGCGCGCGGAGCCCTCCGCATGCGCCTCGACAGACTTGGGGAACCCCGCCGAAGGAATGGAGTGCGGGCCGACAGAACGGTATCCGCGGATATGAGACTGAGCCGAAGGCGTCGACGACATGCCGGGGGCGGACCGGGACGGGTTCAACGGCAGGCCCCGCCGACCGATTGCAAGCGGTCGGCGGGGCCATTGTGGCTCTTGACAGCGGATTGGGTCATATGAGCGAGCGGGCTCCGGGTGCCCCAGGTTGCCGCGAAAGAGGAGGGAAGCGTACTTTATGTACGCGACCGACGATTGAGGGGCAAGATGGGGTGCCCGGGGCTCGCGCAGCGTCAACAAAAAACGCGGTTCGTTAGAACCGCGTAAGATAGTTGGAGCGGACAACGGGGCTCGAACCCGCGACCCCAACCTTGGCAAGGTTGTGCTCTACCAACTGAGCCATGTCCGCATATGTAAAACAAAACGGGCGCCGGAGCGCCCGGATGTTGCCTGGAGGCGAAGCCCGGATTCGAACCGGGGGTAAAGGCTTTGCAGGCCTCTGCCTTACCACTTGGCCACTTCGCCGAAAAAGAACCGCTTAAGACGGTCCGGAAATGCAATGGAGCGGACAACGGGGCTCGAACCCGCGACCCCAACCTTGGCAAGGTTGTGCTCTACCAACTGAGCCATGTCCGCTTGCGGGTTATTAATTTACGCGAGTTGTCCTAAAGACGCAAGTACTTTTTTCAAAAAAGTTGCGCGAAGCAAGTTCATGCAGGTAAATAATGCCAAGCCAAGACCCTAAGCGCACGATTCCAATGCCGAGCTAAACAGCTTCACCATCCGAACACGTGTGCCGGCGCCATCTGTACGACGGGCAACTTCCACGTTATCGACGAGCATACGCATAAGCTTGATACCGCGTCCGCGTTCCTCGGATGCCACCGGCTCGCTCGCCCCATCGATAGAATAGCCTACGCCACGATCAAGCACCTCGAGCACAACACGGTCCCCATAGGCCTGAACCGTCAGGATGCAGCCAACACCGCCCGCATGGTCATATGCGTTACCCAATGCCTCCCCCAACGCCAATGCGACGTCATAGCGTTCATCACGCCTCAGGGGAAGTGATTCGAGGAGCTTGGCCACACGGTGCCGATAATACGGGAGATTCTCGATGCCTCGCTGCACTTCGACGCTCTTGCTCCATCGCGGCAACTCCCCCACCGGAATGGCGGGAATTGACTCACGCGCCGGGCCCGCGACATGAAGGATGTCGACAAGTCGGGCAATTTCCAAAAAGCGAACGACCTCATCGGAGGCGTTAACGAGCGAAAGCAGTCCCTCATGCCTCATGAGCTCTCTGGCGCGTGTAAGCAAAAACGCCAAACCCGTCGAGTCAATAAAGCCCACGGTCTGGCAATTGATGACAACGCGACGCACGCCCCGGTCGATCAAATTATCCAACCGTCGGCGCAGCACGGGCACCGAGGCGATGTCGATATCGCCCGGTGGCGTCAAAACCGCTATGTCATTCCACTCATTCATACGACCATGGTTCCCCAAAAGAGCTCGCTCGATGCACACGTTTCTTCAACCGTAGGGATTTTGCCCGTCAAGCGTCGTGACCTACGATCGACCCCGTAAAAACTCAAGGGAGACCAGCGCGATGTCATCGTTCAGCGCCGACTCGGTAAAGCGGTCAAGCTCGCCCAAGACCTTGCCGCAGATTCCCGATACGCCCTCACCCGAGACAGAGAGCAAAAGGTCACGAAGGCGCTGCTCGCCAAAAAAAGCACCCGAGCGATCACGTGCTTCGATTGTTCCATCGGTATACATAAATAGCATGTCACCAGGAGCGAACGTAAACACGCCCGTCTCGTAGACCATGCTCTCAAAGGCACCGATCACGCCCGATTGGCACCCAAGGAGCTCCACTTCTCCGCCTCGGGCTTCACCGCCACCAAGCGGCGTCGACGACGGCCTAATGACCATAGTGGGAGGATGTCCCGCCGAGCAATAGGTAGCGCGGCCCGCCTTAAGATCGATCTTGGCGATAAACGCCGTCACAAACGTCTCGACCCTCGAAAAGCCCATGAGCATGCTATTGAGCGAGCGTGCCATACGGGCAGGCCCCGCACCCTCCCAGGCATAGGCCGTCAGCGCCGTCTTGACGAGTGCGGACATGGATGCCGCCTCGATGCCCTTGCCGGACACATCGCCCAGGATCATGACGGCGCAGTCGTCGGGAAGACGGATGAGCGTATAGAAGTCACCGCCGACCAACGCAGAATTCGTTGCCGATAGGTATACCGAATCGGTTGCAATGCCCGGAACGTCACCAAGCGAATTTCTCATGCCAATCTGAAGCGTCTGAGCGATATGACGCTCTTCGCGCTTTTGAGATTCGCCCTCATAGATCAGCTCAAAGTCATGCGCCAGATGCACCAGGTAGTCGTATTCAAGGTCGTCAATTGGTTCTTGGCTGCCATCGCGGAGTAGCAAAGCGCGCCTCGTCGGCCCCTTGGCGATATCAGCGGGAACAATCGCATCGTTGCTTCGTTTGCCATCCGCTTCCGAGTGGTAGCGCCCCGCTTCGATGCCGGAGTCGACATAAAGCCCCTGACACGGTAGGCCGTGGGCCCTCAACCATGAACCCATAGACGTGGATTCGTCCACACGTGTAAGGCGCACGTGCTTGAGGTCGTCAGCGCTCGTCCCGCCCAACACCGATGTCTCAAACCCGTCGGGGGCTGCCCCCAGGCGCGCTGCTGGCGCCGTGACAGAAAAGAAGAGTGACTCCGGATCGTCCGGCAGCGCCACACGACTGCCGCCCTCAAAATCGATGACATAGGTTTCGAGGCCCGCATCATACTCCACGGGGCAGAAATGACAATTGAGCACCGTGCAGATTTCCGTCGACACCGCTCGCGAGGCGGCAACGGGATCATCGAGATAGGTAAACAGTTCGTCGCGCAGCAAATTGAGCGAGCGGCCGAGCTCCGCCGTGCGGCGCGAACGTAAGCTCGACGCCATGCCGACCAGCTGAATAGACAGGTAATCGCAGATGACCTCAAGCACGTTCACGTCATAGGCAAGTGGCGCCTGGGGGCGTTTCCAGCCAACTTCCAACACGCCAAGGACCTGCGTGCCGTAAAACACGGGAAGACAGATCTCGCTGCGATACGGGGGCATATCCTGCACGCGCAGCAAGTGCTTGGAACGATTGTCCAAATCCATGAACATACCCGAAGCAACCCGGTCGCCCTCAAGGTCCTGCTGAATCGACAGGCGACAGGCACGCGACTCGCGAAGCACGTAGGTCGGAATGCCCGCGCCGTACGGCATAAACTCGGGCAGATAGCTATCCTCAAGCTCCCTAGAAACACCGCGGAGCTTAAAGCCGCCGCTCTCGGAAAAATAGATAGCCGCACCGGAGGCATCGAGCGTTCCAACGAGCTGATTCAAAACGGTATCGAGCAAGCTGGGGAGCTCATCGGAGCCCACGGTACTCATAATGACCGAAAGGGTACCCGAAAGGCGTTTATTCGCCACCCTAAGCTCCGATAGCGCACGTTTGAGCTGACGATCGTGGGAATACTGCTCTTCGATGCTGTGAAGCGCCACCAGGACACGCGGTGCACGACGTCCAAAGATACGCGGAGGCGTAACGGAACCCGCGCGAACCAAGACGGGAATAAAAGATCCGTCGCTCAGCTTGAGCATCAGCTCGCTCTCGGAGCCATCGGTCTCAAACGGCAGACGATGTTCGGTCGCGCGCTCAAAGGCAGACGAGTACAGAACGTCTTTGACATCACCGCCGATGACGTCAGCGCGTTCCTCGCACATCAGGTCGAGCAAACGATTATTCACATGCAGAATGGTTCCGTCGAGCTCACAGATGATGACAGCATCGCTCGTGATCTCGACCAGTTGGGCAACGTCTGCCCACTCGTTGCGCTCAAGCGTTTCCATCGTGGACCTCACCGTCTATCGGTAACAAAAAAGCCTCCGAAGAGGCTTCTCAAATGCGATGGTGTCGGAGGCGGGACTTGAACCCGCATGACCAAAAAGCGGTCACTAGCACCTCAAGCTAGCGCGTCTGCCAATTCCGCCACTCCGACATGCTATGTTGTTGATTCGCGGTTCGTTTTGTTGGACCCGCGCGTTCAACGAGGAAGATAATAACCTATGATTCGAGAACTGTGCAAGCACTTTTTTGAAAAAAGTTTACGAATTTGTAAATGAGCAGGTAGATCTATATGTCCGGTCCCGAATCGGTGTTGCCTCCCGGCGCGTCCTCGGGCATGAGCGATATTTTGC
>DBGAPG010000123.1:0-14271 GCA_048438765.1 Collinsella sp.
GACCAGGTCCAGGCTGAGCCTTCTCCCGTCGACAGACACGGTTCGGCTCGCCTTGTCGAAATGAACCCCGCAGCCCTCGAAAAGACGCGTAAGCGCACTAGGACGCGAGAGCACGTCCCCGATTCCGAGAATCCCGCTCTCGCGAATGGACGCGCAGCCATCCGTGTTGGCCGTGACGTGCCTGAGGTGCAGCAGCAGGTCGTCGGGGGCGAGGGACTCCCCCAGCCTCTCCCGGACATCGGCGTACGTCCCAACCTCGTCGCTGCGAAAACGCAGCTGCATATCTCCGAACTCGCACCCATCGATGCGCAGGGCGTCGAACAAGAACCTCTTCACCCCGTCAATGGTAAAGATGCCGAAATCGATCACGCTTATCCCTCAGTCCGATCGCAATCATTTGTTCTGCTAAATGGTGAATCTTCTCCCCAAAGGTTATAGTCTCAGCGAGCTGATCGTTGAGCTTCTTGATCTGCTTGTTCAACTTTACGCGTTGCGAGATATCAACTTGTGCCACGGCTTCCTCTAGGTGAGCGAGCTGCGTGCGGTACCGTTCTTGCTGTTCATGGACATAATTAGTGCGTACGCGGACCAGCAGGTCTGGCTGGTAGCGATGCATGTAAATAAGGCACTTGAAGCCGTTTTTCTTACCGAAATCAAGCATCCAGTAGATGGGGCGCTTCTGGTAGGTTGAGCAGTGATCCTTGTAGAAATCTTTGAGGAAGTAGTTGCGAATAATCTCACGCGGCGTGCACTTACCGTCCAGGGCATCAGACACAAAACGGAGATTCTCTTCCAGAGCATCCTCAGCACACACGTCGCGCACGAAGTCCACGAAGCGGCCGATCGCGTCGAAAATGTTGGTGTAAGGGTGACGCCCCAGCGGCCGCTTAACGAAGAGCGGCCCTCGTCCTAGAATCTGAAATCACCACAACAACAGGTTCTAGGAAAGGACGAGGACCGCTATGGAAATCTTATCAGACCCGACGCCGGACATGCTCGCCATGCCCCGTTTCGACGACGGCGCCATCGACATGCAGGAGCTGCTCAGGCGCCTCGCCGAGCAGGTCGTGAACGCGGTGATGGACGCCGAGGCCGACCAGCTGTGCGGGGGCGGCATCAGAGCGGGCGAGCCAAATAAATACTAATTTCCAGAAACGCTCAAGCATTCCCTCACGATGGGATCGAAGTCCCTCAGACGCTCGGATTTGATGACGATGCCGAGATTCAACATGTCCTGAACGCTCACGTGGGCAATCGTGGATACGGTGATGTCTCCGAGAAGAGTTCTGATGGGCACAGCCCGAAGGATGCCAAGTAGATAGAGCCTCTTGCCCATGACCACAGCATCGTTCTCCAAATAAGTACCCTCGTTGTAGAGAAAGACCGGGGAACCGCTCGATCCCGGGTAGCACGCCATGTCAACCAGGAACTCTTTCTGCCCCTGATAGTCGTACCTATAGGGCGTCGCCGTGATACCCCGACGGACGATCGGCAGGTTGTTGGCCTCATCCCAAATGCCGTTGGGGTATCCGACCATGGTCACCTCGTCCATACAGCCCATGTCTTGAATCTGCTTATCCGTCGGCAGAAGCTCCAAGCTGAGCGGTATGGTAAGCAGATGCTTCCCCGCCCGGATAAAACCATTCAGTGCGGGACCGATGGGTAAGACGCACAGGTCAACACTTTCGTCAGGGTGTGCGATCCAGTCGCTCTCGGAGCCCCGCATGGTAAGTTGCTCGTTTATATTGAGCAGGTTTCCGTTCTCGTCAGATCTCGAAAAGATGACGCGATACTCGTACGCGCCCTCGACCACGTGCCTGTTGGTCACGATTGCCGGCACATAGGTCTTTCCGTCGTCGCAGAACTTGAAAAAGAAACCCGTTCCAACTGAGCAACCTCCCGAGGCCAACGAAGCTTCGATGCGAATCGTCGTGTGCAGAAGCTGCTCAGATAGCTGCATGGGTTTCCTTTCATTTGGACAAATAGTATATCGATTGCACCCTGAGATGCCCTTCCGTAATCAATCAGTATTGCCGCTTTGGGCACGTCCTCGCGCGCGGGGGGGACGCGAGCCAAGTCGAAAAAGGCAGTTAACCGGCGGCTATTCATGCCTTGATTTAGAACCGCTCGAGAATCTCCGCGGCATTCTCTCGCAGATAGATATCTAGGTCCGGCACGGCAAACTGCACGTAGCCCCTCTGTGGAGCCTGAATAACCTCTCTTTGTAGCAGCTTAGCCCTAATAGAGCTGACCTCATTGGTCTTTTTACCCATACGTTTAGCAATCTCAGATGATTTGGACTGCTGCTTATCCTCGCACATGGCCAAAAGATATTTGATATCGTTGAGTCCAAGTCCAGAAATCGCGGGCTCGTGAACAACATCGTGAAAACGAGCCTCTGCCAGCGCAATGCCTTCGATAACATCGCGCTCGCTCACGTTGGCACTTTTGACACGATGCAAGTTGGCGCGCTGCCAAATGGAGTAACCGACCAGTTGCACCAAATAGGCATAGCCCTTCGTGGCCTTAGCGGCTCTCGACAGCAGATCGTCCTCTATGGTCAAACCAGTCGCTATAAAGCTATCGCCCATAGAGAGCGCTACCTCCACCTGGTTGATAGGCGCCAGATCTTCGGGGAGGGCACGACGCAAGAATGTAAGTGCCTTGCCGTTAATAAGATCCATAACACCAGCGGGCAATCCGGCAAATGCGAGAGCAATATCGACTTTCTCCCCTATTAGAAGCTGCACAGCAGAAGCAATAGCGCGCATATCGTCAATCGGGGCATCCTGCACCTCATCTATTGCAATAAACAGGCCCTTGGAAGACTTTGCGGCCGAGCCAAGCAACTTTCTAAGACTCGACTCTTTTGGCACAACGTCGAATTTAGCGGAAACAAAGCCGGCATTTACGCCGACTGAAGCATTGGTCGCAAGGGAGGATTCTGCAATCTGATCCTTCAGGTCCAGCAATAGGTTGGGACCAGCAGAAACAATAGCCGTCTTCCAGCCAAGCTCTCGTGCACGATCTCTAAGATCACAGAGCAAAACAGTTTTTCCGGAACCCCTTGGCCCGGCAACGCGCATGAGCCTCGCAGGTGCACCAATTCCCGAATTCAAACTCTCGGTAAACTCAAGGGCAATATCATCACGACCAATTATGCGCGGAGGCTCAGCGCCGGCAGTGGGACGAAACGGGTTATGGAATATTGTGGCGCTCACTTGTTTGCCTCTCAAGGAAATCGATTATCGGTCAATCTTAGCTTTATTAGTTTATCGCAACTATATCGGATTATATCGAGTTGTATAAGCCTGTACAAACTTATCGTAGAAGTATCGAGCTATCGTAATGTAAACTAACAAATAGCCTAAACGCTGCCTTCTTCCCAACTCATGGCGAAGTCAAGCTGAGGGCCTTCTAACAACCATTGTCTAAAGCGAGAAGTACTCACTCTCGGAAGACAAGTTAGGCCCCAACCATGGATCACCCGTCAAGAAAAACTCCGGCCAGCGCTGCGTGAACAGTGCCTGTTCGCGTTTCCAACGGCGCAGCTTCTCCTCGTTGGCCTCTTCCCTGCCGCGCGAGGTGAACTCGTAGTGGTACAGCTCGGCATAGGGCGTAAAGATGGTGCGGTAGCCCGCCTCCCACACGCGCAGGCAAAAGTCTGCGTCGTTAAAGCCGACGGCGAATTCCTCGTTGTAGCCCCCGACCTGCTCAAATACGTCACGTCGCACCATCTGGCAGGCGCCCGTCACGGCGCTAAAGTTGCCCGGACGCACAGCACGGGCAAGATAGCCCTCGCGCTTTGCCGAGAAGTCTTGGTTGCCATGGGCAAGTGCGCCGCGCACACCGACCAAAATGCCAGCGTGCTGCACCAGGTGGTCGGCAAAATAGAGCTTGGCACCCACCACGCCCGCATCGGGACGTTGCAGACAACCCATCATCTCTTCGATAAAGTCGGGGCTAATGACCTCGGTATCGTTGTTGAGCAGCAGCAGGTAGTCGCCCTTGGCGTGCTCCACACCAAAATTGATGATCTGAGAGTAATTAAACTCGCCCGGCCAGTACACAACGCGCGCGATGCCCTTGCCTTCTGATGCTGAAGCCACGCGTTCCGGCAGGGTTTCGTAATACGCAAACGTATCCGGGGCTTCGCTGTTGTTCTCCACCAAGACGATCTCATAGTTGGCATACGTGGCCTTCTGGGCAATCGACATCACACAGGCATCGAGCGTCTCAACGTGGTCCTTGGTGGGAATCACAATGCTCACCAGCGGCGCAGGCTCCGGCAGCGCATAGCGCATGCGGTAGACAAACGGCGTCTCGGTATCCTCAACCGTTCCGCAAATGCCCAGCGCGTTAAAGTGGCGCTGAAGCGCAAGGCGCCCGGCTTCAATAGCATACGGCTTACTATCGGCAGAACCGTCGGCGGTCGATCCCGGATGCACGCGCCAGTGATACAGCACATGCGCAACGTGCTCAAAGCGCGCGCCGGCCGCAAGGCAGCGAAGCGTCAAGTCGTAGTCCTGGGCGCCCGCAACGTCTTCTGGGGACATACCAATGTGATCGATGAGCGCCTTCTCCACCATCAGGAAATGCGTCACGCAGTTATGGCTATAGAGCAGGTCGACGTTGAGCTTGGTCTTAAAGACCGGCTGGCCCCACTCCCCCGTTTTCTGAAACATGTCCTCGTCGCAGAACAAGACCTGGGGACGCTCGTCCTCGGCCGCCTTATTCAGCGCGGAAACATACTGGAATAACGCGTCCGGTTCCAGAATGTCGTCATGGTCCAAGAACGCGACGTAGTCGCCTGTCGCTCGCTCGATACCTGCGTTGGTGTTGAGCACAATGCCGCCGTTGCCGGGAAGCTCGATGCGACGAATGCGCTCGTCGTGGGCGCCTGCCGCAAGATTGGGCACCGCGTCCCATTCGGGCGAGGCGTCCATGAACAGCAATTCCCAGTTGTCATAGCTCTGGGCTATCACCGAGTCCAGCAGCTCGCGCAGGTAAACCCGATCAGTCTTGTAACACGGCACCACAATGCTCACGAGCGGCCTATAGGCAAAGGCCGCCGAAGCGACACGCTGGCACGCCAAATCGCCCGGCTTTGCGCGATGTTGCTCAAACCAACGTCGATAAGCTGCGTCATCAGCGCGTGCATCCTTCATGCGGCTCCAGCTGTCGTCGACCATGCCGTTGTACAGGCGACCATCCATGACGCAAAACCCGCTCTGGATCTGTTCTGTGGAATCGCTCACAATCGCGACAAAATCTCGTATATCTTGAGGCATCTCAACGCTCAGATACGTTTTATTGACACGGCATCCATTCTGCTGCGGCACATCGACCTGCGATTCAAACACATGCACGGTAGCATCGATGGCATTCATATGCGCATCGAAGATCTGGAGCTCAGGCGCGCACTGGAGGTCTCCCGCCCAAGTAACCTCATAGCGCCACACCGCGCCGGCGTCTGCCGGCAAATAGCGAATGGCATCGATCTCGTAGCGACCGCAGTGTTCACCACGCTGCGCATCGCGGATAAGTGCGCACAGCGCAGGCTTTGCTTTGTAGTTAATCTTGGATTCCAGCTTGGCCACGCGGCTATCGAGGCGAATGGAGCCCAACCTTTGGCCACCGGATGCAAAAACGACATTCATCGACGAGCCATCCAAAAACGGAAGCACCAAGACGGCGAGCTCGCGCTCGTAATCGGAAACGGAAGGGCAAAGCGCCAGCACACGGCCATGATCGACCGGGAGCACCAGCGACGGCACACAAGAGCCGCTCGTCGTCGCATGGGCAAACGCTTGAGAACCCTCCCGCTCAATAAGTGCAGCGACATCCTGACCGGCAAAACGAAGCAGCACAAAAAGACGGCCCTGGCTGCGGCAAAGTGCCAAACGCTTGATACTCATCTACACTTCTCGCTTTCCCAGGGCGTTCGCTGCCATGCGTTTGCAGGCGCCCAAGCGCCCAAACCTCAAGACGTCGTAATCGAACATGAGCTTTTTGCACTCACGGGCATTGGGGGCCTTGCTGGTAAGCGCTGCACGCACCATAGCAGCAACAGAAGGAGCGCATTGTGCGAGCGCAGCATCGCTGCCCACGGCAGAACCGGAAAGGGCCGCGGCGACGGCAGCAAACACCTTGCCGCAGTCCGAGCCCAGCAACCTGAGCGCATCGTACAGCACCAGATCGCAGAGGAAGTACGCCAGGTCATCGGCATGCTGAGCATCGAGACCGTCGCGCTGCCAGTCAGCCAGCACCGCGGAGTAAATCTTCACGTGCTCCAGCAGGCGCGTCTCGTCGTCATAGCGCATGGTGTCCATGAGCGAGCCCTTGCGCGCCACGCGGTAGTCATACAGCTTGTTCGAGATAAGCGCGGTCTTGTGCGAACGACCGTACACGGCAAAATCGAAGACCTGGTCTTCGCCATACTTAACGGTTTCGTCGAACACGATCCCGTTGCCCAGCAAAAACTCACGCTTGCAGGCGGTGCGCCATGCAAAGGGGCGAGATGCCTCCTTAAACAGCAGGTCGGTGCTATAGCCCGCAAATGACACATCGCGTGGGCTCAGCACATAGTTAAGCCACGGATACCCCGCCTCCAGCGGATACGGGTTCGCGCCAAAGGTCAAAACGTCGCAGTCCTCGCACTCAAAGGCATCGACGATCACGCGGCATGCATCGGGCGTAAACCGGTCGTCGGAATCCAAAAACGTGACGATAGGCGCCGTGGACGCAGCGATGCCTGCATTACGTGCACTCGACAGGCCACCGTTCTCCTTATCGACCAGCGTAAAGCGCGCATCCTTTTCGCAATAAGCGGCCGCAATATCGCGCGAGCCATCCGGTGAGCCATCGTTGACCAGCACGCCCTCCCAATCGAGCATATCCTGCGCAAGCAGGGAGTCCAGGCACCAGGTCAGGCACTCCTCCACTTTATAGATGGGAACGACAACGGAAATCTTGGGGGTAGTCATAGCCAAGTGCTCCTACTGTGCGGCCGGCACGTCATCGGGATGCGGATTATCGCCGTAGGTGCGCTGATACGTCAGCACGCGCCAGACCAGCGGCAGGCCGCCAATCTTAAAGTAGTGCTTAAACGTATTGAGCTTGCCGGGCTTCTTAAAGTCAAAGCGCGAATCGATATAAGCACGGGGCGACTTGACCATCAGGCGCAAGTCGGTCTCGCCGCGCGGATCGAACAGCGACAGATCAAAGCGACCGGCATCCCAATCGGCCTTGAGCTCGGGCGAAGCCTTCTCCCAAAACTGCTCGCGCAGCTCATCGACCAGACGCTCGTCATTCCAGCGATACGTATCGACCTTCATGCGCATTAAAATGCCCTGGAGCTGAACCTTGAGCTCGGGACGTTCATCCAAAAAACGTTGCATCTCGGCATATTCGTCGCACACGCAAAACACCTTGTTGGGCGAATTAACAGAGCTCTTCTCATTGTCCTGGCGATAGCACAGGATGGGGTCCGCAATAAACGCGGCACGCTCGGCGCACGCCCAGACCTTAAAGTTAAAGCCTGCGTCCTGATACGAGGCGCCCGGCGTGGGAAGGAACCGAATCTGATTGTCGTTGAGGAACTCGCGCCGATAGATGGCAGACCAAATGGAAGGTTTGCGGTAGAAGATGCCAGGGCGATCGACGGGGCGATACGCGGCGCCCGTCATATGCTCATCGATAATCCCAAACAGCTCACGGCGCTCACTGGGCGCGGACCAATACAGGTAAAAGTCGCCCTTTACCACATCGGCATGCTCAGCATCGGCCTTGGCAACCAGCTTTTGGAGCGAATCCTCAAACATAAAGTCGTCGGACTCAAGGATGCCCACGTACTCGCCGCGCGCCATCTCCAGGCCGCGGTTCATCGAGTCACCGTAGCCGCTGTTGGCCTTGTCGATCATCTTCACACGGGGGTCGCGCTCCATGTACTCGCGGATGATATCCGGCGAGCTATCGGTGGAACCGTCATTGATACAGATGATCTCGATGTCCTTAAGCGTCTGCGCCACGGCGGAATCGAGGCACTCGCGCAGGTAGCGTTCGACATTGCAAATGGGGACAAGCAGCGAAACTTTAGGGGTATCAGAGTTCTGCAAGAGAACCTCCTGTTGAGTAGCGTGTAACAGGGTTATTTTAACAGCCGAGTTGCGGCGAGCGGCAGCGCTTGGAATTAGATAAAGCGCTCCAGGCAGGCTTTGAGACCGCGAGTCGAAAGATAGAACAGCGTGGCGTCTGCCATCGAAACGCCCGAGGTCGCCGCAACGAGCTTGTGGGCAACACGGCGAACGGCGCCCTTAGCAGGCATATCCGCCCACTCCGTCCCCAAAAACGTCGTGAAAGCCCTGTTGACGCGGCCGGCAACACGGTGGAAGCCGTCCGCATCCAGACGCGCCAAGTCGAACACAATGAGGTCCAAGAACCAGGTGATCAGCTCGCCGGGGCACAGGTCTAAAAGACCGTAGGCCGCCCAGTCCTCCAAGACCTCCTCGAGCATCCTCATGTGGGCGTCAAGCTTTTTGGCGCGAGCCTCGGCACTGTTGAACTCGTGCGTCGCCGATTCACTCTCCATCACGTAGTGGTAGAACTTGTCCGGCATGACGACGGTCTTGCGGGCAAGCGCATAAGCCGCAAATTGGAAGACGACGTCCTCGCCCAAAGCCAAACCGGGGGCGAAGCGAATGCCTTCGCGATTAAGCAGCTCGCGCGAAAAAGCCGCACGGCAGGCATAGGGCTGCGCATTCGAATGGAACAGCAGTTGGGAATCACGGGCGCCGAAGGTACCAGCTTTGGGGCTCATGAGTTGCTGGACGCGTTTGGGGGCAGCATCGGCAGGTTCACAGACGCCCCCAAAAACGGCAGCCTCGGCATCTGCAGACTCCATGGCATGCAGCACACGCTCGACCGTCTGGGCATCGATGTAATCGTCGGCGTCCACAAAAAAGACGGTCTCGCCCTCGGCGGCATCGATACCGGCATTTCGAGCACACGAGACACCCGCGTTTTCCTGGTCAATCACCAGTACGCGATCGTCGGCCTGCGCGATCTGGCGCAACACGTTCAACGAATCATCAGTCGAACCGTCGTTGACGCAGACAACCTGAATCGAGCGCTCGGACTGGGCCAACAGCGAATCAACGCATCGCTGAATGGAACACGCAGAGTTGTAAACGGGGACGACAATGGTAGCTTTAGGACACGAGACCTCTCCCATGCCGACCTACCCCCTCAGCGATTCGATGAGGAAGGCGGCAACCACGCCTGGGCCTCCAACCGAGGCGTAATACTTAGCACGCCCCAAGGCGCCATCCGTCGCAAAACTCGGATGCTCGTCAACCCAGCCCTCAGGATCTTTGAGGATGGCAGCGAGATTCGCGCGCTTCCACGGCTTGAGGTCGTCAAGCGAAAACTCCCCCGCGTCCAAGGCCGCCTGAAACTCCTTGGCCATCTGCACCAGGAACTCCTTATAGAACTTAGGCGCCAGGCGCACGTAGTTCCACATGTACGAATCGTACTTAATGAGTTGATTGAACTTGAGCATGCGCGCGACGTCATCACCTGCGTGGTCACGGGCATAATCCTCTCGAATCCAACGCTCAATCTCGGCATACTCGGTATTGACGCAAAAGACCTTAGCCGAAGAATTGACCGAGGAATTCTCGTTGTCCTGGCGATACGACAGCACGGCATCGTGCAGGTAAACAGCCTTATCGGCGCACGCGATCACCTTAAAGGCGAATGACGTGTCCTGAAAGGATGCCCCCGGAGTCGGCAGGAACGTAATGCCGTTGCGCTCAAGAAAATCGCGACGGTACACGGCCGACCAAATCGACGGCTTTTGCTTAAAGAACTGAGTCGTATCGCTCGGGTGCACCGGCTTGCCGCAATCCTGAGGTCTAAACATCTCGTGCAGCGAGCGGCGCTCCTCGGGCTTAGACCAGTAGAAATCAAAGTTCGCCTTCGCAAAGTCGGCATTATTGGTATCGGCGGCCGAGACAAGTTTTTCGAGTGCGTCGGGCGCCATAAAGTCATCGGACTCCAAGATGCCAACGTACTTGCCACGCGCCATCTCCAGACCGTGGTTCATCGAGTCGCCGTAGCCGCTGTTGGCCTTGTCGATCATCTTGACGCGCCCATCGCGCTCCATATACTCGCGGATAATCGCCGGCGAGTTGTCGGTCGACCCGTCGTTAATGCAGATGATCTCAATATCCTTGAGCGTCTGCGCCAGGGCGGAATCGAGACACTCGCGCAGGTAGCGCTGAACATTGTAAATGGGAATAAGCAGCGACAGAACAGGGCTGCCAGAGGCGTTAGTAGACAAATGTGCTCCTTAGGAAATACCTGTCGTTTCATGGTATCAAAGGGTCAGCGCGCCAGCCGGCGTTTATATAATCTATGGAGCCTCTTGCGGGCAAAGCAGCCCCACGTCATGCGGCGGGCCCGTGGCAGGTTCCTGCGTTTTATTCAAAGCTTGCCGTCAAGGTGCGCCGAGCCTTTACAATAGGACAGTCCCAAGGACGTATTCGATAGCTTCCGTGCAGCGCATGCACGCCGCGCGTGAAAGGATATATTGCCCCATGCCTTCAACCCTTCCCGCCCCCATCGATAAGCTCGCCATCGTTGTCGTTACGTACAAGCGCCAGGAACTCCTGGCCAACCTATTCGACTCCATGACCGAGCTCACGGCCGCGCCCTGGCGCATCGTGATTGTCGATAACGAGAATTCGCGCGAGACCGAGGCCATGTGCACCGCATTCAACGAGCGCCTGGCCAACCTGTGGGGCATCGACACCGACCAACCTGACGCGCAGGGCGGCACCGACCGTGTCATCTACGCTCCGCAGCTCGAAAACGGCGGCGGCGCGGGCGGCTTTTCCGCCGGCACTAAATGCGCCTACGACCTGGGCGCTCAGTGGTTCTGGGTGATGGACGACGACGTGCTCGTCATCCCCGAAGGCATCGAGCGCTTGGCCAAATGGACCGACCGCTACGACGTTATCCAGGGATCGCGCCTGGACTTTGACGGCGGCGCGTTCTTTTGGCAGTACCAGCTCATCCTTTCGCTTGGTATCCCCAACCCCATCGCCAAGTGGGACTTGGGCCCCGAGGGCTACCGTCCCATGAACCAGCTGTGCTTTGAGGGCGGCCTGTTCTCGCGCCGTGTAGTCGACAAGATCGGCCTACCCGACGCGCGCTTCTTCATCTACGGCGACGACGCCTGCTACGGTTATGTCGCCAGCCAGCACTTCCCCGCTGCCGTAGTTGCCGACGTGGTGCTCAAGCGCGCCCGCGCCATCTCTAACTGGGACATCGCCGGCAAGCGCCAGCTCAACTCCACGAGCGACACCAACCGCTACTACATCATGCGCAACCGCGGTTATCTGGCCCGCTACATGCAAATCTACGGCGACTATCACCCCGTGCTGTTCCGTCTGGGCAACGCCGCGACCTTCTGCAAGGAGTTCATTCGCCTGGCAGCCGTTGACAAGTGCTTTAAGACCGGAATTCCGGCGCTGCGCCGCGGCATGAAGGACGCCCGCAAGATCATCAAGGACCCCAACTGGAAGCCCATGCCACCCATGAAGGCCACCAAGTAACGGAAGCCGGAAACACCTCAGTGCTTAAAGCCGCTGGCACACCGTAGTCACATGCTGCCCATCAAAACCAAACCCCCAGCGCATGCGGCCAACGCCCGGTCGCGGCACACGGATTTCGTCGATGCCGTCGCGCTCTATGTCGAGTAGCGACTGCACGGCCAGCAATTCCAGGCCCAGCGCATCCACATCGGGGTCATACATCATATTGATCGTTATAAGCGGGCGCTCGTCCAGCATGCCAATCGTATCTGCTACGTCGAACACAGCGCCCGTAGGAAAAACCTGGATGTCCCAGCGACCCGCGCCACACTTTCGCCTCGAAGCAGGATTGGCATAGCCCGGCAATCCAAAGCAGAGTCCTTGCAAGAGTAGATGATATGGCAGCGGCGTATCTGGGTCGGTCCCACCGATTCCCGCATCCCCCAGGATGCGGCTTAGCGCCCGCCTCACGGTATCCTCGTCCCCACAGCACAACCCGTCGCGAAACGCATCGACGTCTCGAATGTCTTCGGCAGCGCACTCAAACCACTCAACAATCACTAGACGCAAGGCCTGGCGAAGCTCGTTATTGGGCAACCGCAAGGCACGGAAGCGATTGCCATGTTCTGGCTCCTCAGTCATATCTGTCGTCAGGAAACCTGACAGATACAGCGCCGTCCACAGACCATCATCAGGCGAGACATCTGGCTCTGCAGTGCCCAAACAAAGCGGGACCTCAGCGCACCCATGGGCCTCGAGCAAATCAAACAAGACCAAAAGGCGGTCGAGATTCCAGTCGCTAACTACCCTACTCAGGCAATCCGCATACCCATACAGATCGGCACGCACGGGCGCCGTGCAGCCTCGGTCCAGAAAACCGATCACACGCGCTGGACTCGAGCAATAGGCCCTACCAAACCGATATCCCTCGAGCCATTCACGTGCATCATCCAGGAATTCCTCGCGCCCAGCATGATTCAACAGAGCCTGGACCTCGGCATCCGAAAAGCCGAACCAACGGTCACACCAGGTCGAAAGCGGCGTCGTCAGACAATACGAGCAGCAGTGCAAAGAAAGCGCCGCTTCGGCAGGGCCGGGACACTCCCCCATCAAACACGTCAGCCGCAACGAATCGCGCGCAGCAGCAATGGCGTCGAACAGCACGCGATCGAATAGATCCGCCGAATCGGCGCCGGAAGCGCCCCTTGCGCTCATACGGCCCAACCACGCCACGTCGTACCCATCAACGAGCAATACAACCTGCTCATCGTAGGCAATCTCCAGCAGCTCTATGAGCACACCGAGCACCGAGTCAACCTCGTCCGCGCTCGCCACGCCACGCGCGACACGTTCGACGTGACGCACCTTATCTCGAGCTAAATCCGGAGCCTCCAAGAGCGCCAACAAGCGAGCGCACTCGCCCGAAAGGGCATCGCGCACGACGCCGGCAACAGTGGGGCCACGCCTCGCAGCGCCAGAAAAGTCCAGCGATATCACCGGATAGCAAGCGTACTCATCCCGATAACGCCCGCCGTCCGCATCCCAAATCTGAGCATCGGCAAACGAGATCCGACCGGTGCGACCGACCGCTGGACGCTCCAGAAAAGCCCTGAGCATCGACAAGTTCATGCTCTTTCCAAAACCCTCGGGTCGACAGCACACCACAACGGACGCGTCGCAGTCCAACACATCGGCAATAAACATGGTCTTGTCGACCAGCGTGCAGCAACCAAGAGCCTCCGCATAGTCGTGCATGCCAATGGGCAAAGCCGCATCGTCGGCACAGCCGATCAAACGCACGCCAAAGCCGTCGGCACAACCATTATTTGCCTGTTCAGACACCAAAACGTTCCCCCTAAATCGCAACACGATGCCAATTGTAATGACCGCCTCGCGCGTACCGATATCGCCGCGCAAACATATCGGGCAACGGTATCAACAAGAGGTGTGAGGGGGCACAACTAATCGTTGCACAACAAAACGGGGCCCGATGCATTCGCACCGGACCCCGTCCCGACTATTTAGTTATCTGGCAACTGAGAGCCTACTCCTCAGAGTCGTCCTCTCCAGAAGCTTTCTTCTGCTGATCGAGCTTATGCTTACCACTTACGATAGACGTAGCGCCCAGCGTGGCCAAGCTCGCGCTGGCAAGGCTCGCCATCACAATCAAATCGCCCGTCTTGGGCATATTGCCGCCAGATGACTTGGTTGTGGTGGTCGTCGTGGTCGTAGTGGTCACCGTTTTGGAGTCATTTTGCTCCTGGACCTGGTTGTCAGCACCGCTCTTGTCGTCGTCTTCGGACTGTTTCTTTTCGCCCTCGGTCTTGTCCTCGTCCTTCTTCTGAGCGGACTTGTCGTCCTTCTCATCAGAGCTAGAACCCTTATCGGATTCAACCTTCTCGGAAGCCTTATCCTTGGAGTCGCCTTTTACGGCTTCGGTCTTTTCCGTGGAAGCCTGATCAGAGTTGTCCTTGTTCTGAGTCGAGCCATTATTGACGCCAGCCATCAGCGAAGAGCCCAGCGTAGAACCAAGCTGCACGGAGAAAGAAGGCTTCTTGTCCGGCGAAGCAACGGGAGCGTCCGGCGCCTTATTCGAGTCGTTCTTGAAAGCATCGGGATCAGGGGTTGCATCAGAGCCGGAGCCATTGTTAGAGCCGGTGTCAACGGACGAATC
>DBGAPG010000124.1:0-4082 GCA_048438765.1 Collinsella sp.
ACCTCGCCGTGAACGACCTCGATATTGGGGCGGGCGGCAACCTCAGCCTCGACGAGCTCGGAGAATGTAACACGGTCGACCGCCAGGGCGCCACCAGCGGGAACAGCAGCGCGATGGGCGCAGTCGAGCAGGACTGAACCCATGCGCTCAAGCTCGGCCTTCAGCAAACCAGCCGCGGAATCCGGACGGGTCGACTTAAACGAATTGGAGCAGACGAGCTCTGCCAGGTGATCGGTATGGTGAGCCGGGGAGCTCACCTGGGGGCGCATCTCGCACAGCTTTACGGCAAACCCGCGGTCTGCCAGCTGGATCGCGCATTCCGAACCCGCCAGACCGCCACCGATAACCGTCACCTGATCGAACTGCATCTGCAAACACCTTTCTAATTGACACGTTTTCCATTGTGACCGAAGGGCGTCTGGGCGTGAAGGGCAAACTTGGAGGGCGCATACCTTCCATCCAGCATGCGCTCGATAAGGCCCTCGAGTTCAAGCGAACCCAAGAGTTTGAGTACGCCGACAGCATCGAGCGAGACGAGCGCCGCGATGTCGTCGACCTTGAGCGGAGAGGCGATGAGCGCATGCATCACGGTCTGCTGCGTTGGATCCAGGTCGGCAATGCCGGGAGCATCGGGGCGCGAGTAGCGCAGGGTTCCGTAGATGCGTGAGATAGCCATCTCGATAGATTCCTCGTCGACGATGCAGCAGGCACCGTTCGCAATGAGGTAATTCGTGCCACGCGACTCGGGCGATAGGATCGACCCCGGCACGGCAAGAAGTTCGCGCCCCAAATCCATAGCAGCCTCGGCTGTGGAAAACGTCCCAGAAGGCATACCCGCCTCGGATACAAAGAGGGCTTGCGACAGGGCCGCGATTACGCGATTGCGGCGCGGAAAGGCGAACTTGCGCGGACCCATGCCCCACGGAGAGATCGACACGACCGCGCCACCCGTATCAAGCGTGCGCGTAATCAGCCCCGCGCTCGAACGCGGGTAGACCACGTCGGCGCCCGTCCCCAGCACCACAACGTGTTTGCCGCCGGCGTTGACCGCAGCCCAACCCGAGGCCTGGTCACAACCGACCGCACCGCCCGAAACTACCGTCACTCCCGCCTCAACCGCCACCTTCGCCGCAAGCTCTGCCACGGCAAGACCATACGGCGAGGCCTTTCGCGCACCGATGATGGAGAGCGCGGGCGTCGAAAGCGCCTCGGGGTTGCCGCGCACATAGAGCGTCTGAGGTACATCAGAAAGCTCCAAAACGGTCTCGGGATACAACGCGTCACCTGGATGCAGCTCGAAGGTCCCCTCAGCCATCATTGGTCCCTCCTTCCCTGGTACATCGCCGCCTCGAGCACGTGGTCCTGCGTCACCTGCTCGCTCTCGGCGACATCTGCGATCGTGCGCGCAATGCGAACAAGGCGCACGATGCCACGCCCTGTGAGATGCGTGCGCTTCGACAGGCCGAGCACACACTTCTCCGCCGCATCATCGAGCTCAAAGGTCGAAACGACGCCGTCAATGGACCGTGTCTCGTCATCCTCGGCCTCGGCATCCGCATCGTCCATGCGGGATTCGCGCCAAGCGCGAAAGGCGCGACCGCGCACAACGTAGTCACGTAACTCGGCCGACGACATGCCCTCCGCACCCTCGATAATCACTTGAGGGTCGGGACGGGTCACATCGATCATCATGTCGATACGGTCGGCCAAAGGACCGCGCAGTTTAGACCGATAGCGCTCGACCATCGCCGCCGAGCAGCGACACGGCACCTCGCGATCGCCCAAAAAGCCGCAGGGGCAGGGATTGCTCGCAGCCAGCAGCTGAAAGCGCGACGGGAAGGTAAAAGCCCCGTCGACGCGTACGATCCTCACGTAGCCGCGCTCGATGGGCTGACGCAGCGTCTGCAGCACGCCAGTGGGAAACTCGGCAAGCTCGTCCAAAAAGAGCACGCCGCCATGAGCAAGGCTGATCTCACCCGGGTGCACCGGGCGCCCGCCGCCGATAAGGCCTGCGGTCGAAATACTGTGGTGGGGACTGCGGAAGGGGCGGTGCCCCGCCAACAAGCCATCAATGTTCTCACCCAAAACCGAATGGATGCACAGTGCCTCCTGCTGATCCTCAACGGAAAGCTCGGGCAGGATGCCGGTCATACGGCGTGCGAGCATCGTCTTGCCCGATCCCGGAGACCCGATCATGAGCAAGCCGAGTTCTCCTGCCGCCGCAAGCGCCATGCCGCGTTTAGCGACTTCCTGCCCCAGCACGTCTGCATAGTCGAGCTCGGGCTCAAAGGTCGCCTCGACACCCTCGGAATCCAAGTAGTGCCGCGCGGCATCGCCCATACCATGAGCAAGCTGAGACAAATGATCGTTGAATCCGCAATCCACGCCCGCGAGTGGCACATGCTGGTCGGACCTACCGGCGATAAAAGACAGCCCCATGTCGCGAGCCAATAGCTGAAACGCCACCTCGCCCTTGACAGGAAGCACCGTACCGTCCAAGCCGAGCTCGCCGGCGATAAGGCAGCGATCGAGGTTGTCACGGGGAATCTGCCCATCGGCCGCTAGAACCGCGATGGCGATGGGCAGATCAAAGCCGCTACCGGTCTTGCGAATATCGCCGGGCGCCAGATTGACCGTAATGCCCGAGCGCGGGATCTCAAAGCCGGCCGAGCGCATCGCACAGCGAATACGACCACGTGACTCCATCACCTCCATACTCGGGATGCCGAGCATCTGAATGCCCGGAACGCCGCCGGCAAGCGAGACCTCGACCGTGACGTGAATCGCCTCGACGCCGCGGATGCAGGCCGCGTGAACGGCAAACGTCTCGAACGCCATCACGACACCTGCCAATCGAACGCGTTGTACTGATGCTCGATCTCGGCGATATGCCCGTCGCGGATGGTGACGCCCACGGCATCGAAGCGAATCGCCTTGAGCGGATAATGCTCCATGAGATAGCAACTTGCGATGCGGCGGTAGCGGCGTTGCTTTTGGGCGTCCACGGCCTCCTCGGGAAAGACCCGCGTGTTGCAATCCAGCGCAACGCGTCTGGTCTTGACCTCGGCCATCACCACGACATCGTCGAGCTCATCGAGCAGCACCAGATCGGCCTCGCCCTCGGTGCAACGATAACCCTGCTCCAGCAAGGTGTAGCCGCGCTCGTTAAAGTAGTCGATGGTGATCAGCTCGCCTAGCATGCCCAGCTCGCGGGGACTGAGTCCCTTGATAAACTCGGGCGTCATCGCCCCACAGTCGAGCTCGCCGTTTTCCCAACGCTCCTTGAGCTGCTGCGTCTTGCTCTTTTTGCTTGCGGCACTCATGGGGTCTCCTTTCCCGCACACTGCATTGCCCCGATGATGAGAGCACCTTTCATGCGGGTAAGTACCGGAAGCAAACCAAAAGCTGACCAAATGCCGTCAAAAAACGGGCCGTACGCAGCAATGCTGCTGCATACGGCCCGTTACCAGCAGGTTTATAAAACCACAGAGGTCCCTGTCTCCACAATTGGCCTAGAAAAGGCGCTCAGTCTGCAGAAAGTTTCCGCAAAAGCTCACGCGGTGCAGCGGACAAAGTCCATGTTTGCGAATGGCCTCGATGTGCTCGGGGCTCGCATAGCCCTTCGACTCGGCCAGATGGTACTCGGGGTACTCGGCGTCGTACTCGACCATCATCTCGTCACGCGTGACCTTGGCCATGATGGACGCTGCGGCGATGCAGGCGATCTTGGCATCGCCTTTCACCACATCGCGCTCGTTAGGAACAGCGCCCAAGGGGTTGCCATCCATAAGCACGCAATCGGGCTCGAGCCCCGTATCGGCCACGGCGCCCGCAACGGCGGTACGGATAGCACGGGCCATGCCCATCTCATCGATATCCTTAGGCGCGATATGGCAAAAACCGATCGCCGTCGCCACCTCGGCAATCTTCACTGAGAGCAACTCGCGGCGCGCCGGCGTGAGCTTTTTGGAATCGTTGATGCCCCAGACGCGCGGCTCCATGGGAAGGCACACGGCACACACGGTTAAGGGACCCGCTACCGAGCCACGGCCCACCTCGTCGACACCAACGACCACCCCATC
>DBGAPG010000125.1:0-16984 GCA_048438765.1 Collinsella sp.
TGTCACGTTTTGGGGCTTTGTTTTTGGCGGTGCGGTTATGGCAGCTATCGCGGCTCCGTGGCCGGATGTCGCCGCGGCAATGTCGCCACAGCTGCTGCTGCTGTTCCTTGGCTTTGGACTCATCCCCACAGCCGTTGCTTACATCTTATATATGCAGGGTCTGTCCATGGGGCTCGAGACATCGAAAGTTCCCGTCGTAATGTCTTTCGAGACGGTCGTCACCGTACTGGTGGGCATTGGTGTCTACGCCGAGCCCGCCGGCGCGATTAAAGTCCTGGGCATCGTGTTGGTGCTCGCGTCCATCCTGATTATGAACACCGACTTCTCCAAGCTGCGCAACAGTGTGTTTGTCGGTCATGTCATTGAGAGCATGACCTTTAAGCCCAACGCGTGGTGGACCGAAAAATCTCAGGACATGGATCTGTTTAAGGAACGCACCGGCATTGCGCTGGAACCCACCGTACAGGAAAGCCCCTGGTACTTCGTGCGATAGGGGATTGCGCGCAGGGTCTGACCTGGGGTTATCCAGCTAGCGCCGGCCTACCCAGTCCAACGTTTCGAGTACGTTAAACCCGTCAACGGTCGATTTTCACCCGCGAACGGTCTTTATACTAATTAGCAATATAAGCAACGTATAAGACGTTATAATGACCATAACGAAAAGGAGGAGGCAAGATGAATCAGATCATTCTCGCATCTCATGGCGGCCTGGCCGCAGGCGCCAAAGACACGCTCGAGATGGTTCTCGGCGACGTGTCGAACGTCCACGTCGTGTCGCTTGCTCGTGACGACAAGGAGCCCATCACCAATAAGGTTGAGGCTATGATCGCCACGTTCAACGCGGACGACACCGTCTATGTGCTGACCGATATGCTCGGCAGCTCGGTCAACAACAACATGGTCGAGCTTTCCAAGAACGGCACGAAGTTCACGGTTGTCAGCGGTTTCAACATCCCGTTGGCGCTCACGCTTGCTATGAGCCCCGCCCCCGTCAAGGGCGCCGAGCTCGCGGCCCTCATCAATGAGGCCCGCACCGGTCTGACCAACCCCAACGCACCGGTCGAGGCCGCCGCGGCTCCCGCCAAGAAGGCCAAGGCGTCCCGTCACAGCTCCGGTCCCGCCAAGATCGTCCTCGCACGTCTTGACTACCGTCTGCTGCACGGCCAGGTCGTCTTTACTTGGACCACCAAGGTTCAGGCCGAGCGCATCATCGTCGTCGACAACGCTGCCGCCAACGATGACATCAAGAAGGGCGCTCTTAAGCTGGCCAAGCCCCAGGGCGTGCGCCTGAACGTCTTCACCGTCGAGCGTGCCCTCGCCAAGATGGATAAGCTCAACACCCTCGGCGAGCGCGTCATGTTCGTCTTTGGCAACACTGCCGAGATGCTGCAGTTCTGTCAGGGCTACAAGCTCGACGCCATCAACCTGGGCGCCACCGCCAACCACGACGGTGCCGATCAGGTCGGCGGCAAGGACAGCTCCGTCTTCCTCGACGCCACCCAGAAGGCCGACGTCAACCAGCTGCTCGACATGGGCATCAAGCTCTATGTCCAGCAGACCCCTACGTATCAGAGCGTCGACATCGACGCCAAGCTGTAATCAACCAGGCTTTTGCCTGACTGAAAGGAGAAGGGTATGAATACGTTCATCAGTGCGGTGCTCGTCGGCCTCGTCGGCGTGTTCTGCATGTGGGACTCCCGCCTGCTCGGTCGTCTTAACTTCGAGCAGCCCCTCGTTGGCGCTACGCTCGTCGGTCTGCTGCTGGGCGATGTGCCCACCGGCCTTGCCGTCGGTGCCGCCGTCGAGCTCGTGTCCATGGGCCTGGTGCAGGTCGGCGCCGCCGTTCCGCCCGATATGGTCCTGGGCGGCATCGTGGCCGCTGCCTTTGCGTGCCTGACCGATGCTTCTGCCGAGACCGCCATGACGATCGCCATCCCGGTCGCCGTCCTGGGTCAGCTCCTCGGCATCGTGTTCCGTTCCATCATCGCCGCCCTCACCCATGTGGCAGATAGCGCGATCGATAACGGAAAGTTCAAGACCGCCTATCGTATGCACATCTGCGCCGGCTCCGGTCTGTACGCCATCATGTACTTCCTGCCGATCTTCCTCGCCGTCTTTGTTGGCACCGACCTGGTTCAGGCCATCGTCAACATGGTTCCCGAGTGGCTGTCCACTGGTCTTAACGTTTCGACCAAGATCATGACCGCCTACGGCTTGGCCCTGCTGCTCACCATGATGATCAAGAAGGGTATGACTCCGTTCCTGTTCATCGGTTTCCTGCTCGCCGCTTACCTCAACCTGTCCGTCATCGCGGTCGCTCTGATCGGTGTGTGCCTGGCTGTCGTCTTCATGGGCTTCAAGTTCAACGGGTCCCATGCAGCCGCCGGTGTCGATTCCGACTACGATCCGCTCGAAGACGACGAAGACTAAGGAGGAACACACTATGGCAACCGCAACCAAGGACGTGTCCCTGAACAAGAAGGTCAGCCAGTTCTTCTGGCGCTCCTGGGCCATCCAGGCCTCTTGGAACTACGAGCGTCAGATGAACATGGGCTTCCTCTACGGCATGGTTCCCACGCTCGACCGCCTCTATCCGGACGAGTCCGACCCCAAGCAGCTCGCTGCTAAGAAAGAGGCTTACCACCGTCACATGGCGTTCTACAACTGCACCCCGCAGACGAGCGCCTTTATCCTGGGCCTCACCGCCTCCATGGAGGAGGAGTACGCCAAGGATCCCGAGAACTTCAACCCCGATTCGATTAACGCGGTCAAGACCTCCCTTATGGGCCCGCTTTCCGGCATCGGTGACTCCTTCTTCCAGGGCACCATCCGTGTTATCGCCTTTGGTCTGGGCGTTCAGCTGGCTCAGCAGGGCTCCATCATGGGCCCGATCCTGGCCATGCTCATCTCCATCGTCCCCTCTGTGCTGATCACTTGGTTCGCAGCCAAGATGGGCTATCAGGGCGGCCACGAGTACCTGAGCAAGCTTCAGGGCGGCGACCTCATGGAGAAGCTCATGTATGTCTGCGGCATCGTGGGTCTTATGTCCGTAGGCGGCATGATCGCCACGCTGATCGGCGCCACCACCCCGCTGCAGTTCGCTGAGGGCACCGTCGTTATCCAGGACATCCTGGACGGCATGATGCCCCAGATGATCTCCCTCGGCCTCACCGGCCTTATGTACTGGCTCATCAAGAAGAACGTCAACACCGGTTGGCTTCTCGTGATCGCCATCGTGGGCGGCATCGCCCTCTCCGCGGCCGGCATCCTGGCCTAGTCGCGACCAAGCGTCTAACCGCTTTCCCCCGGGGGCCTGCCTGGCATCCCATACCCCAGGCAGGCTTCCATCCCCAAAATGCGACAATGGGACAGTCCCTTTGTCGCATCCTCAACGGGCCGGCGACTCGGTCCAAATCACGGTAACCCTGCGAGCGCCCGGCAATGTGGCGCCGCAAAAATCGAAAGGAATGTGTCAGATGTACGAGATCGACCTTAACCTCCCTAAGCAGATCGTCGCTGACGTCCTGTCCAACCACGAGATCCACAGTGTCGCCTTCGTCGGCTGCGGTGCTTCCATGTCCGACCTGTACCCCGCCAAGTACTTCCTGGCCAACAACACGGACAAGCTGAACGTTCAGATCTTCACCGCTAACGAGTTCAACTATGACACGCCTTCCTGGGTCAACGAGCACACCTTCGTGATCACCTGCTCCCTCGGTGGCTCCACGCCCGAGACCGTCGAGGCCAACAAGACCGCCAAGAAGCACAACTGCCCGGTCGTCTCCCTCACCAACAAGGCTGGCTCCGCTCTGACCGTCGACGCCGACTACGTCATCGTTCACGGCTTCCACGCCAACTTCGCTGCCAAGTGCGAGAAGCCCGGCTATGCCATCGCTCTTGCTCTCGAGATCCTTCAGCAGACCGAGGGCTATGACAAGTACGACGACATGATCACCGGCCTCACCAACGTCTTCGATCTCTGCGAGAACGCTGCTCAGTCCTGCAAGAAGCTCGCCAAGAAGTTCGCTGAGGACTTCAAGGACGACAAGATGATTTACTTCATGGCCTCTGGTGCCTCCGAGAAGATGGCTTACTCTCACGCCGCCTTCCTGTTCACCGAGATGCAGTGGATCGACGCCGCCGCCTACAACACCGGCGAGTACTTCCACGGCCCGTTCGAGGTTTCCACCGAGGGTAAGCCCTACGTCTTCTTCATGTCCGATGGCGCTACCCGTCCGATGGACGCCCGCGCCCTCACCTTCCTTGAGCGCATGGGCGCCAAGGTCGCTCTGATCGACTCCAAGGACTACGGCCTGGCTGACGCCGTGCCCGCGAGCGTCGTCACCTACTTCAACCCGCTGCTGCACCTCGCCGTTATGCGCGAGTACGGCAACCAGATCGCCGAGGCCCGTCAGCACCCGCTGACCATGCGTCGCTACATGTGGAAGCTTTCCTACTAATCACAAGTAAGTAGACCTTACGGGTTGATTGAGAGGGGATGGGGTTTGTGCCCCGTCCCCTTTTTGCTTTGGGGAGGGCGCGCCTGTCGCGTCGCAAAACCCAAGATAAAACCTACCAAAATAAACCTGTCCCTTTTTGGCAGGTGGGAGGAGATGCGTATGATCAAAGCAGTGCTGTTTGACATGGACGGCGTGCTGGTCGATACCGAGTGGTTCTACAACCGTCGTCGCGTGGCGTTTATGGAGGAGAAGGGGTTCCACTTTGACGAGATCCCCGATCTTTCGGGGTCTAACGAGCCGGCCATTTGGGAGGCGCTGGTGCCCGACGATGTTGAGCTGCGCGAGCGCCTTCGCGTGGAGTACAAGCAGGTCTACAGCCCGGACCACCCCGTTCCGTATGCCGAGCTGCTCAACGAGCAGACGGAGCCGGTGATGCGCGCACTGCACGAGCGCGGCGTGAAGTGTGCCATCGCGAGCTCGTCTTATCGTGAGCTCATTGACGAGCTGGTAGAGATTGCCGGTATCGCCGATGTGCTGGACTACACCATCAGCGGTCACGAGTGCAGTGCGTTTAAGCCCGACCCCGAGATCTACCTGCGTGCCATGGAGGCGCTGGGGGTGGAGCCTGCCGAGTGCCTGGTTATCGAGGATTCGCCTTTGGGGATCGAGGCTGGCAAACGTTCCGGCGCCCGCGTCCTGGCACTGCGTCCGCACGAGGGCGTCAACCTCGATCAATCGCGAGCCGATGCCGTTATTGATAATCTGACCGACATTTTGGCCGCTTTGTAGTGTCAATCCGCCGCGAGAAGCACGGGTTCAAACGTTTTTTGCGGTGGACTGGCTCAATTTGGTTTCGATTTTGATCCGTTTGGCTTCGATTCGGACTAAGTGAGTAGACTTTTTGGCGCAGGCCGAGCACAATGCATATCTTCCTTTGTAAAACCGCAGGTCACAGGGGTGGCGGTTTTGGGTGTGCCCGGCAGATCGTAAAAAGTCTACTCACTTGGAATTTTGCCCTTTGGTCGTGGGGGTTGCTGGTCCCGTTTTGGTTGTCGAGGGAGGTTGAATTGAAGCGCCCCCGCACGCTCCATGCTACAATCGCGGACATACCCCACAACTACATCTGCCTTCGAAAGGAGCCTGCGTGGCGAACGCCATCGATCAGCTCACGGACCGAGTGCTCGTACTCGGCCGCCTCACCATCGTCCGCCGCGCCATTACTGCCGTGGCGGTCACGATTTCCGCCGTTCTCCAGACATTCCTGATCCAGGCGTTCATTTAGCCCGCCGACCTGCTTCCGAGCGGCCTCACCGGCGTTGCGGTCCTGCTCGATCGCGTTACCTCGCTGGGCGGCGTTCACATCGACATTTCGCTCGGTATGCTCGCGCTCAACATCCCCGTGGCGCTCCTATGCTGGAGCGGCATTAGCAAGCGCTTCGTCATCTTCTCGATGATGCAGGTCGTGCTCTCGTCGCTGTTCCTCAACGTCTTTCACTTCGCTCCATTTTTGGGCGACAAGATCATGCTCATCATTTTTGGCGGCGTGGTCTCGGGTCTGGGCGCTGCCATCGCACTTAAATCCGGCGCATCCACCGGCGGCACCGACTTTATCGCGCTGTGGGTTTCCAACCACACGGGCAAGACCATCTGGGGCGTCATCTTTGGTTTCAACTGCTTTATCCTGGCGATCTTTGGCTTTATGTTTGGCTGGGACAAGGCGGCGTATTCCATCGTGTTCCAGTTTATTTCGACCAAGACCATCGACAGTTTCTATCGTCGCTACGATCGCGTGACGCTGCAGATTACGACGCGCAAGGCAGACGAGGTCATGACTGCCTACGTAAACCATTTTCAGCACGGCATTAGCTGCGCCGAGGTCGTCGGCGGATATAGCCGCGAAAAGATGTACCTGCTGAACACCGTTGTCTCGACCTACGAGAGTCAGGACATTATCAAGCTGGTGTGCGACGTTGATCCCGGCGCCGTGATCAACGTGTTCCACACGCTCAACTTTGTGGGCGGCTGGTGGGGCGGTCATGTCGACGAGCCCATGCCCACGGCCGTTCCCGATCCCGACAAGCCCGCACGCATGGCCAGCAGGCAGGCGCGCCTCAGCGAACAGGACAGCCTGCAGCAGGACGACGGCAAGTAGGGTATTGGCATTTTGCCGGTCCTGCGCAACCCATCCGAACGAGCCCCCCCCGAAAGCCCCGTTGCTTTCGAGGGCTCTCGTTTGCCCAGATAAAACCTACCAAAATGAAGCTGTCGCTTTTTGGTAGGGAGGGTGTATCGTTTTATCAATATGAGGTAACATGAAACTAGACGTTATATACGTATTAGAAATTTAGCTATTTTGATAAGAGTGATCAGATATGCCTGCGCCCAAAAATGCACCGCTTTACCAGCAGATTTATGACGAAATCAAGGATGCGATCGAGAAAGGTGTTTATGCACCCAAGGAGCGTATTCCGTCCGAGCTTGAACTAGCCGAGCAGTACGAGGTGAGCCGTATTACGGTGCGCCGCGCCGTCGAGGAGCTGTGCTCCGATGGCTACCTGGTTAAGCAGCAGGGCCGTGGCACCTTTGTCTCCACGCCGCACATCAATCGCCAGTTTCACGCTTCGACGCTGCAGACGTTTACCGCGCTGTGTGCCGGCAACGGCATGAAGGCCGGTGCGCACGTGATCGATCGCCAGATCGTTCCGGCGCGCCAAAACGAGATGGAGTTCTTTGGCCTGCAGAAGGATGCGCTGCTGCTGCATATCAAGCGCGTGCGTACGGCCGACGGCGAGCCCATCTTTGAGGAGAACATCTTTGTGCCGTTTGACGCCTACCGTGAGCTGTTGACGGCCGATCTTGAGGACAAGTCGATTTTTGCCGAGGTCGAGCGTGTTGGCGGAACGCCGATTGTCTCGGTTGGCTACCGTACGGTCGAGGCCGTTCGAGCTAACGCCGAGCAGGCGGCCGAGCTGGGCATTGCTCCGCACGATCCGCTGCTCAACCTGCGTGCCGGCTTTACCGGTCCCGATGACGAGCCGGTTTTGATGGGTAAGCAGTACTACGTGGGATCGCGCTACGTTATGGTCATGTAAGTTACGCGGTTTTACCAAACCGCGTAACGGCTCGACGCTGCAAACGCCCCTAAGCGGCAATCTGACGTTCAATCGTCGGTCGCGTACCCAAAGTACGCTTCCCTCCTCTTTCACGTCACCTTGCTCGCTTAGGGGCGTTTTCGCTGACTTATGCTCAACCAGCGACGTTTGCGCGCTTGTCAAGAGATTAGCCGTTGGGAAAGTGTCCAAAAATCCCACGCTCGTTCCTTTTGGATTGCGTTGCCCGTGGCCGACAGCCGTGCGGCACCGGTCCGCGTGGCGGCGTATAATCGGCGGCAGATGACTTGGACGTTAGGAAACCATGACCGATAGCATGCAGCAGATGGCGCTCGACACGCTCGGCGCCTATTTTGGCTACACCTCGTTTCGCCCGGGACAGGACCGCATGGTCGATGCGATCCTTGCCGGTCGCGATGCGCTGGGTGTTATGCCCACGGGTGCCGGCAAGTCCATTTGCTACCAGGTGCCCGCGCTCATGCTGCCCGGCATCACCTTTGTGGTGAGTCCGCTGCTGTCGCTTATGGAGGACCAGACCCGTGCGTTGCTCGCGGCGGGTGCGCGACCCAGCTATCTCAACTCCAGCCTTACTCCGGCCCAGCAAAACACCGTGCTCAAGCGGGCGCGCGAGGGCCGCTACCAGCTTATGTACGTGGCGCCCGAGCGCTTGCTCGAGCCGCGTTTTTTGGCCTTTGCGCAGGAGGCTGCGGGTTCCGCCGGCATTGGCGTGCCGCTCGTGGCCATTGACGAGGCCCACTGCGTAAGCCAATGGGGTCAGGATTTCCGCCCCGCCTATCTGCAGATTCGTGAGTTCATCGATTCCCTGCCGCAGCGCCCCATCGTGGCGGCGTTTACCGCCACGGCGACCGAACGCGTGCGTGCGGATATTCAGCAGATGCTCGGCCTGCAAAACCCTGCGACGGTGGTGACGGGCTTCGATCGCAAGAATCTCTACTTTGGTTGCGAGGAGATGGGCGACAAGGCCAAGACTGCCTGGGTGCGCGACTATGTGATCGCGCATTCGAGCGAGAGCGGTATCGTGTATTGCTCGACCCGCAAGACGGTCGATGCGCTGGCGGGCGAGCTTGCCGAGGCGCTGGGCCCCAGCGGCATTCGCGTTGGCCGCTACCATGCCGGCATGGGCAACGACGCCCGTCGCCAAAGCCAGCGCGCCTTTATCGACGACGATATCCAGGTGATGGTTGCCACCAACGCCTTTGGCATGGGCATCGACAAGCCCAACGTGCGCTACGTGATCCACAACAACGTGCCCGAGAGCATCGAAGCCTACTACCAGGAGGCGGGCCGCGCCGGCCGCGATGGCGACCCGGCCAGCTGCTACTTGCTGTGGAACGGCAACGATTTTCGCATGCGCCGCTTTCTGATCGACCGCGGCGATGCTGCCGATGAGGCGCTCGACGACGAGCAGCGCGCGTGGGCGCTCCAGAATCGATATCGTCTGCTCAGCCAGATGGAGGGCTACTGCAATACCACCGGCTGCCTGCGCGAATACATGCTGCGCTACTTTGGCGACGAGGCCGCGGCCGAGCATGCCGCGGCCAGTACGGGCGGCACCGCCGCGGACGACGTCGAGAGCTGCGGCAACTGCAGCAACTGCCTCACGCAGTTCGAGGTCGAGGACGTCACCGATATGGCCCGCGCCGCCGTGCGCTACGTGGCCACGCGTCCCATGCGCTTTGGCAAGTCGCTCATCGCCGATGTGCTCCACGGCGGCAACACCGAGCGCATTCGCCAGATGCATCTGGACGAGGACCGCGGCTACGGTGAGCTGTCGAGCGAATCGGTCGGGCGCATCAAGGACATCATCGGCCAGCTGTGCGGCCGCGGTTATCTGGCCACCTCGCAGGGGCAGTACCCGGTCGTGGGGCTGGGTCCGCGTGCCGTCGAGGTCGAGGATGAGGCGTTCGCCTTTACCGTTAAGCGTCGTGCGTCCAAGCGCAAAGCTTCGGCCCGCGCCCGCCGCGCCGTCGATCTGCTGCGCGAGGAGGCCGAGCTGGATCAGCGCCCGCGTGTTGGCGACGATGCCGAGCTGTTCGAGCGCCTGCGTGCCCTGCGCAAGGAGATCTCGACGGAGCTGGAGATGGCGCCGTACATGGTCTTTTCCGACAAGGCCCTGCGCGGCCTGTGCCGCCTACGCCCACAGACGCGCGACGAGCTTATCCAGGTCAACGGCATCGGCGAGAAAAAGGCCGACGCCTTTGGCGAGCAGTTTATGGCGGCGATTGAAGAATTTGAGTCCGAGCATGCGCGGGATGGAGTGTAACGATGGCATTCGACGATAAAACCGACCGCACTGACGTGCCCGCCGTGCCGCTGTACCAGCAGGTCATGGACGACCTAAAGGGCGAGATCGCGCGCGGCGTGTACGTGGCCGGCTCGCGCATCCCTGCCGAGATGGAGCTCGCGAAGTCCTACGGCGTGGGGCGCATCACCGTGCGCCGTGCCATCGAGGAGCTGTCGCGCGCGGGGTATCTCAACCGCCAGCAGGGGAGGGGCACGTTTGTGTGCGCCCCCAAGCTCAAGCGCAAGATTCGCCAGAAGGGTGACGTCCAGAGCTTTACTGAGGGTTGTGCTGCCAACGACATGGTGCCGGGTGCGCGTCTGGTGTCGCGCACGGTGGTCGCGGCGACGCACGAGGATGCGGCGTTCTTTGGCGTGGAGCCCGGCTGCGAGCTTATCGTGGTCGAGCGCGTGCGCACGGCCGACGGCATCCCCGTCATGCTCGAGAACAACGCCTTTGTGCTCGCCGACCATCCCTACCTGCAGACGCTGGCCGACGAGGACCTCACCGATAACTCAATCTTTGCGCTCGTTGCCGAGCATTCGGGTCGCGCGCCGCTCAAGTCCGACCCCTGCACCGTGGAGATTGCGCTTGCCGATACTCAGACGGCCCCGCTGCTGGAGGTGCCGGTCGGCGAGCCTCTCTTCTATATGGAGGCCTACTTTACCGACGCCGGCGGGCGCCCTCTACTGCTCGGCCGCCAAAAGATCGTGGGCTCGCGCTACGTCTTCGACATCTAACGTCCACAGATAGAACAATATAGAACAAATTTGCTGAGATGACTTCACGGGCGTTGTTACACGTGCTATAAATAGGACAACATAGAACGACAGCAGGTATGAGCTGTCGTCGTTCAAAGCCGCCCCACAAGGAGGAGCATCAGCATGAACGCACATGATCTGGTTCAGGAAATCATCGAGCGCAAGGGCAAGGTCGAGAACGTCTTTTGGATCGCCTGTGGCGGTTCGATGATCGACCTCATGCCGGCTAACGAACTGCTCAAGCGCGAGGCCACCACGTTTACCTCGACGGTCTATACGGCGCGCGAGTTTTGCCTGATGGCTCCCAAGAGTCTTGGCGAGAAGTCGCTCGTCATCGCCTGCAGCCACAGCGGCAACACGCAGGAGGTCGTCGACGGCTGCGAGATGGCGCTGACCGCCGGTGCCGAAGTCGTTGCCCTCACCGACTGCGAGGGCTCAAAGATCGACAACGGCAAGTGGACTACCTGGGTCTATCCGTGGGGCGAGGGCGTGTCGCAGGCCGAGGTGCCGCAGGGCATCGGCGCTCTGATCGCCGCCGAACTGCTCGACCAGCAGGAGGGCTACGAAGCGCTCGCCGACATGTACGAAGGCCTTAAGCAGATGGACGCGCTGCTGCCCGCCGCCCGTGAGAAGGTCAACGCCGAGCTGGGCGCCCGCTTTGCCGAGCTCTGCCAGCAGCACAAGTTCTTCTATATCCTGGGCTCCGGCCCCAACTTTAGCCAGACCTATGCCATGGCGATCTGCTCGCTCATGGAGATGCAGTGGCAGCACTGCTGCTACATCCACTCCGGCGAGTACTTCCACGGCCCGTTCGAAGCCACCGAGCCCGGCGTGTTCTACTTTGTGCAGCTCGGATCGGGCGAGTGCCGCCCCATGGAGGAGCGCGCGCTGGCGTTCCTCAACACGCACACCGATACAGTCATGGTGCTCGATGCGCTCGAGTACGGCGTGGGTGAAGTGCCTGCCAGCGTGCGTTCGTTCCTGGAGCCGATCTTCTTCTACAACATGAGCTGCGAGCTGCGCGCCGCCCGCGGCAAGGTGTTCGACCACAGCCCCGAGATTCGTCGCTACATGGGCATCGAGCAGTACTAGGTACCGGGAATAACCTCTCACGACGGGGCTTCCGCCAAGTGCGGGCCCCGTTTTGCTTTGCCAAGAAAGAAATGGGGATTGAACATGCGCGTTCTTGATTTGACTCACACTATTAGGGAAGACATGCCGGTATTTCCCGGAGCCGATACACCCAAGCTGCAGCCGGCGAGCACCTACGAGCACGACGGATTTAAAGAGACGCTCATGCAGATGTACACCCATACGGGGACGCATATGGATCCACCGGCGCATCTGTTTGCCGACCGCACGACGCTCGATGCGTTTCCGGCAAGCCAGTTTATAGGCAGGGCATTGGTTGTCGATTGCCGCATGCTCGCCGAGGGTGAGGCCATTACTGTGGAGCAGCTCCGTCCCTATGGCGACAAGGTGACCCAAGCCGAGTTTTTGCTGTTTAACTTGGGTTGGGATAAGCGCTGGGGAACCGAGGCGTACTTTGGCGACTATCCTTGCGTGGACGATGAGGTGTTGGAACTGATCATCGACGGCGGCTACAAGGGCATCGGCTTTGATGTAATTGGACTCGACCCCATCGCGGACGAAAACCTGACGCGCCACAAGAAGTTGTTCCGCGCATGCGATATCGTCAACATCGAGAATCTTAAGGACTTGGACTGTTGCGGCGACGATCTGTTCTGGTTTAGCTGCGCACCGCTCAAAATTGAGGATTGCGACGGCTCGCCCATTCGCGCAATCGCGTGGTTTGAGGATTAAAGCGCCCTGTTCCATCTGCCGAAGAACATTCACCTTCGATTCGCAAGCGTGCCGTGTGAGTCAAAAAGCGGGTCGCGCCGGGGATTTCCGGCGCGGCCCGCTTAGTATCGCGCATAGATTCGCAAGGTTGCGGTAGCCAGCGGCCTACTTTGCGTCGTAGGCCTCGGCGTCCCACCAGTCGAGCTGGGCGATGTTGTCGCGGATGTGCTGGCAGCTCTTGTGGAGGCCCTCGAGCTCGTGCTCGGACAGGTCCAGCGTGTAGACCTCCTCGACGCCCTCGGCACCGATCACGCACGGCAGGGAGGTGAAGATGCCCTCCTCGCCATACTGGCCGGTCATAAGCGTAGAGGCCGAAAGCACGGCATGCTCGTTGTGCAGCACGGCGGCGCAAACGCGCGCGGCGGAGTTGGCGACGGCGTACTCGGTGCACTGTTTGCCCTGGTAGGTTACGTAGCCGCCCTTGCGCGCGAGCTCCTCGACCTCCATGTGGTCAAAGGCGTACTTGTCGGGGTTCTCGGCCTGAAGCTCGTTAAGGCTCTTGCCGGCGATGGTTGCGGCCTTAAAGGCAGCCAGCTGGCTAAAGCCGTGCTCGCCGATCATGTAGGCGTCGACGGACTTGGGGCTTACGCCGACCTTCTTGGAGATCTCGGTGCGCAGGCGGGCGGAGTCCAGGCCGCAACCCGAGCCGATGATCTTCTTGGGATCGTAGCCGGTCAGGTGCCACAGCTCGGTGCACACGACGTCGCAGGGGTTGGAGATGCTCACGAAGATGCCGTCGAAGCCGGCGTCGACGATGCGCTTGGCAAAGGAGCGGGCGGCGTCGGTGGTAAAGAACAGCTCGCCGTCGCGGTTGCCGGCGGCCAGCGCGACCTTGCCGGCGGCGTTGACGATGACGTCGCAGCAGGCAAGCTCCTCGTAGTGGTCGTAGCAGTTGACGATCTTGGTGTTGTACGGGACAAACGAAAGGGAGTCGCGCAGGTCCTGAACCTCGGACGTCACCTTGGCCTCGTTGATATCGCACAGGTACAGCTCGTCGGCAATGCCCTGCATGAGCAGGCTGTTGGCGACATGTGCTCCTACGTGGCCCTGGCCGACCACACCGATCTTACGCGTCTGGTACATTATATGTATCCTTTCGGCCGAGTTTTTCGCGTCGAACCATTGTAGCGTCCTGCTGCCACTTTGCTAGGCTAAAGCGCCATAGATTTTTGGGCATGCCTTAATCTCTACTTTTGGAGTGATTTGGGCCGCTGACGGCATCGCTGGGCGATGTACTCGCGCGGATGGGGCCGCTCGTTGTACCATAGCTGCAACTGACTCGTAAGGAGCATCCATGCCCATTCGCATCCCCGACGCCCTCCCTGCCGCCGCGCAGCTCGAGAGCGAGAACATCTTTGTCATGACCGAGTACCGCGCGCTGCACCAGGACATCCGTCCGCTGCGCGTGCTCATCCTCAACCTCATGCCCACCAAGATCGCTACCGAGACGCAGATCATGCGCAAGCTCTCCAACACGCCGCTGCAGGTGGAGGTGGACCTGCTGCGCACGAAAACGCACGAGGCCACGCACGTGAGCGCCGGCCACCTGGAGACGTTCTACCGCACGTTCGACGACATCCGCGACATCCACTACGACGGCCTGATCATCACGGGCGCGCCGGTGGAGCAGATGCCGTTCGAGGAGGTCGACTACTGGCCCGAGCTCTGCCAGATCATGGATTGGTCCACCACGCACGTGCACTCTACGCTGCACATTTGTTGGGGCGCGCAGGCCGGCCTGTACCATCATTACGGCATCCAGAAGTACGACCTGCCGGCAAAGGCGAGCGGCGTGTTCGAGCATTATCTGGTGAAGCCGCAAAGCCCGCTGGTCCGCGGCTTTGACGACCGCTTCTATGCCGTACATTCGCGCAACACCGACGTGCGCCGCGAGGACGTGGAGGCCGAGCCGCAGCTTGAGGTCGTGGCCGTGTCCGACGAGGTGGGCCTGTACATCGTCAAGTCGACCGACAGCCGTCGCTTCTTTGTCTTTGGTCACCCCGAGTACGATACCGACACGCTGCGCCTGGAGTACGAGCGCGACGTGAAGCGCGGCCTCAACCCTCAGGTGCCGGCGCACTACTTTCCGGGTGACGACCCCACCGCCGAGCCGCGCAACGTCTGGCGCAGCCAGGCTCAGCTGTTCTACACCAACTGGCTCAACTACTACGTCTACCAGACCACGCCCTACGACCTGGCCCGCGCCGGCGAGGAGCACTAGGCTGCGGCTGTGGCTGCTGCCGTGACGTGACGAGTGAGGATATCCGGACACACGAGCGTGGATTATCGGACACACGAGCGTGGCTTTTCGGACGTTTACAAATCGAGCGTGGATAATCTCCCACTTTTGGCCGAGGAAGGGGCTCAAAGCGGGAGATTATCCACGCTCATTTATTTAGGTATGTAGATGCCGATGGCTCGGCTAAGAGACGGTGCGTGAAGAGGCCAAGTCGCATTCGGCGTAGTCTCGTATCTCGACGGGTTTTTCTTTCTGATAATCCGATGGACACAGGCATCTAAATGTGGAGACAGGGACCTCTCGGTAAGGCTTCTACCTGCAGATATAAGTCATCAGCCTAAAACGTCCAAAACCGTCAAGCATTTGGTCAGCGCCCGGACAGCATTTGGTCAGACTTCGCATGAAACCGTCTGATACGTTTGCGCCGTTCCAAGAGTTGGGAGGCGACATGGGAAACATGACGGCGAATCAAAGACTTGCAAGTCACATTAAAGCATGCGAACAGCAGATGAGTTGCGTGTACGCGCGCACGGCGGCGGAGGCAAAGCAGATTGAGCGGCGTGTTGCGGCGGGAAGTCTAGAGGCGGTCATGCCGGGGCTGTATGCGCGTCCGGATTATTGGTCCGAGCTCAAGTTTCGGCAGCGTTATCTGCATCGGGTACGGGCCCTTGCGCAAAAGCATCCCGACTGGACGTTTTGCTCCTATACGGCGGCTGTTATCTATGGCCTTTCGGTTTCGCATGCCAATTTGACGCACATCCATATCGCCGCGGCGCCGGCGCAATCGACGACGCCGGGCTCTCAGGTGATTCGACATCGTTATGCTCGTCAAACGCGGGCAATCCAGATGGATATTGCCGTGACCGATATCGATCAGACGATTGCGGATTGCCTGGTCGATGCGTCGTTTGTCGAGGGACTGATCATTGCGGACTCAGCGCTTCATGAGCAGCTGTTGTCGATGGAGCATCTCGTTGAGACTGTCGACAAGCTTGGCCTGAATCGTCGCGGTGTTGTGACGGCGCGCAGGGTTGCGCGGTGTGCCGATGGCCTGTCGGAAAGCGGCGGCGAGTCCAAGGCACGCGCGCTGATGAACGAGCGCGGCTGGCAGACGCCGGAGCTGCAAGTTGAGCTGTTCGACCCAGTTGAGCCGGGACGGCCATATCGCGTTGACTACTTGTGGCGTGTGGGCGACCGACTGATTATCGGGGAGTTCGACGGATTCGTTAAAAGCGAGAAAGCGGCGGAGGAGGGTAAGCTTGCGAAGGCGCAGTTTGATGAGCGTCAGCGCGAGTCGAGGCTTTCGCTGCTTGATAACTGCAAGATCGTGCGCTTGTGCTGGGATGATCTGAGGGACCCGATAAAGCTCGATCGCAAGCTCAAAGTTGCCGGCGTACCGCGCGTGTGTGCTGAGGCGGTTGTAGAGCGTTGAGCCGCACGAGCGTGGAAATCCGGACGGACGAGTGTGGAAATCTGGACGCGCATTGGTTAAGCGTGGATTTTTCGGACACACGAGCGTGGATTTTTGGACGCTTGTTGAATGAGCGTGGATAATCTCCCGTTTTTGGCTCGTAAGGGGGCCCAAAGTGGGAGATTTTCCACGCTCATCTTGCGGGTTCGATACTGCGGCGATCAGGCGCTGACGATGTGGGGTAGCGGCAAGTCGTGGGCGTCGGTGGGAACGCCGTCGACGCGTTGCTCGTCAAAGGCGATGCCGATGATTCGGCATGCGGGCGAGAGCATGGGCAGGTAGCGGTCGTAGCAGCCGCCGCCGTATCCCAGGCGCGCACCGGTGCGGTCGAAGGCTACGAGCGGCACGACGACCATGTCGAGTTTTTCGGCAGGCACGATAGGGAAGCGGCTGCTGTCGATGTCCGTGGCCGCAAAGGCCCGCGTGGGGTGGGCGATAAACGGCGCCGCGGACGCATCGTCGGCGGCAACTGCCCGCATGCACATGCACTGGCCACAAGCTGCGGCGTCTGTTGCCGAGAACATGCACGGATAGGCCACGCGCCAGCCGCGTTTGGCGGCCGCTGCGGCAAACGCGGCTGGATCGACTTCGGAACCCATCGCGGCATAGACGGCAACGATGCGCGGCGCCGCGGCATCCGAGCGATCCAACAGCTCAACAAGCCGCGCACAGATAGCGGCGGACTTTGCCGCCCGCACATCCAAATCGAGAGCATCGCGCCGAGCAATCATCGCCCGTCGCAACTCAGCCTTGTCCATCCCAGCCTCATCTTCCAAAC
>DBGAPG010000126.1:0-9064 GCA_048438765.1 Collinsella sp.
GAATCGGGGTTTGGGTCTTGCCGACCTCCTTGAGCAGGGGGAAGTTCTGGGCGTTGCGGGCGCCGATCTGCATGACGTCGATCTTCTTGTCCAAGAAGACCTGCACGTCGCGTGGGTCCATGATCTCGGTGACGATCGGCATGTCGAGCTCGGCAGACGCCTCGCACAGCAGGTCGAGGCCGGCGGGACCCATGCCCTGGTAGGCGTAGGGGGAGGTGCGGGGCTTGTAGGCACCGCCGCGCAGCATCGTGGCGCCGGCGGCCTTTACGCGGCGTGCGATGCGAATGAGGTTCTCGCCCTCGACGGAGCAGGGGCCGGCGATGACTTGGAACTGGTCGCCGCCGATCTTGACGTCGTGGCCGCAGTCGATGACGGAGTCCTCGGGGTGGAACTTGCGGTTGGCACGCTTAAAAGGCTCGGAGACGCGCTGCACGCGCTCGACGACATCCATGGACTCGAGCAGGAACGGGTCGATCTTGGTCGTATCGCCCACCAGGCCGATGATCGTCTCGTTCTCGCCGCGCGAGACATCGGTCTTCAGGCCCTTTTTCTCAATCCAGCTGACGATATGGCCGACGGCCTCGTCGCTGGCACTTTGCTTCAGAATTGCAATCATGGTGTGCCTCTCACCTCGATGGATAACTTTTGCAAAAACGGCCCGCAATGCGAGCCGTGTATATATGGTGCATGAGAGTTTATACTATCTGACTCGCTTTTGCCTTCTAAAGTGGGCCGTTGCGCCGCGTCTTCCTCGGAATTGCAAAGCTTTTTCTTTTATTTTGATAGCCCGTGGTGCACTTGGGTATAATGTCAAACGTTGGCCCTATTAGCTCAGGGGATTAGAGCGTCTGCCTCCGGAGCAGAAGGCCGTTGGTTCGAATCCAACATGGGGCACCATCGAACGTAAGACCGTCCGAACCTCGCATGGTCCGGGCGGTTTTTCTTATACCGACGCGACGTGATGGGACGTGGTATGGCAGCAACGGATATCGAGCGCGGACTCTCGACCGCCGAGGTCGAGGAGCGCATCGCCGCCGGTAAGATCAACCGCAACATGGAGCTCAAGACCAAGTCGGTCAAAGAGCTCATCATCGAGAACCTCTGCACGTTGTTCAATTTGATCAACGTGATCTTGGCGTTCCTGGTCATTTTGACCGGTTCGTTTAAGAATCTGACGTTCCTGTTCGTGGTGTTCCTTAATACCGCTATTGGCGTCATCCAGTCCATGCGTTCCAAGAAGATGGTCGATAAGCTCACACTGCTGACCTCCAAGAAGGCCATCGCGGTGCGCGACGGCGCCGAGGTGGAGCTCGACCTGGACCAGATCGTGCTCGACGACATCATCCGCCTGGGGCGCGGCGACCAGATTCCGGCCGACGCCGTGGTGGTATCGGGCGAGGCGCTCGTGAACGAGAGCCTGCTGACGGGCGAGAGTGACCTTATTAAGAAGCAGCCCGGTTCCGAGCTCATGAGCGGCAGCTTTATCGACTCGGGCCTGCTGCGCGCCCGCGTGATCCATGTCGGCGCCGACAACTACGTGGCCAAAATTAATAACGAGGCCAAGTACGTCAAAAAGGTCAATTCCGAGATCATGAACGCGCTTAACGCCATCGTGCGCTTTGCGAGCATCATCATGATCCCGCTCGGTTTGGCGTTGTTTGCCTCGAGTGTGAGCGAGCTGTGGGATGCCGCGGGAACCCCGGGCGATAGCGCGCTTTCGTGGTGCTTCTCCGAGCTGTTGGCCGGTCATGTGCCTTCGTCGGCGCTGCTGTCCACGGTGGGCGCCCTGCTGGGTATGATCCCGCAAGGCCTGGTGCTGCTGACTTCGTCGGTGCTCGCCATCGCCACGGTGCGCCTGGCCCGCCGCAAGGTGCTGGCACAGCAGCTCTACTGCATCGAGACACTCGCTCGCGTCGACGTGCTGTGCCTGGACAAGACGGGCACCATCACGTCGGGCCGTATGGAGGTCGAGGGCACGTATCCGCTGCCTGTTGAGGGTGTTGGCTTTGGCGTGGACTCGGACGAGGCGGCTGTTCCCGTCGATACCACAGTGCTCGATTTTGCGCTGGCTAACGTGGCACGTGCGACTTCGGCCGATGCCAACGAGACCTGCCAGGCGCTGCTCAACTATTACGCCGATCGCCCGGTCGAGGTGTCCGAGCCGCTGTCGGTCATTCCATTCTCGTCGTCTAAAAAGTGGAGCGGCGCCTCGTTTGCGCAGGGCTCCTATGTGATGGGCGCAGCGCAATTTGTGCTTTCGGCGCGCGCCTTTGCGCAGGTCGAGAACCGTGTGGCCGAGCTTGCCGACACCTGCCGCGTGCTTGTGGTGGCCCGTGTGGACGGCTTTACGCCCGACGGCGATATGGTGGGCGAGGCCGAGCCCGTGGGATTTGTGACCATCCGCGACGAGATTCGTACCTCGGCGGCCGAGACCATCGGCTACTTTAACGAGCAGGGCGTGACCCTCAACGTGATCAGCGGCGACGACCCGCGTACGGTGTCGTCGATCGCGCGCGTGGTGGGCGTGCCGGGGGCGGACGCTTATGTGGACGCCACGACGCTCGATACGCCGGCCAAGCTCGATGCCGCAGTGGACCGCTACCATGTCTTTGGTCGTGTGACCCCGCAGCAGAAGCGCGAGCTCGTGCAGGCGCTCAAGCGCCGCGAGCACACCGTGGCCATGACGGGCGACGGCGTCAACGACGTGCTGGCGCTCAAGGAGGCCGACTGCTCCGTCGCCATGGCGGCCGGCTCCGATGCCGCGCGTAATGTGGCCGAAATCGTACTCGTCGACAACGATTTTGCCTCGATGCCCGCCGTGGTGGCCGAGGGCCGTCGCTCCATCAACAACCTGCAGCGTTCGGCCTCACTGTTCCTGACCAAGACGCTGTTCTCGATGGGCCTGGCGGCGCTGTGTATCGCGCTGCCGCCGTACCCCTTCGAGCCCATCCAGATGACGCTCATTAACTTCTTCTGCATCGGCGCGCCGGGCTTTGTGTTGGGCCTGGAGCCCAACAATGCTCGTGTGAAGGGTGCGTTTTTGAGCAACGTACTCAAGCGTGCACTGCCGGCGTCGATTGCGGTCATTTTGGCTGCGGCGCTCGACATCTTTGTGGCGCGCGTGTTTGGCTTTAGCCAGCTCACGCTGTCTACGATGTGCCTGCTTACGTCGTGCGCGGCGAGCGTCAGCCTAATCTGGCGCATCTCGCAGCCTCTCACGCCCTTACGTGTGGTGCTCTTTGTGTTTGTAGTCGCCGGCATCCTGGTGGGCGTTATCGGATTCCCGGAGCTGCTGTCTATTGCCAACCTGTCGATGGGCCAGATGGTTATCTTGGCTGTTATCGTGGTCTTTACCTGCTCGGTGTTCTTTAAGCTCGCCACGATGATGGATTCGCTCAAGCCGCGTCGTCGTCATGCCGCAACTGGTTTTGGCCGCGGTGTGCGCGTCCGCCTGGGTCGCGGTGGCGGCAAGGTGAGCTCGACGGGCTCGACGGCCGAACGTTTTGCCAAGCGCGTCGCCGCCGACATGGCGCAGCGCCGCGAAGATCGCACCGCTCGCGAGGCCGAGGCCCGCGCACTCGAGGGCGTGGCCCAGGCCCAGCCCAAGAAAAAGAAGAGTACCGGAGCTAAGCGCTCTCGTGTGACCAAGTCCGCCCAAGGCATCAAAGTCTCGATGCCAAGCAAAAAGAAGAAGTAGCTACGCGCCCTGGCGATGTTGAATTGGTGCCTTGTTCCTGTGGGGCCGTGGCGATGTTATGCTCTAACCTCGATTGTTTGAATTGCTTCGAAAAGAGGATGCCGTGATCTGCCCGCATTGCCTTAAGACTATCGAGGACGGCGCCTCGTTCTGCCCCTACTGCAACGCCTATGTGGGTCCGGGCGATGGTCCCGAGCACACCGAGTTCGTGTTCTGTGAGGGCTGCGGTGCCCGTCTTTCTCCGCATGATCGCACGTGCCCAAAATGCGGACGCCCTGCTCCGGGTATCCTCTCCGAGGACGCGGCCGCATCCGACCTGGCAGCGGGCCGCACGGCGGGCTTTCCGCGCCTAACGCAAGAGCAGATCGATACCGAGGTGCCTCATGCGCCCGCCTCGGCTGCCGCGGTTCTTTCGGACGCCGCCGATCCTAACGAGACCTGCGTGCTGCCGGCTTTCGATAAGGATTTCGGTATCCCCAAGGTCGATAATCCCACGCCCGTTTCCCTGCATGACGATGCTCAAAAACCCAAGCGCAAGGTGCATCCCGACGAGGACGCCTATCACAAGCACAAGCGTCATATCCCCAAGCCGCTCATCGTCATCGCGGTCCTTGCCGTCGTTTGCGGCGGTGCCTATTGGTTCGTGACGGCCGATCCCATGGGTGTCATGCCTGCCTTCTACGACCAGTTTGGCCAGGCTGCGCAGACGACCTTCCCCACGCGCCAAAAGGGCGAGGCGACTGAGGACGATACCAAGCAGGACGATTCTGCCGAGGTGGTCCAGGAAGAAACCGTGCTCACCGATGATCAGCTCTATACCAGACTCGACGGTCTGTATCAGACCATCGTGTCCTACGGTGATGAGGACCAGATCGGCGAGGTCATCGATTCCTTTAACAACGGCTATCTCCGAACGCCGCTGTCCACCCGCCAGGAGCTGTCGCAGAGTGCCTACGCCCTGCGCGACCAAATCAAAAAGACGCAAGATGAGCTTAACAACCTTAAGTATCAGGACGATACGGTCTATGCGGACGACATCGCCCACTTAAAGCAGCTTGCCGAGTGGATGTACGAGCGTGTCGACGTGATCTGTCAGAGCTGGGACATCTCGCTGGCCATTCCCGATGGTGAGTCGATGAGTTCCCACCAAAGCGATATCCTGGCGCCCATCGCGCAGGGCGGCAACAGCGCACTGAACCAGTACGACGCCAATGTGGGTTCCTGGAAGCCGCAGCAGCGTTCCTAAAATTAGTTCGCCATAGTCGGCATAACCTACGTGCGCAATTGATGTAAGCGCATGCTTATTGCTACAATTCGTACAAATATGCTTTAAACGCACGAGGAAGGAACCACATGTTTGGTTTTAAGAAAGAGCTCTACACGCCCGAGTATCAGCTTGCCGGCGACGAGTGCGCCGTTATCGAGACGTCGAAGGGTACCATCAAGGTCAAGTTTGACGGCGAGGGCGCTCCCATTCATGTCGCGAACTTCTGCGAGCTTTCTACGATGGGCTTCTATGATGGCCTTAAGTTCCATCGCTATGTGCCCGGTTTTGTCATCCAGGGCGGCGACCCCAATACCCGCGATATGTCCGGCGCCGACGTCGCCGCTGGTCTTGAGGGCCCCGACGGCATGCCCGGTACCGGTGGCCCCGGCTACTGCATCAAGGGCGAGTTTGCCACCAATCCGCGCAACAGCCATGTCGATGGTGCCCTTGCCATGGCACGCTCCATGGACCCCGATTCCGCGGGTTCGCAGTTCTACTTCTGCCTGGGCGCCCAGCATAACCTCGATTCCGGTTACACCGTCTTTGGTACCACGGTCGAGGGTCTCGATGTGATTTCGCAGCTGCGTGCCGGCGACGAGATCGTCCATGTCGAGATCGTTCACGAGTAAAGGGGACTTCCTTGAATAGCCAGCTGATCCAACAGGGCCGCGCCGCTTACCGCGCGGGTGATTTTTCCGCTGCAGCCCAGATGCTTGGGGCGGCAAAGACTCCCGATGAGATTATGGGCGAGGCCGATCACCTTCGTGGCAACGCCTTGATGCACCTGGGCATGTATGCCGAGGCCGCCGAGGCTTATGCTGCCGCCCTCAACGACGGCACCTACGGCAAGCGCGGCGCGCTGCTCACCAACCGCGGCAAGGCGCTCGCCGCCGTGGGCGACTACACGACGGCCGCCCAGGCGTTCTCTGCTGCTACGCAGGATGCTTCCTATGCCACGCCGTTCAAGGCCTATCTGGGCCTGGGCAATGCGCTGTTCCAGTCGGGCGATTATGCCAACGCAGGTACTGCCTTCCGTCAGGCTGCCATCGACGGCGCCAATCCGGCTCCTGCCGCCGCACTCGGCGAGCTCGGTCGTTGCTTCATTAAGCTCGGCCGTCCGGCGGATGCCGTGGAGACCTACCGTACGGCTATCGACTTTGCCGGTCCCCGTGACGACACGCGCGCGCTCAACGCCGGCATGGGTCAGGCGCTTTCTGCCGCCGGCCGTCCCTCCGACGCACTCGACGCCTTTAACGCCGCTACTGCCGATGGCATCTACCAGCTTACCTCCGAGCAGGCCGATGAGCTTGCCCGCGTGCACGATTCGCTTGCCGCGCTGTCTGCCCAGACGGCTATGGCCACGGCTCCGGCGCCTGCGATGGACGCTCCTGCCGTCGATCCGCTCGATCCTACGGGCGCGACCGGTCAGTTTATGCCCGATCCCTCGGACACCGGCTTCTTTACACTGTCAGAGTCCGAGATGGTCCAGCAGGACCGTCAGGATCGTAAGCAGGCCAAGGTCCGTCGTCGCCATCGCCACACGGGTCTCAAAGTCTTCATCGTGCTGCTTCTGCTCATTTTGATTGCTGCGGGCGGTCTGGGCTTTGCCTACACGCGCGGCTTTGGCTTCCCCTCGCAGGAGTCGGTTATCACCGATCTGTTCCAGGCTGCCGGCGACGGTGACACCGCAAAGGCCGAGTCTTGCCTGGCCTCGAGCCTGTCCGAGGACGCCAAGTCGATGATCATCTCCTCGATTCCGCAGGGCGCCACCGTGTCCGTCGAGGGCATGGATCAGTCCATGACCGAGACGACTGCCAAGGTCAAGGCTTCGCTGTCCAAGGGCGGCGAGCAGGAGTACACCGTCAAATTCGTGCGCTCCGACAATCATATCGGCTGGGCCGTTTCCTCGCTCGATATGGATTTCTCGGCTGCTGACAACCAGTAGTGACCTTATGGGATTTAGCTTTGCCCGGCGCTTCACCGCAAGTGAGGTGCCGGGCTTGCGCTAGTATGATCAGCTAGTAGTTTTCCAGCAATCATCCAACACATCAGGAGTTGCGTTGTTTTCTTTGATGGATATGTTCTTCGGTAGCTATGCGGGCGATCTTGCCATCGACCTCGGCACCGCAAATACGCTTGTCTCCGTGCGCGGCAAGGGCATCGTCATTCGCGAGCCCTCTGTAGTCGCCATCGACAAGAACGACGAGCGCATCCTGGCGGTCGGTATCGAGGCAAAGCGCATGCTCGGCCGTACGCCCGGCAACATCGTGGCTGTTCGTCCCCTGAAGGACGGCGTCATCGCCGACTTCGATGTTACCGAGGCCATGCTTCGCTACTTTATCGACAAGGCGTCCGAGAAGCGCTATCCGTGGACCCCGCGCCCGCGCGTTGTCGTCTGCGTTCCCTCCGGCGTCACGTCGGTCGAGAAGCGTGCTGTCTTTGAGGCCACGATCCAGGCTGGCGCTCGCCAGGCCTACCTGATCGAGGAGCCCATGGCTGCCGCTATCGGCGCCGATCTGCCCGTCGAGGAACCCACCGGCTCCATGGTCATCGACATCGGTGGCGGTACCACCGAGGTCGCTGTTATCGCTATGGGCGGCATCGTCGTCTCGCAGTCCATCCGTATTGCCGGTGACGAGTTCGACCAGGCCATCCTCACGCACGTTCGTGATGCCTACAACCTGGCCATCGGCGAGCGTACGGCAGAGGACATCAAGATCAAGGTCGGCTCCGCCGTGCCGCTCAAGGACGAGCTCGACGTCGAGGTCAACGGCCGCGACGTGATCACCGGTCTGCCCAAGACCGTGCGCATCGAGAGCGAGGAGATTCGTCGCGCACTCAACAAGCCGCTCGACGAGATGGCCAAGGCCGTCAAGGACGCACTCGATGCCACGCCGCCCGATCTTGCCTCGGACCTTATGTACTACGGCATTTTGCTGACCGGTGGTGGCGCTCTGCTACGCGGTCTCGACGTGCGCCTGCGCGATGAGACCGGTGTTTCGGTCAACGTCAGTCCTACGGCGCTCGATAACGTCGTTAACGGCTGCGCCCGCGTGCTCGAGGCCAATGCGTTTGATGGCGGCTTCGTCCAGACCAATGCTTAATTTCCAAAAGGTGGATTCCATTTGGCACGATCTTCGGGTTTCTCCACAAATCTGAATACCAAGCGACAATCAACGGGTATGCGCCCGTTGATTGTTTTCAGCCTGATTTCGGTGTTGCTGCTCACGTTTTACATCCGCGAGGGCGAGACAGGACCGATTCATGCCGTGCGTTCGGGCGTAACGACGATTACCTCGCCGGTGCGCTTTGTGGGTTCGGCTGTGGCGGCTCCTTTCAATGCCATTGGCAACGTGTTCTCTAACCTTACGGCGTCGCAGGACACGCTCGACGAGCTCAAGAAGCAAAACGAGGAGCTGACCTCTAAGGTTGCTGAGCTCTCCGAGGCTCAAAAGACCGCCGAGCGTCTGGAGGGGCTGGTCGGGCTGCAGTCGACCTACAACCTCAAATCGACCGCTGCTCGTATCGTTGGTGCCTCGGGCGATGCCTGGACCTCGACCGTAACCATCGACAAGGGCTCTGCCGACGGCCTTACCATCAACATGCCTGTGACGAGTTCGGCCGGTGTTATCGGCCAGATCATCGAAGTCTCGGCCAAGACGTCCACCGTGCGCCTGATTGGCGACGAGAACTCGGGCGTGTCCGCTATGGTGCAGGACACGCGCGCCCAGGGCATGCTGCAGGGTCAGGCTGACGGCACGCTGCGTCTTGAGTACGTGAGCGTCGACTCCGATGTTAAGGTTGGCGACATCATCGTGACCTCGGGCATTGGCGGCGTGTTCCCCAAGGGCCTTCCGCTTGGCACCGTCTCGTCGGTTGAGAAATCGGCAAACGACGTGTACTACACCATTGTGGTGCGCGCTCAGACCACGGCCGAGAACAACGAGGAAGTGCTGGTCATTACCTCGCTGACCGACGAGCAGTCGGCTTCGGACGAGGACGTGAGCACCGCCAATAGCACGCCGCAGGGCACGTCGCGTGATGCTGCGACCAAGACCAAGGATGAGAGTTCGGATGATAGTTCCGACACGTCCGAGACG